>JAGTJU010000002.1:629205-943808 GCA_022184915.1 Myxococcales bacterium | reverse complement strand
GATGTCCGCCCCGACCGCTCGGGCCACCGACACGAAAAAGTCGGCCACGGAATGCACCGGCACGTCATGGTTCACCTTCGGCTTGAAGCCGGAATCACCGGGGGTCACCAGGGTCATGCGGGGATCGCCGCTCGTGATCTTGCTGCTCGGAAGCTGGACCAATCGCCCTGTTTTCAAGGCGCCTTTGAGGTCGCCTATGGTCATGAAGATGTAGTCGTTCTGGCCGCCATGATGTTGGCCGCCCGAGTTGTTCATGAACACGATGAGCGTGTTGTCGGCGAGACTTCCGCTTCCATCCGAAACGCGTTCGAGCTGCGCCCGGATATAGGCCATGCTCTTGGCCGAGTAGTTATGGTAGGCCCTGTGGTGCTCGAGCGTGGCGCCGCCGTGCCACATGCCGTGCTGGCCGGGGTGGTTGGGCTTGCCCTCGCTGTTGTACCAAACCCCCAAAAAGGGCATCGCCCCCGTGTTGTGCGCAATGACGCCCACCCGGGAGAACCCGCACCCCAGGGCCTGGACCATGATGTCCGCGACGATGTGGGGACGGTCCGGGTTTGCGTATTTTCCCTTGAGGGCTGCCGGGTCGGGGGCCTTGGGAGCGCCGCAGGAGAGCTGGGCGGCGGCCACGTCCCCGAGCTTGAGCTCGATCTCACGCAACGACGTGGTGTACTGCTCGAGCTTGGCCTTCTCGGCCGAGGCCAGGTGGTCGGAGGCCTTCTTGAGGTCCGAAATCACGAAGTCGAGCAGGCTCTTCCTGCGGCGCAGAAGCGCCGCCGCCTGCTGATTGCCGGCCGCCGGGTCAGCCGGCGTGGTCTTGCCAAAAATGCTGGCGAAGGCGGCGACGGGATCCTGCTGGATCGCAAAGGGCGCGAGCGGTCCGTCACTGCTGTAGGTGAGCGAAAAGTCGTCGTCCTCGTCGCCCGTCCACGTCGCAAGATTGATCGACGAGATCGGAGCATCTGCCCCCATCGTCCTGGCGATGACCCGGTCGATCGAGGGCCCGAGCGGTGCGGTTTTCACACCCTCGAGAGGCTTGCGATCCATGGCCGTGAGCGGCCACAAGTTGCCGTGCAGGTGATGGCCAAAGGGGTTGTAGAGGTGCTGGACCACCGCGATCTTGTCTTTGTAGGCGTCGAGCGGCGAAAAACCCTTCAGGTCGAGACCACTGCCGGCAGCGACCGGGCGCATCTCGTCGGTGATGCCAATGCGATCGATGAAGAAAATAATCTTTCGCTTCGTGTCAGCCGCTCCCAGCGCAGGGCGAAGGGACTGCCGCAGCAGCGGCGAAAGCATCCATGCGCCAGCCCCCAGAGCCATGCGTTCGACGAACCCTCTGCGCCTCATCAAGTGCATGCAACGAACCTCACAGTTTTTGATTGCCGTTCACGGGTACAGCCAAGGTCGCGCCTCCCCCTCAAACCGGGTCAATGCTCACGCAAGTTGTGGACCGTCCGGAGAAGAGGACGCCCCGTTGGACTACTCCTGGGGCGGGGAGGCCTGCAGGAACGGAGCGCTCTGGACCGTTTTCAGAAGCAGGTTTTTGTAGGTGCCCGTATCTCTGACGGCGGCCAGAAGACCTTCGAGAGCTGCCTTATCGGAGGCCTCTTCCAGGCGCCCCTGCGCGTAGCGGAACCACTGGGTTGCCAGGCAGCTTTGTGCGGAGGTACTGGCCGCCAGCTTTTCCCCGAGTTGCGTGGCGCCCACGAACGTACCCACGTCGCTGTCGACGGCCTCGCCCGAAGGATCGACCGGCTTGCCGTTTTCGGTGGTTCGGTGCACGCCGATGGCGTCGTACTCCTCGAAGGCGTAGCCGATCGGGTCCATGAGCCGGTGACAGGGCACACAGTCCGGATTGTCGTTGTGGGCCGCGTGATGCTCCCGTGTCGTTTGGTTGGGAGGGGCGGGCCCGATCATCACGTTCACCTCGGGTGGCGGCGGCGGCAAAGTCCCGCAGAGCAAGCGTTCGCGCACCCAACGCCCCATGAACGTGGGAGAGGTGCCTGTGAACCCCGAGTGGCTTGCGATGACACCGCCTTGTGTGAGAAGGCCCGCGCTACGCTTCGGGTCGTTCAGGGAGACCTTCGTCATCTCGCTCGTGCCGGGCTTGTCGACGCCGTAGTAGGCGGACAGCTGGTCGTTCGTAAACACGAAGTCGGCGGTGAAGAGGTCTGCGAACGTGCCTTCCTTCACGACGTGGGCCATGAACGCCTCGGCGCTGTCACGAAGCAGCCGCGGGTAGTCATTGTCCCACTTCGGAAACACCTTCGGATCCTTGGCAGCCGTATTGATGCGGGGCAACTCCATGAGCTGCGCGTTGAACGCCGCGAACGTGCGCTCGGCCTTCGGATCCTTCAGCATCCTTTCGGCCTGAGCCAAGATGGACGCCTTGGACTGGAGCCCGTCGGCCGCCGCCACGTCCATGAGCTCTCCGTCAGGCATGCTCTTCCACAGCAGGTACGAAAGGCGCGAGGCCATATCCCACGAAGACGCGGGCCTTGGCCGCTCAGCAGGCGTCTCGATACGGTAGAGAAAAGGGGCGGAGATCAGCAGGGACTGGAGGGCCAGGTCGAGGCCTTCGGTGAAGGTGTCTCCCAGTGCGAAGACGCCCATGAGGCGGTCCACTTCGGGCCCTGTGAGGGGGCGGCGCCACGCACGCCGCCCAAAGGTCTCGATGAACTTCTTCCCGCAAGCTTCAGAGGTTTCGCTCGAGGCACAAGGCTCGATGGACCCCGCCTTGCTGAGCGCCACTTGCGCGAGCGAGGCTGCCGCCGAGAGGGCTTGCTCGGCCAGCTGCCCTGGAAAGGACAGCTGAGAGGCATTGTTGTCGAATCCCTTGACCGTCTCCTCCCTGGGGAAGGCCCGTGCGGGTGTGAGCTTCGTGCCGAGCAGGTCGGAAACGGTGTAGTCGTATTCCTCGCGCGTCAGGCGGCGCATTACCGTCCCGCTCGAGGGCTGGACACCGCAGTCTGCGGGCCCTGCACAAGGTTTACCGTCGGGTGTTGGGGACTCCGAGGGGGAGTCGCCCGAGGGGGAGTTGCCCGCGTCGCTCGCTTCCGGGGGCTGCCCCGTCACCGCGCCGGTGCAACCGGAAAACGCCGCGAGTACCCAGAGTGTGGCCCCAACCCTTCCCGACCATGTGTTTCGCTTCATGTCAAAAGCTCCGTGATGGGTCCCGTGCTCTTGTCCGCGTCGCCGAAGGTATCGATGTTGACGCCCATCGCGCGGGCCAACGTGATGTGGAGATCGTTGAACCGCCGGGGGGTCCCCTCGCCGTTTCCGTTGAAGCGATGGGGGAGGCGCACGTGGCGTCCGACCTTGAGCGCGCCGCCCGCCGAGCCCGTGACGACGATGGGGCAGTTGCGGGCCTTGTGCGCCCCACCGTGGTTCATCGAGGTCAGAAACACGACCGTCGCGTTCTCGAACGCACCAAAGTCTTTCATTCTCTGGACCAGGAGGCCGTATTGCTCGACGCTCCATTTGGCGACGGCACGCCACCCTTCCGCGAAGGTCCTCTGCTCCGGCCACTTTTCGGGAGCGCCCGCCTCGAAGTGAGAAGCGTCATGCCAGCGCCATGAAGGAAGTCCAATCCAAGGGAAGGTGTTGTTGTTGGCCTCGGTGCCGAACTGCAGACCGCCGATGCGGGTGAGATCGCACGCCAAAGCCATCGCCAGAAGATCGATCTGCTGCTTCATGACGAAGGGCGTATCGGCGATGTCCTCGAGCTCGTCCTCGTCGTAAAGGACCCGGCCGTGCGACGGGCTCTTCGTGTCAGTCTTTGCGGGGGGCGAACAGCCGGCCTGTGCACCGGCATCGAGGCGGCTTTCGATCTCCCGGAAGGAGGTCAGATATTGGTCGAGCTTCCGCCGATCGGCCGCGCCAAGATCCTGTTGAAGGGTGCTGGCCTGTTCGATCGCAGAATCGAGCACGGAGCGCTTCTTCTCTCTTAGCTTTCGTGCCTTGTCGGGATCCGCAGACACACCAGCGAAGATGCGCTCCCAGGTCTTGATGGGGTTATCCGATGCGGGCACGGACTGAGACTTCGAGAGCCACGACACGGCTTGGCCGTCGTTGGCCCCCCCATTGTTGACGCCCACGTTGAGGGTCCGGAACTTCGTCGGTGGGTTGAGCCGCTGCGCGATGAGCTGATCAATCGAGATCATGTTCTGCGGCGAGTGCTCGTAAGTGTTCGTGCCGGTGAGCGTCGTGCTGTAGGCGGGGTGATTGCCCCCCGAGTTGTCGAGCCCCTCCACGAACAACATGTCGTTCCGGTGCGGCTGCAGGGCCGCGAGGGCCTCGGGCAGCTCAAACTTGTCATTCACCATGGCGCCCGGCCCGCTGAAGTAGACCTCCTTCATCGGGTCGGTCTGCCAGTTGTAGGGCTTGGCCCCGGGCGCCGTGGGCCAAAAGACATCCGCGTAAATGGACAAGGGCTGCATCCAGTACACGAAGCGCTTCGGAGTCATGGCCTGGGCGCTCCGGGCAGAGCGAGGCACCATCGCGTCCAGCAACGGCAAGGCCAGGGAGAAGCCCGCCCCGCCCCGCAACAACGTTCGGCGAGAGAGTGGTTTGCGCGTCATTGGCCCTAGGTCGCCGCTCGCACGGCGAAAGGGTCAATCGGGCCTCAAAGAGAACGCAAAAACGCCAGCAGCCGCAACCGGGCCTCCGGGGGCAGAGCGCTGTAGGCCTGCGCCGAGGCCGCGGCTTCCCCGTTGTGCGCGGCCAGGGCGGCCTCCAACGTGAACGCCCGACCGTGATGCATGTAGGGAGATGTGTCCCCCACCCCCCACAAGGGAGGGGTGCGAAACTCCCGCCCCGACGCCTCGCCGCCGGGAATGCCTTCGGCTCCTTCGGGAGCGACGTCGTGCAGCAGCAGGTCGCTGAACAAAGGCACCACCTGGCCCCGTTCGTCGGTCATCACCGGCACGTGACAAGCGTCGCAACGCAGGTCGCGAAACAGCTGGGCGCCCTGCGCCTCGGCCTCTGGGTCCCGGCTCTGCCCCGGCGGTGGCCCCAGGTTCTCGAGGAAAAAGAGTAGGTCTGCCATGGCCTCGCGATCGATCTCGGGGTCGGGCACCGCATCGGCGTCGGCCAAAACGCCGAAGCTCAACCCTGCTTCGGGCGGCAGCGTCAGGCCCAGCTCGTTGGTGAGCGCGTCGCGGACGAACTCGGCCAACGAAGGCACGTCGGCCTTCCAGCCAAAGCGGCCGAGCCGCCCGTCGGGTAAACGATGCACCCGCCCGGAAATGCCGTCTCCGTCGGCGTCGAAGGGGTCGGCCCGCGCGACCAGCTGCGCCTCGGGAATGCGGCCGGCAAGGCCCAACCCGAAGAGTGTGGGCGTTTGCCGCGTCTCGAACACGTTCGCCAGGGTATCCACGGCAGGGCGAACACCTGCCAGTTGAAGCTTGTGCGCCATCGTTCCGCGCGCGGGCGGCGTGACCTGACCGTCCGCGCCCCTGATGGCTTGCCGGGTCACGTCCACGTCCGCGGGGCCTGCCCCACCCAGCGCGGGGTCGAAGTGGCACGCGCGGCAGGAATCGCCGTTGAACTCGGGCCCGAGGCCCCCTGCGGCCCCGAACTCGTGGTCGAACAGGCGCCGGCCGCGCGCGAAGCGGGCCGCCTGGTCTGCACTCAAGCCGCTCACGGGGCCTCCAGGCTGGCCGGCCTGCGGCGCCGCGGCGCCGGGTTCGAGAAGGCCTGCGCTGGCTTGCGTGCGCCCGCCCAGCGACAGCAGGAAGGCCTCGAGCAACGCGCGATCGGCCGGGGCGAGCGCCACGTAGGCCTCCTGCGCGCGCGCGGCTTCGCCGCCGTGGGCGCGCACCGCTTCATCCAGGGTGTCCGCCCGCCCATCGTGCAAGTAGGGCGCGCCAGCCGCCACACCCCACAAGGGCTGCGTCCGAAACTCGCGACCGGTGGCGATGCCCATCTGAATGCCATCAGCCAGCTCCGGCCCCATGTCGTGCAGGAGCAGGTCGCTGTAAAGCGGGAGCTCGCCCCGAGGGCCACGCAAGCTGGGCACGTGGCACGCCGGGCAGCCCAGGCGGGCAAAGATCGCCCGCCCCGCTTCGGACGCGGGCGTGGGAGGATCGGGCTCGGGTGCAGCCAGCAGCATGCTGAAGCTCACGAGATCGAAGAGATCCTGCTCGGAAAGCTCCGGGTCCGGCACGCCATCGGCATCAACGGTGGGTTGGTCGGGGGCGGCGGCCTGAGCGAGCACGTGCACGTCGAGCGCCCCGGGGCCTTGCACCGTCAGAGCCATGGCGCTGCGGCTGAAGCGCGGGCTCGCGACGGGAAGCTCGGCCCGTGCCGCCTCCGAAAGGGGAACACTGGTGATGCCGAGGTGGTTCATCAGCGGGCCTCGGATGAAGCCTTCGATCGAAACGGTCTGAGATTTGCGCCCGAAGCGTCCCACGAAACCGCGATCGAAGTTCGGCCGTCCGCTGATGCCGTCGCCGTCGGCGTCGCTCTCGTCGGCGTGCCTCACGATCGCGTCTTCCGGGAGCTCGGCAATCAGCCCCACGCCAAACATCGGAATGGGGCTCCGCAGCGCGGAGACGTTGATCGCGGGCTGGGAGGGCACACGCCCGCCGGGGCCCAAGGTGTAATGATCCTGGACGCCGTTGATGCCGAGCGGGGTGTACGAATCGTCCGAGAGCCGCTGCGCCACGAGCAAAAAGTTGCGGTACCGGCCCGCGCTGCCCCCCACTACGGGCTTTTCGTGACAGGCCACGCAAGAGACCACGTTGAAGTTGGGTCCCAGGCCGTCGGCGGGCGCAAAGCGACGCAGCACCACCGCGCGGCCTCTGTCGAAGGTGTCTCTTTGGGCCGGGGTGGCCAAAGGCATGATCTCGCCCAAGGGCGCAAAGATCTCTGCCGAAGGCCGAGAGTCTGCGTCGCAGCCGCTGACCGCGAGCACGACACAGGCCACAAAGGACCACGAAAAGAAGCGATTTCGTCCCATTCACTCCGTCTCCGTGAGGGCCCGTTGCAGCGCAACGCCCTCGAAGGGGCCCCTCGTCGAGAGCAAGTTGCCGCCCACGGCGACGAGGGCTCCGTCGGGTGTGCCGAACACGGCATGCAGGTCGAGCGCCGTGATCGGCGCGTGGGGCGCGACCGCGAGCGACTTGAAATCGATGCGGGCCGTAAAGCCGTTGGTCCCGGCCACGTGAACGTGCTCCGCATCCCGCATCCAGATCCCGTTGAGCCCCGGAACCGCAGGCAAGCTCCGGGTGTTCCAGGTTTGGCCATCGAAGGTGGCAACGACCCCTACGGTGCGACCGCCCACCACCACGAGCCGTTCGCCGACGCCCCACAGCGAGATGAGATCCTCTCCGGTGCCGACCAGTCGTTCGGTCCAGGTGATGCCATCGAAGTGCAAAACGGCGCCGCTTTGGCCCACGACCCATACGTCGGAGGCGCTCGTGCCCCACACTTTGTAAAAGGCGCGTACGAGTGCCCTTTGCAAGGGCGGCACGGGCACAGACTGCCAGCCCGACGGGGTCCGGTGAAGCAAGGTGGCGTCACCCTCGGCCAGGCCGTTGCCGCCCACCGCCCACACATCGGCTTCGTTCGTTCCCCACACACCCCAAAGATCCTGGGTCGTGGGCACGGGCTCTTTCGTCCAGGTCATCGCCGCGCCCTGCCCTTGCCCCCGCAGCACGGTGCCCCGCGCGCCCACCACGAACACGGTGTCGCCCGGCCATCCCCACATCCACGCCAAAAGCGGGGTGTCGACGGGAAGAGGTACGGACGACCAGCCCGCTCCGTCGTAATGGTCTACGCGGCCCGCCTCGGGGGTGCCGCCCACCACGAATAGGTTGGTTTGCGAGGTGCCCCAGGTGTTGAGCAGCCACCCCGGGGGCCGATGAACCGGTTCGTACGCGGGGGACGGCTCCTCCGAGGACGAGCAGGCCCCCAGGACGAGGAGCACGCAGGCCAGCAACTTCGGCGCCTGCCACCCATGAAGCCGGGCGTTGAGGGGAATGTACGTAGACATGTCGATGCGCCGGGGAGGCGCGGCGACTCTAGCACGCCCGAATCATCGCTCGTTCACCGGTCGGACGAGAACACCAAGTCACCCGGGCTGCGCTCGGTCTCGTTAGCCTGTTTGCGGGCCAAGGCCAGGGCCTTGCGCTCCCGGGCAAGCTCGGCGAAGCGAAACGCGGGACGGTCCTCGTGCAGGTCGAACTCGCCGCCCAGGGATCGCACCGACGCCAGGAGCTCCTGCGGTGTGGGGGCGCGCCCGGCACCGGCCTGCCACAGCTTTGCCAGCTCGTCTTCCCCGTAGACAGCGCGCGGCTGCTCGAACACGCGGGCCGCCACCGCACGGCGACCATTTTCAGCCTCGAGCCGCCGCCGCTGCCGGCGCCGGCCGAGGGAGCGCAGCGCGGGCAGAGCAAAGAGCACGCCCGAAAACAAAAACGGCACCCAGCCCAGCAGCAAGGGGGTCCCCGTGGGAGGAGCCACCTCCACGGGCGCATAGGCAGAGCGCTCCATCGCCTGGTTGAACTCCCACAAGAGGCGCTCGACCGTGAGATCGTTGGCCACCGCGTAGCCGCTACATGCCAGATTGAAACCGTTGACGGCGCCCACCAGCAGGTTGCTGCCAGCGGGGTTGCCCGTGACCGGGAGCATCTCGGCTTTGCGCCGCCAAAAAGGTTGCATCTGACGGCCGGGGCTCTGCTCCACCAAGGCCGTCTGCCGCAACGATTTGAACACGTAGATTAAAGCCCCGTCTTCGCTCACCTCGATCTCGCCGTCGTAATCGAGGAGCAACCGCGACAGGGCCGCGTCCGCCTCGCCTCGGTTCATCCCGGTGACGCGCATGACGTCTCCCACGCCCACGCGGCCTTCGCATCGACGGATCTCGTCGGCGAGCCCCTGCTGCACCTCGACGGCGGTGGGCTCGGGCGGCGGCGGGGGTCCGAACACGAAGCGGTTCACCCGCTCGTAAAATGGGACCTTCGGCAAGCGCCGCTGACGGCGGCTTTGGCCGAGCCAGCTGGGTTCGTAGGGCCTGTAAAACGGAGAAAAAGGGTGGAAGGTCCAAAACAGCGCCTCGAACACCACGCGGAACACCACCTCGACGGCGTCGCCCAGTCCGTCGCGCCCGTCGTCTTTGGCCGCCATGGCGATCATGAGGGCGCCGAAGGCCACCGCGTACGCGATCACCACGATGGATACCCAGGCACGCACCACGAAGCGCCCCACCCCCACCGCGGCGCGCCCCAGCTTGCGGAGCCAGCGGGGCGTGTTCGACTTCGGCTTCACGAGGCCGTTCGGAAATTGGAAGACGAGCTGCCCTTCACTCGTCGCGGCCAGGTGCCCCTGGTAACGGGCGACCAACTCGTGCAGCCCTGTCTCGGCGTCGCGCAGCGCCAGGCCGCTTTTGGCGGCTGCGTCGGCGACGGTGAGCTCGCCTCGAAAGCGCTTGAGGGCCTGCTCGAGTGTCTTCGCAGCTTCTTGGGCACGAAGCATCGTGGGACGAGGCGCCAGGGTCGTGGAAGGGGTGGATGCAGCCACGAAGGCAAGCTTAGCAGCCTGCGCACGAAGCCCTCTCGCGACCCAAGCGCATCGCGTTAAATTTACTTCATTTGGTCCTCACCGAGGCGCCGGCTTAAATCGCGCAATGGCTCGCCGTCTTTCCTTGCTCGCAGGCACGTTGCTTTCGCTCGCTTGGGGTGGCTCTGCACTTAGTGCCTCGCCGCTCATGCACATCGAGGTGGACGCCTCCGACGCTCCCCAGCGCATTCTGCACGTACGCCAAACGATCCCGGTCGGGCCGGGGCCCGTCACCCTGGTGTTTCCCAAGTGGCTCCCGGGCGAGCACGGTCCGACCGGTCCCATCAACGACCTGGTGAATCTTCACATGCGTGCGCGGGGAAAACCCGTGGCCTGGCAGCGCGCCCCACGCGACGCCTACGCGTTCGTCGTGCCCTCGACAGAAGGTGCCGACGCGCTCGACGTAAGTTTCGATGCGGTGACGAGCGTGGGCGGGCGCGGTGCCCCCTCTCCCGCCAGCGCCACTCCGGAGCTACTCGTGTTGAAATGGAACGCGGTGCTGCTCTACGAAAGCGGCGTGGCGGTGTCCGAGGCACGCGTCGAAGCGTCCCTGCGCTTGCCGCCGGGTTGGTCGTGGGGAAGCGCCCTCATCGCCCGCTCCGAGAGCCCCACACGGCTCCGTTTTGCCCCGGTCTCGCTCGAGACCCTGATCGACAGCCCCGTCGTGGCAGGGGCCGAGACCACAAGGTTCGATCTGTCGCCTCCGGGAGGCCCGCCGCACAAGCTCTTTGCGGCGGCCGACAGCGCACGCGCCCTGGCGTTGCCGCCCGAAACGCTCGCAGGCTACCGCGCCCTGGTGCGCGAAGCCGGTGCGCTCTTCGGGACCTATCCCTACGAGAGTTACACGTTTTTACTGACGCTCTCCGACCACCTGCCTTTCGGAGGCCTCGAGCATCACGCCAGCAGCGACAACCGTGTGGCCGAAGACACCTGGCTCGATCCGCACAAACGCTTGTTCCGTTCGGCCCTGCTTCCCCACGAGCTGGTGCACAGCTGGAACGGCAAATACCGGCGGCCCCAGGGGCTCGTGGTCCGCGACTATCAGCAAGCCCACGACACACGCCTGCTTTGGGTGTACGAGGGCCTCACGTCCTACTGGGGCGAGGTCCTGGCCGCGCGGGCTGGCTTGCGCACCCGAGAGCAGGCGCAGGAGTTTCTCGCGATGACGGCCGCGGGCATGGACGCGCAGACAGGTCGCACGTGGCGCTCGCTGGCGGACACCGCCGCTACGGCCCCCCACCTCGGGCAGGCGGTGAAGCACTGGCGCAACCTACGACGCGGACTCGACTACTACCCAGAAATGGTCCTGGTCTGGCTCGAAGCCGACGGTCTCGTTCGCCAGGCCACGCAGGGGGCGCGCACGCTCGACGATTTCTGTCGGCGCTTCGCCGGGCCTTCCGGTGACCGCGTGAGGGTCTCACCCTACGAGCGAAACGATGTGCTCGAGCTCCTGCGCGAGGTGGCGCCCCTCGACTGGGACGCCTTCTTCACGTCACGGATCGAGGCCATCGTGGCCCAGCCTTCCCGCACGGCCCTCGGCAACGTGGGCTGGCGCCTGGTGTTCACTCGCGAACCCACCGAGACGTTTCGAGCGCTCGAGGCGGCAAGCCGGGAATTGAATCTCACGTATTCCCTGGGCCTCGTCGTGAGCCACGAAGGCGAGGTCGTCGACGTCGTTCCGGGCACGGCCGCCGCGCGCGCCCGGGTACCGCCGGGCGCACGCGTGGTGGCCGTGAACGGTCGCAAGTTCTCGCGGGAACGGCTGCTCGCCGCGGTGGAAGACTCACCCCGACGCCGCAAGGTCGAGTTGCTGCTCGAAAACCAAGAGTTCTTCGAGGCACACGAGCTCGTCTATGCCGGCGGTCCCCGTTACCCGCGGCTCGAGCGCTTGGAGCACGCCCCGGATCTTCTCGGCAGCATTCTCACGGCCCGGGCGCCTTCCTCGCAGGCCAAGCCCCCGACGCCGCCGATCGGCGATTAAAGCTTGCGCAACCACTCCTCCGCGGCAGCAAGACGCTTTTCCAGCTGGCGAATCGAAGCTTCGCTGATGCGCTTGATCCCGGACTTGCGGTTGAGGTCCGAGTTGACGTCTGCATGACGCCGCCCCGTCAAGTGGACCAGCTCGCGCACCACGGCGCTGTTCTTTTCGCGCAGATCACGTCGTTTCGCCAAAGGGCCCACCACCGGCGCGGCCGGCGGCAAGGGCTCCGGATCGGGCAGCGGCAAGGGGGCCACCGGTTCCCAGCCGGTGTCCGGAACGGGGGCCACCGGCTCGAACGCGCCGCCCACGTAATCCGGGATCTCGTCGCCCCCGTCCTCGAACACCCGCTGTTCGTCGAGGGGCCTGCCCTGCTCGTCGAGCGGTACGGCTGACAACGCCGCAAACAAGGACAGCTGCTCTTCGAGTTGGGGCTCCTCTTCGGCGGGCCGTTCATCGCCGGGAGGGGGTGGACCAAAGCCCTCGTCCGGGTCTTCCTTCCGGCGCAAGCTGTGCCGACGCTGCTCCGCGATGGTGAACGCCGAGGCCCGCAGGCGCACGTCGTCGGGGATGAACATGTACGCCGTTTGCTTCGACGAGCCCCCCGTCCAGCGCACGAGGCGCCCCACGGCCTGCCGAAAAAAGAGATCGGTGATCGTGTTGGTGGCGTATACGCCGACGCGCAGGCGGGGGATGTCCACGCCCTCGGAGACCATGCGCACCGCCACGATCCACGGCTCACGCGTCTCGGAAAAGCGCGCGATTTTTTGCGAGGCCACGGGATCGTCCGAGGTGGCTACGGTGGGCATGACCCCCGTGCGCTCACGCAAGATCTCGGCGATCCCGCGCGCGTGATCTTGATCCATCGCGATCACGAGGCCGCCCGCCCGCGGGTCCTGGCCCCGCAGGTGCAAGAGCTGGGCGTGCGCCTGTGTGAGGACGGCAGGCAACCATTCGCCTTCGACGTCGAGCGCGGTGCGCAGGCGTTGGCTGGCGAGATCCTTCGTGAGCTTGTCCTCGAAGGTGGCGCTGTAGACGTTGCCATCGGGCGCCGTCCACTCCATGCGGCCATTGATGCGGGGGAAGTACACCGGACGAACGACCGCGCGATCCTTGAGCGCTTCGCCGTATCCGTACTCGAAGTCCGAGCAGGCGAGATCCCCTTCATAGCGGACGAAAGGAATGGTGCTTTGGTCCGAACGAAAGGGTGTGCCCGACAAGCACAACCGCCGCCAGGCATGCTCGAAGGCGGTGCGGACGGAATCACCCCACGACTTGCTATCGGCGGCGTGATGAACCTCGTCGAGGACCGCCAGCGAATCTCGCACCAGCGGACGCAAAGCCTGAGGGTTGGCCGCCACTTGCTGGTACGTGACCACCACGCCATGCACATCGGAGGGAAGCGCGCCGTATCCGGCCGCCCATTCGGGATCGAGGTGAATGCCGAAACGCTCGGCGGCCTGCGCCCACTGGAGCTTGAGATGCTGCGTGGGAACGACCACGGCGAGCCGCTTGCTCTTGCGTGACACCAAAGCGCGGCGCGCGGCAGTGAGCGCGAACGTGGTCTTTCCAGCGCCCGGGGTCGCAACCGCCAAAAAGTTGGGATGCTCGGCCATCTCGAAGGTTTCGAGGGCTTGCCTCTGCCACGCACGAAGGCGGATCCCCTTGTCACTCGCCCCGGGGCGCGCGTAGCCGGTCGGGTGCAGCGCGTCGGCACCGTCTGCGGGAGAGAAAGGCGCGGTCACGCCAACCTCCCGGGGAAGCGGTGGGGCGATGGTGGGCGAAGCGTTGGCAAATGTCCTGGCGTGGTTCCTGGAAACATGCGGACCGGACACACAGGCGCGCAAAGAGCCCAGCGAACGGGGCTCGAAGGCGATGAGGACGGGACCGTGTTCGCACGGGGCAACACGAAGACGGTTAGGGGTAGCGTTCGGGCTGCAGGCCCGTCAAGGCCTCATCGCACGATCTCGCGATGACGCAAGGAGCTCGGGAGTTCAGGTGGACGAATCGACCAAAGTATCCACAGTCACACTTGACACAACCCTCGGTCAAAGCCCGGCGGACCCCGCGCGGGGAGGCCCCGAAGGCACACAAGCGGGCCTCCGCGATCGGCCGGGATTTCATGCAGAAATTTTCCTCGTTTGCGTGCAAAATGCCCCCGGGAAACGAACCTCTCGGCGGCGCATGGACCCTCTGGTCACGATCATTTTACAGGCAAGCGAGCGATGGGATGCGACCGAGCGGTGTCTGGAGGCCGTGGCCGCGCACACGCCCGAGGCCCATGAGCTCGTGGTCGTCAGCGGAGGGCCAGAGGTGACTGCGGATCGGCTCCGCGCCTGGCCGAAGGCCCTCTTCGTGTCCAGTCAGGACACGGCGACGTCCCGCGGGCGGGCACGGAACCAGGGTGCCGCCCAAGCCCACGCGCCCACACTCGTGTTCCTCGATGCCGACACGCTCGTGCGCCCCGGATGGATTGGGCCCTTGCTCGAGGCCTTGTCGAGCCACCCGGGCGCAGGGTTGGCCGGCCCCGTGCGCTTCGGCCTGGACGGACGCATCCACGATGCGGGGCTCGGCCTTGCGTACGGCATGGGCGAGCCCTTGCAGTCATTCGCGCTTCACAAAGGAAGCCCGAGCGAGGCGCTTCGGCCAGAGAGAGCAACCCGCACGGGCCTCGGTGCCTCTTGCCTGGCGGTTCGGGCCACCGTTTTCCGCGCCCTCGAAGGTTTCGATGAAGCCTACCTCGCGGGCGGTGAGGAGATGGACCTCTGCCTGCGCGCACGAGCGAAAGGTCACGAAAGTGTCTTGGTCCCGCGGGCACAGGTCACCACGGCGGGCGCCGAACGGGAACATCACTTCGATCACCTGCGCCACGACAGCGCGCGCCTTCACGCCCAGTGGCTGGGGCGTGCCGAGCGCTTCGATCTCGACGTGCGGCGCGAGTTGGCCGCCGTGGCGCCGCGTCCAGGATCGACGCCCCGTGAACCCGTCACGGTGGTGAGTTTTCTTTTGCCCTCGAGCTTGCCGTGGGTGGCGCCCTGGCTCGAGGCAACCCGCGCCACCTTGGGCCCCGACGACCCTTGGATCCTCGTCGACGCCAGCCAGGACGAAACCATCTCGGCCTACGCACGATGGTTGGCGCCCCAGGAGACGAACGCACGACGACTCGAAGCCCCCGACATCGCGTTCTCGCAGCTGTGGGCCTTCGCGCACGCGCACGTGTCCACAGAGCTCGTCGCCTGCGTGGGCCCGAACCACTTGCCCTCGTGGCACTGGCTCGAACGCGCCACGGCGCACCTCGCGGCCAACCGGCATTTGGGCGCCGTGACGGCCTCGCTGCCTCCCTTCGGCACCACGGGCCCGGCGCTGTCCGAGCTCGAGACCTCGGTCATGGACCAAGCCTTGTGGCCGGTCACGCAAGGGCAGTCGCTGCCAAGCCAAACGCCGGAGACTCTCACCTTCGTGGCACGCCGATTCGGCATGGGAACGCCCACCGACGACGGCCCGATCTTCGAGCCTACGCGCCCGCACAGCCTGGCCGATGCCTTGGCCAGCAAGGGCCTTTTTCTCGTCACCGGCCTGGACGTCTGCAGCCGCCGGCTCGACGGGGTGGCGCTCCCGCCTGGGGCCTTCGACAGCACCCGGCGTGTGCTGTCGGCCCAAGCGGCCAACCTGGGCTGGGAAGATCTCTGGCGCCGCGCACGCGGCCGGGTGGACACGAAGCAGGCGCAGACCCTCGCGCATCGGCACGGCGTGCTTCCTTACACCGACCCCGTGAGCATCGTCGTACCGGTGTACAACGAAGCAGATCTCACGCGGGCCTTTCTCGAATCGCTCTACGCTCACACGCATCGCGCCTTCGAGGTCATCGTGGTCGACAACGGCTCGAGCCCCGCGGTCGCGGGCGTGGCACAGACCTTCGCCGCCCGGCACGGCAACCTGGTGTACCTGCGAAACGAGAGCAACGAGGGCTTCGCGTTCGCTTGCAACCAAGGGTTGGCGCGCGCCTCGGGTGGGTTCGCCGTGGTGATCAACAACGACGTGCGGGTGCCGGAAGGATGGCTCGGCCGCTTGCTCGCCGCCTTCGAGGGCGACGCGGCCGTGGGCATCGTGGGACCTGTGACGAATCGTTGCGTGGGCCAGCAACAGGTCATGCCACCGCCCTACGCGCGGCTGACGGACTTTCCCGGAGCCGCGGCGGCCCGCGCGCTCACGCACCGTGGGGGCACCCTCGACGTGGGCCGTCTCGTGGGGTTGTGCCTGATGATTCGGCGGGACGTGCTCGACAAGATTGGCGGCTTCGATCCGGCCTTTGGCTACGGCAACTTCGAGGACGACGATTATTGCCAACGCGCGCGACGGGCGGGGTATCGCCTCAGCATCGTAGAAGACGTGTTGCTCCACCACGAAGGCAGCGCGACCTTCACCAGCGCCGGCTTCGATGCCCGCGCCCTGGCCCGACAGAACTGGGAGATCTTCTGCGACAAGTGGCAACACGATCCCGCGCGCGCGCGTTTTTCGGACCTCGAAGCGCTGGCGGGCGCGCAGCCCTTCGACGCGGATCGTGACAGCATTCCCCTCTCCTTCGCGGCGCTCTTCGATCGTGCAGCGCCCGACCTGCCCTTGGCCACCCGCAAGCCGTTTCGCTTGTTGCTCTGCCCCGACGTGGACACACCCCACTGGATGGAGCCCGTGCGTGTATTTCTGGACACCTTTTCGACTCTGGATCCCGTGGCTCTCGTGCTCCGTCCCGTTCCGCCCACCCCGGCGCGGCTTGCGCGGGCCCACGATGAGGTGCTGGCCTTTTTGAATGCCCACGACAAACCCGAGGGCTGGCCTGACGTGGTTCTCGAAGCAACACCCCTCATAGCCCGCGCACGCCCCCGGATCTACGCATCCGTCAACGCCGTCATCGCCACGGACGGACCTCAGGCGCCCTTCGTGGCGCGCGAGACCTTGGCGATGGGCCTACCGCTCATCGAGGCCACGGCCGCTTCGATGAGGCAAGTGTGTGCCCCACCCGGGGAGGCAAACGCGTGAACGACGATTCCAGGCCGACGCCCCCACCATCCGCGGGCTCCTTTCAAGCGCGGGTCAACGTGCTGCCCCCCGCCTTTGCCCATGGGGTCACGCGGGTGTACCCGCGGCTCACGATCGGCGGGGCCGAGGCCGACATTCTCGTGTTGCTCGAGGGGATTGGCGACACGCACATGGTGGTCACCGAGGTGGAGGGTCTGGCGGCCGAGCGGGCGCGCACCCTGGCCGCGCGGTACACGAAATTGCAGGCCCCTCGCTTCGCATCGCTTCTTGCCGCCATGTCTCGCACGAGCCTGGTGCACCTGCATACGATCAACGATCACCCGCTCGCGCCTTTGGCCGCGCAGCTCGCCGGGGCGCCTCGGATCGTTCAGACCGTACACAACGACTTCGACTGCGAGTCGAGCCACTTCGTGGATCACAGCATCGTGGTGGCCCCGGAGACCAAGTGGCGCATCGAGGCCCCAAGCCGCAGCACGTGCATCTCGAGCGGCATCCTCGTTCCCCCGGCCCCCCTGCCGCGGGCACCGCTGGGTGAGCCAAGACGTCCCATTCGGCTTCTCGAGATCCGGCGGCCCGAAAAGGCCATGTTCGTCACCCTCGAGCAGATCGTGGCCACGGGCCAACTCGACGACCTTCCGCTCGAGGTCACCATCGTGGGCATCGACGGAAATAGCGGTGACCCCCGCGTGCGGCGGGTGGGCGCGGTGGCCGATCCCACGCCGTACCTGGCCGAAGCCGACATCGTCGTGCACGGCTCGGCCGCCGAGACGTTTGGTCGTGTGGTGTTCGAGGCGCTCGCACAGGGTGCCCTGGTGGCCGCATCGCCGTTGCCCCCCTTCCGCCGCGCGGCCAGCGCGGGCGCCGCCTTGCATCTGTTCCAAGATCTCTCCCCCACAGGCGCCGCCGCCGGCGTCAGAACGCTGCTGAGGCAACTCGAGGCGCCCGCGGCGTGGAGCACGACCCGGCAGCGCAATCACAACTACGTGCGCAACCACCACGGCACGCAGCTCATGGTGGCACGCACCCGACAGGTCTACGCCGGCGTTCAGGGGCGGGAGCCCCCCCCGCGCAATTTCCTGCGCGAAGACGCCGAAGGAGATCTGGGACTGTTCGGCGCGACGGTCGATGCCCTGCTCGAGCGGCGGCGGCCACCGGCCCTCTTTGCCGGTATGCTGTCTCCCCGCCAACAAGCGACCCTGTTGTGGATCTCTGCACGGCACGGCCTTCTGCGCCGAGCGCTGGTGCCCGCGGCGCTGGAACGAGCCCTGGCCGTGCTGGGACCGCGGCACTTGTTGCTCCTAGACCTCGCCAAACACCTGGTCGCGGGCGGCGACGTCAGGGGTGCCCTGCCGTTCCTGGCCGGCGCGGTCGAGCTGGATCCCGACAAGGTGTCTCCCTATCTCGGGCTCGTCACGCTGCATCTGGCCTTACGCCAAACCGAACCCGCCCGCGCCTGGTACGAGCGGCTCGGGGCCCGCTGGCCCGAGCACCCTGCGCTCGCCGCCATCGGCCAGAAGCTGGCAGGCGCGACGACGGAACCGCAGGGCCGAGGCTGAACCTTGTGGTTCCCCCCGCGTTCGGTTCCCCTCACCCTCGCGGTCGTGGGTCCTGTCACGGGGGGCTCCGCGCCGGTGGCGGCGGCAGCGGCGCGGGCGTTCGAGCGGCTGGGCCATCGGGTCTCGTTCATCGACAACCGCACGTTCGGCCCCGATCTCGCGGCATGCAAAACGCTCCCCGAAGGGGCACGACAGGCCGAGGAAGTTCGGGTGTTCCTCCGGGCGGCCGCCCACACCCAGAAGCAACTGCGTGAGTCGCGCCCGCAGCTGGCGTTGTTCTTGGCGCAAGCGCCCGTGCTCAGCCCCGACGACCTCGCCCCCTTGGCCGAGCGAGACGTGCCCACGGTGTTCTGGTTCGTCGAGGATTACCACGTCTTTTCTTACTGGCGGCAGGCCGCGCCTCGCTTCGACCACGTGTGGACTCTCCAGCAAGAGCCCTTCACCACGGCGCTGCTCAACCTGGGCGTACGGTACGTCGACTGGGTCCCCCTGGCCTGTGAGCCCGGGCCCCTCGTCGAGGCACCGATTGACGCCTGCGGGGACGTCACCTTCGTGGGAACCGGCTACCCGAACCGGGTGGCGCACCTGGCAGCCTTGCAGGTCCCCGGCCTGCGCCTCTTCGGTCCCCACTTTGCGGCCGAGCCGTCGTTGAGGCCCTTCGTGGCTCACGACGGCACGTTGCCTCATGAAGGTCTTGCGGACCTCTTTCGAGGCAGTCGCATCAACTTGAACCTGAGCTCGGAGGTAGATCCCAGACGCTTCGGCAGCCGCAAGGACCTCGTGAACCCGCGCGCTTTCGAGATCTGTGGGGCAGGCGGTTTTCAGCTGGCTGACCGTCTGATTCCGCTCGAAGATTTCTTCGAGCCTGGGCAAGAGGTGGTCACCTTCGGCAACGCCGAAGAAGCGCGTGAGGTGATAGCGCGCTACTTGCGCGACGATCTCGCGCGAAGGCGGATCGCGGCGCAAGGTCACGCGCGGGCCGTCGCCGAGCACTCCTACGAAGCCCGGCTAGGCAAAGCGCTCAGCCGCCTTTTGGCGCGGGATGGAGACCGCGTCTACCGCGCGGCAGGCTGATCCGGGCCGGGAAAAAGTCCGTGTCGGCGCAGGGAGCGGTCGTGCGCGCGTGACAAAAACAGCAGCGCCACGGCGGCCCCCACGAGGGCCAGAAACATGTCCCATTGTGCATCCCAGGGATCACCCTGGCTGCCCAGAAAGGCCACACCCACGTCGGAAGCCACGGCCAGCGTGACCCACCACTCGAGCAGCTCCCAAAAGGCCGCGATGGCCAACACCACCGAAAGCAGGGTGAAGACGAACCACCCGCCCCGCCGCAGGGGCGTCGCGCGCATGAACACCTCACGAATGACGAAGACCGGAAACACCCCCAAAGCAAGGTGTCCCACCCGATCGTAGTGGTTGCGCGAAAGATGAAAGGTGTCTCGCGCCCAGTTGCCAAGCGGCGTTTCGGCGTACGTGTAGTAGCCCCCGTAAATCAAGATCAACAGGTGGAGGAACGTGCACACGTAGACCCAGTTCGACAGAGGAAAACGCCTGTAAGTTGCCACCATGACGGTGATGCCCGCGAGGCCCGGTCCCACCTCCAAGAACCAAGACGCATGCCCTGCCGCCGGCTGCCACGCCGAGAGCAAGCACACGAGAGCCGCGAGGCCCAACAAGACCACGGGCAAGCGACGCGGGGTTTTCATCTGGCCCTCACGATACGCGGCCCCGGACGCGGCCGAAAGAGGCGCACGACCTGCTAGCTTCCTTCGTCATGTCGCCTCAACGGCTTTCTGCCTTTACTCTGGGTCAAGGAGCGCTCGGAACGGTCCTGTTGCATGGCTTTTTGGGCTCGGGAAAAAACCTGCGCACGTTGGCGAACAAGTGGCTGGAGAGGCAGCCCAACCAGACCCTGCTGCTCCCCGATCTGCTGGGGCACGGCGATTCGCCCCCCCTTCCCGCCGATGCCACACTCGACGACGTGGCGCGCGCGGTGCTCGCAACCGCCAGCCTGCTTCCCCATCCCTTGCGGCTCGTGGGACATTCGCTGGGCGGCCGTGTGGCGCTTGCCTGCGCACGCGTCGCCCCGGAACGGGTGGCAGACGTCGTTTTGCTCGACATCGGACCTGGACCCATCGATACACGAACCTCGGAGAGCCGGCAGGTGCTCCACATCATGATGCAGGCCCCGGACGAGGCCGACGATCGCCAGGTGTTCCGAAGCTTCTTCCTGGGCAAAGGCCTTTCGGCGCCCCTCACCGAGTGGATCCTGATGAACCTGCGCCTCGATCAGGGACTTTACCGCTGGCGCATCGACCGGCGGGCGCTCGACGCCCTTCACGAAACGTTCACCCAGGATGATCTGTGGCCCGTGGTGGAATCTGGGGAGGTTCCGGTGCACTGTGCGCTGGGGGAGCGATCCCGGTACGTAAGCGCCGCAGAAGCGCAGCGCCTTCGGGCCGCGGGTTGCGACGTGCACGTGCTGCCAGGTGCCGGTCACTATGTGCACGTCGATGCATTGGGGCCGCTGGTCGATTGGCTCGCCCAGTTGCCTTGACGTCCGACAGAGCCCCGGGGCCGTAGGGATGCTCGGCCGCAGGCTCCTCCCCTTCGACAGCCAGGCGTACGCTGTAGACTCACCGGATGGTCACCCTCATCCTGCCTCGCCTGCTCGTACCTGACGCCGTTACATCCACCCCGGCGGGACGCCTCGTGGTGCCCGGATTTTCGCTTCCCGAGCGGGAGGTGACGATCGATCCGGACCAGATCCGGACCCTCATCGAAGAGGCCCGACGGGCTGCGGGCAACGCCTATGCCCCCTTTTCCAAGTTCCACGTGGGGGCCGCGGTCATCATGGCGAGCGATCCCGCGCAACGAATCTTCACCGGCGCCAACGTGGAAAACAGCTCCTACGGGGGCACCCTTTGCGCCGAACGGACCGCCCTTTCCGCCGCGGTGACGAGCCGACCTGAAAACGAAGACAAGCGGCTGCGCTACCTGGCGGTCTCGGTGCGCGACGCGCTCGGCGACGTTCTGCCCAACCGCAGCCCTTGCGGTCTCTGCCGGCAATTCATCCGTCAGTTCTGCGATCCCGCGCCCGGCCAGCCTCCACCTCTCATCTTCGTCGATGACGGCGCCCCCGACACCCTCGGGCAAGTCTTCGACATCGAGCGTCTCCTCCCGTGGGGGTTTCGCTTCGAGCCCCGCACGTAGACTGCTACGTCCCTAGCGTGATGCGCCCGCTGGCGGGGCGATCGCGGGGTCATCCGCGCCCTTGGCCGGGGCCACCTCGGGGGGCGTGGCCTCTTCGGTAGCGGCCTCGGCCGCGCGTTTGGCCTTCATGAGCCGCATCATCTCCTCGAGGGTCAAAACCTCGTTCTTCGCGCCATCTGCCTCGGACTTGGCGGGCCCCATGGCCGGGTCGGGGTCCGGCGTGGTCTTCGGGGCAGGCGCCGCGGCCGCAAACGGCCGAAAAAACGACGCGCCCCGCAGGGCATGCACGGGGCCCACCGTGAGCGTGGGAACGTAGGTCAGAAGTAGCAAGCCCGCACCCAGGATGAGCAAAGTGGGGATCACCGAGCGGACCACCAGACCAAACGGCTTTTTGAACACCGTGGCTGCCACGAACAAGTTGGTGGCGATGGGCGGCGCCAGGTAGCCGATCTCCATGTTGACGATGAAAACGACACCCAGGTGAAGCGGATCGATTCCGAGTGCCACCGCCGCGGGGGCGATCACCGGTGTAAACAGCACGATCGCGCTGATCGAATCCATGAACATGCCGGTGACCACCAAAAAGACATTCACCACCATCATGAAGCCCACGGGCCCAAGCCCCAAGGCGCGGACCTGCCGAAGGGCTGCCTCCGCGACCTCCGCTTCGACCATGAAGTCGTTCACGGCCAAGGACAGACCAATCACCAAGAGCAAACCGCCCATGTTGGTGGTGGCCTTCACCACCACATCGGGCAGCTGACGAAGAGACAACGACCGGTGAACCAGGGTCTCCACCACCACGGCATAAACCACGCTCACCGCGGAAGCCTCCGTGGGAGTGAACAAGCCGCCGTAGATTCCCCCCAAAATGAGGACTGGCAATGCCAAAGCCCAGACGCCCTCGCGCAACGCCACCTCGAGCCTCGGCCACGAAAAGGCTTCGGTGGTCTGCACCGGACCCGCGCGCACCACGGCGTACGCCGCCAGCATCAGCACCACCACCAGTGCTGCGCCCATGCCCGCCAGGAACAGCTCGCGTACGTCCACGCCGCTCGTACCCGTGACGCTGATCGCGTAGACCAGCATGGGGATCGAAGGCGGCACGAGACACCCGAGACTGCCCGCCGTGGTGACGAAGCCAAGCGCAAAAGACTCTCGGTAGCCCGCGCGCACCATCGCGGGAAACATGATTCCGCCGATCGCGATCAGGGTCACGGGCGAAGAGCCACTGAGGGCAGCAAAGATCACGCTGGCCACCAGCGCCGCCACGGCCAAGCCCCCCCGAAGGCCTCCCACCAGCGCCTCGGCCACGGCCACCAGACGAGCGGCGATGCTCCCTGCGCTCATGATGGCCCCCGAGATGATGAAGAACGGAATGGCAAGGAACACGTTCTTCGTGGTCAAGCCTGCCAGCTTCACCACCAGCACGACGAGTCCATCCACCCCACCGTGACCGGCATAAAGACCAAACGCCACCGCCGCAGCGACCCCGATCACCACGAAGAGGGGCACCCCCACGATGAGCAACGCGAAGAGCACGAGCGCGAGGATCACGACGGCGGGTCCTTGGGCAGAGGCGCCCGCACCCCGAAAGCCAGGAACCGAAGGCCCATGGTGGCGAGCGGGATGGGAAGGAAACCAAAGATGATCCAGCGTGGCACGCGAAACGCCTCGAACAAACCCGCGCCCCCGGTGGACGTCGCCCACTCCAGGTAGTGCTCCTGAGCGTGCACCAGGGCCAGGTAGGCAAGGCCCAAGGAAAAGGCGGCGGCGGTTCCCCGTGCGAGCCACTCCACCGCCCGCCTGAGCGCCTGCGGCCAAAGCTGTGCGGCCAGCTCGAACACGATGTGGCTGTGTTCCCTCGTGGCCAGTGAACCTCCCGTCAGCCCCACCCACAACATGAAGCACAGGGCCATCTGCTGCGACCATACGAGGCCATTCGGCAGCCCCCGCACCAAAAGACGCGTGGCCGCCACGAGCGCACCGGTCATCACCGTTGCCAGCACCAAGGAGCGCCTACGCGGCAACCGCGGGCCTTGGCGCGTGCGAAGGGCCGCGTAGGCCAGCCCCCAGGTTGCCAAACCCAAGAGCGCAGGCGCGATCACCTGCTCCACCGCGCCGGCCGCCCCTGGAAAGAGGGCGATGAGCAGGCGCTCGGTACGCCCCTCCTTGGCAGCAAAAATCCTGTGGAGCGCATCCAGGAACACCGCCCCGGCCATGATGGCCAGCAGCGCCACGATGAGGAACCGCTCGAACGCCGTGACCGCGGCTTCGACCCGCACGAACATGCGCCGGATCGCGCCGACCCCGTCTCTCATGGAGAGCGCGATCCCAGGGCCTTTTTGATGGACGCCAACAGGGGCTTCACCGAGGGCACCGCCTTGACGAGTTTTTGCTCCACGCCTGCCGTCGCCTTGGCCAGCGCTGCCCGCTCGGCGGCGCTGGGGGTGTACACGGGAATCTTCGCGTTGCTGAAGTTTTGTACCAGCAACGGCTCCATCTCGCGCACGCTGGCACGCCCCTCGGCCGTGATCTTGCCCAGGTCGGAGGTCAGAATCTTCTGCAGGTCGGGAGGAAGCTTTTCATACGCCTTCCGCGACAGCAAAATGAGCCCCGGCTGATAGATGTGCCGAGAGAGAGTGAAGTGCCGAATGGCCAGGTGCCAGGAGGCGGCAAAGGTGTAAAGAGGGGTATTGTCGAAGCCATCCACCACCCCCGTCTGCAGTGCAGGCAGCACCTCCGTGACGGCGATGGGTTGCGGCAAGGCGCCGAGAGCGCGGTACATCTCGAGGTGCACCAGGCTTTCCTGAGACCGCATTTTGTGCCCAGCCAAATCCTGGGGTCCCGTGATGGGCGCCCACTTCGTGCCAAACGAACGGAACCCATTCTCCGACCACAGCACCACCACGAAGCCGCGATCGAAGAGCCGCTTGCGGAGATCCTCGAACAAAACCTGGTCCAGGATGTGATCCGCTTCCTCGGCATGACGAAACAGAAACGGCAGCTCCAGCACCGACAGCTCCGGCACGGACGTGGCCAGCGACCCCGTCGTGCCGCCCCACATCGGCAGCGCCCCCCGCCGGCACTCGCCCACAGTTTGGAGTTCGTCACCCAGCGCCCCTCCGAAAAAGGGCTTGAGGCGCAGGCGGCCCTTCGACTCGACCTCGACCTTCTTCCGGTACTGCGCCAGCTGCTCGGCCCAGGGCGTGCCCTCGGGGGCCACGGTGGCCAGCTTGAGCGTGATGGGCTCGTCGGCCCCCGCCCGCCGGCGGGGTAACGCCGCCACCGCAGAGGCCGCCAGGCCCGCCGCCACCCAACGGCGGCGCTCGACGTCCACACCCTCGATGCCGGGTGGCCCAAGACTAGAAGAGCTCATCGGCCTGTGCCTTCAGCTGTTTCGCCTTTTCCTTTTCCACCCGGGTCTCCGCGACCAGTTCGGCGATCGCGTCGTCGGGCATCGCCAAAACATCATCGAGCAGCTTCAAAAAGAGGTCTTTGTCCTGCTTCTTCACGGCATAACTCTCGGCCATCAGCACCTTGGTTCCCGCGTACCCGGGTGCGATGGCCAAACTCTTCTCGAAGTGCGCCCGGCTCGCATCCATGTCTCTGCCGACCGGCACCAGAGCCCAGTACGCGCCGAAGTAGCGGTGCGGGGCTCCGAAGAAAAACGTCTCGTCGAGCTCGAGCGCCCGGGAGACGACGCCCTTGACCCGGTCTTTGTTCCCGAGCAAGGCAGCCAAGCCTTTGGCGCGCGACCACTTGCTCAAATTGACCGCGTACCAATACATGGGCTCGAGGCTCTCTTTGCCCACGACCTTGATCGCGTCCTCGACCTTTTCGCCTGCGAGAACCCGCGCCTTGAACGCGGCGTTGCTCTCTGCGAGCCCCCGCTCGCCTGCGCTCGTGCCCTTCTCGAACGCCCCGAGGTAGGCCTCCGATTGGGGCTCTGCCCGCAGGTGGCCGTCAGCCAAGAAATAGTAGGCCCGAGACAGCTTGCCCCAGAGGGCCGCATCCGAGGGGCTTGCAGCGGCGAGCGCCTCCCACCGGGCGATCGCGCCTTCCAGCGACGCGCGGGAGCTACGGTCCCGCCACAGGCGCTCAGCCTCTTCCGCTTCGCCCGGCACGTGGGTGGCGGCGCTTGTGGAGACAGGCGGCGCGTCCCACTGTGAACTTCGCCCGGTTCCACACCCCACCCCAACAGACATCAAGGCAGGGGCCAGAACGAGGGGCGCGAAGACAACCCTTCGCTTAACCATCTGCGTAGTTTATCGCATGAGGCACAGCTTCCGCCAGGGCCGCCCGGAAACGGTCACACAGGCGTGGAGCCTTCACAGGAACACACAGCCCTCACTGACGCTAGCCGTCAACGCCTGCGCCGTTTAGACTAAAGATGTGGATCGTCAACCGCCTCGCGCAACCTCCGACGACATCGACCTTTACATCCGCACCTACTATTCCCTCCTGAGATCGTCGGCGGGCATCCGCGTGCGCGCGTTCGAGGAGCCTCACGCCTGGAGCGAATCGAGTCTGCATGCGGGGGCCCGTGACGCCGCGCCCGACGTCGCCGCGTTTGCCTACAGCGCGGCTCGCTTGCCCGACTGTATGCCCAGCGTGAAGTGGCTGGTCATGGGACAGTCGAAGGAACAGTTCGAATCCGTGGGAATCCACGTGCGCGATTGGCCCCGGGTGCGTACACGTGGCCGCCGGAGACCGATGCGGTGGAACGGCAACGACACCCTGGCCTGCTTCATCACCAGCACGAGCGACATCGACGACTTGGTGCCCATCATCACGGCTTATCAGATCGAGTGGAACAAGCTCCACAGGGTGCTGTCCTCCGGGGAACGTCTGGACGATCACGTGCTGGCCACGCTGCACGACGTCTTCGGCACCCGCTTCACCTCCGAGATCGACCGCATCAAAAAGGCCCCTTTGGACCTGGCGACGCGTCTGTTGTCGGGAAGCTTCGTCGAATACCAGCGAGCGGCCCAAAGATGGTGGGGAGAGATCGAACGCGTCTATGTCGACGGCGGCCAGCGCCGGCCCGTTTACTTCGTCTCATCGAACACCCACTCGTTGGTGAACCTGCTCGGGGGGTACGCTCTGGCGCACGGAGACCTGCTCAGGGACTTCGTTCAACGAGAAAACCCAGAGGAACTTGCCCCTGAGCTCGCCGCGGCGGTCGAAGGTGGCAACGAGATCGAGATCGCCAACCACCTCTACTACGTCTTGCGTGTCTACCTTCGCGACGATCCCGAAGGCCATCGCATGGCGGCGGTGCAGGCCTTCGACGCTCAGTCCGGCATCACGAACATCCCCTCACCCGGGCATATCGACGTCAACGCTCAGATTATCGAGGTTGCGAAGCTCAAGCCAGAGCGGCTCGACCCCCGGCTGCGCCAGGCAGGCCTGGAGCGCCTCGCTGCTTCGGACGCCGTGATCATCAACATCGACTATCCGCTTGGCATGGCGGCCTACCATCACCTGTCGCGCTTGGCTCAAGGCGTGGGCGAAATCCGAGGTGTGTACATCATGGGCAAAGCTGCCACCCTGAACGGTCGCGTGGGCGACGTCATGATTTCGGGGGTGGCTTACGACGAGCATTCGACCAACAGCTACCTGTTTCGCAACTGCTTCGATGCCTCCGACGTCAAACCGCACGTGCTGGAGTCGTCGGTGCTCGACGGACAAAAGGCCCTCACCGTACGAGGCTCGTTCCTGCAGAACCGCAAGTACATGAGCGTGTTCTATCAGGAGGGCTATACCGTCCTCGAAATGGAGGCGGGACCCTATCTTTCGGCCATCTACGAGATGGTCTACCCGAAGCGGCACCCGAAGGACGAGATCGTGCATCTGTCGACGCTGACGCCCTTCGAGTTCGGGCTTCTTCACTACGCCTCCGATACCCCCTACTCCCGCCGCCAGAGTTTGCTCTCGAAGAGCCTGTCTTTGTTCGGGGTGGACAGCACCTATGGCTGCGCCGCCACGATCGCCCGGCGCATCCTTGGTAACGAAGTCGCAAGGCTCACGCCCTGAGGCGTGCGCCTACCCCGGAAGAACGCGCCCTGAGCCCTGCTCGTCCCCAGGGTCCAAAGGTGAGACACCTCACCGATCGTGTGAGGTTTTTTGCGTGAGCTTGGGGTCACGAGGTAGTCGTGGCTTACAATCATGGTGCGTTTTCTCGGCGTCTGCACGGGCGCCCTTGCGTTGCTCATTCCGTCTTGGGGCACCGTTCGGTCCGCAACGGGCTTGGCGGAACGCCCCACACACGCGCCCGCATCTTGGCCCCTCGCCTCGCGTGCTCCTGTGCCCCCCTTTTTGCCGGCACACGTTCGCACCCAAAGCCGAAGTCATCTCAGGGCCCCCACGGGCCCTCGCGAGCTGGTGCTCACCTTCGACGACGGGCCGGAACTGACCACAACCCCTTTGGTGCTCCAAGCCCTGGATCGCTACGGCTACAAGGCCGCGTTCTTCGTCGCAGGGCGAAGGCTGATTGGCAAGGGGCCAGGAGCGCGGGCACGTCGCGCCTTGCTGGCCGAGATCGTGAGGCGCGGTCATCTCGTCGCCAACCATACCGTTCGCCACAAGAACCTTTGTCGCGAGCCAGCCCTCATCGATGAGGAGATCGACCTGAACCAGCGCATCCTCCGCCGCGTGTTGGGGCAGGCCCCCAAGCTGTTCCGTCCCCCGTTTGGCGCAAGCTGCCCGCAGCTCGATCGCGCCCTGGCGGAGCGCCAGTTGGTGTCGGTGGGTTGGACCATCGACCCCCAGGACTGGCGCGTGCGCAACCCGGACGAGGTCGTCAGCTACGTGACCCGCCGGCTCACGGACATGGACGAACGGGGCGTGCTGCTGCTCCACGACACCCGAAAGCCCGGCGTGCGAGCTCTACCCACGATTCTCGCGTGGATTCACAGGGAAAGCCTGAAAGGCGAACGGGGCGAGGCCCGACCCCTCGAGGTCGTCTCGCCCGCGCGCCTCCTACCCTCTCGAATCGCAGAGCCCCTCGGACTCGAACCCATCGCCGAGGAGCTGGCAAACAACCTACTGCTGCTGCCCAGTATCGTCACTCGGCCGCGATGAGGGACGGCCCCGTCAGCTTCATCTGGTAGATGCCGAAGTATCCAGCAGCCACGTAGGCGCTATCCCCCGCGAACTCGATGTGCGAAGCGTAGCCCAGGGTCCGCAGGAACTGCTGACCCACCGGTGCCGCCGGGTTGCTGGCATCCACCACCAGCACCCCATCGCCGGGTAGGTTCAGGAACAGCTTGCCCTGATGAGTTCCCATCATCTGCACACCGTACGTGGCGGTGGGCCGATCGTAAACCTTGTCGAGGGAAAGCTTGGCCAGGTCGAAGATCAGGAACCGGTCCGAGCGCTCTTCCCAGCTGGGGTCGGCGACCGTCAAAGCCCTGCCCACGGGGGGCGAAACAGCGACGTCCGGGCCCCCCGCGACCGGTCCCCCGTAGTACGAGAACGCCGGAGACGCGTTCACGTAGAGCCTGCCACCATCGGGCACGAGGTCTCGCAGATACAGGTCCACGAACGGGTGGGACCCCCAGGAGCTCCGCCGCCGCCGCTCCCCCCACCGTGGTGGCGCGCAGCAGGTGTAAGCGGCTATCGAACTTCCACGTCGTGCCCGTCGCACCCGACTCGGGGGGCAGCGGCACCTCTCGGTACAGCGAATCATGCGTGAGAAAAAGCCTCCCGCTGCCCGCATGCGCCCAGGTGCGCACCAGCGTGCCGGGCAGGTTGACCGGAGGGCCGCCTGCCCACACGCCGTTCGTGGGAGCAAAGCGCTGCGCGAAGTACCTGTACTTGACGAACGCGCGGTTGCTTCTCTGGGTCTTTTCGCCCGCCACGCGGTAGGCGAGGTAGAACCCGGTGGGGTCGACGGCGTCGGCGGTCAAGCCGTAGAACCCGTCCCACAACGTACCGGGAAGCTCCACTCGTTGAAGCTTTGGTTGACCGGGCAGGGAGAGATCGATGAGCTCGAGGGAAAGACGAGAGGTTTGCGCCGCGGGGTCCCACGAGGACTGAAGGAAAACGAGCGCCGTCGAGGTCGCCACCCAGTTGTTCGCCTGATCGAACCAGTAGCCTCCGCCGTAGCCCCCCACCCCGCACCAAAAGCGGTACTGGGGCTGAAGACTCTGGGGGAGGCGCAAGGTGCCTGCGGGGCGGGGTTTGGTGGGATCCGAGAGGTCCATGACCAGGGCTTCGTTGGCAGGCTCGCCATCGAATTTCGGCTGGTTGGACGACGCAGGCCATATCGTGCGGAAAAGCACGAGCTTCTCCCCGTGCTTGAGCACCCGGGTCACCTGTCCGAGGCGGAACGAGGCGACGGGGGCCGTAACTTCCAGATCGCCACCGGCCAGCTTCACACGAAACTCGGAGGCCCCCTGGGTCGGCCCCCAGCCGTGGGCGGGAGCCTCCTGAATGTGCTCGACGATGTAGGCGCCGAACTTGAAGATCTGCGCATGGTAGGGCGCCAGCTCGACGTCGGAGAGGCGGACCGGTTTCGCCAGATCCTGAATGTCAGTCACTGAAATGTGGGTATCTGACAGGTTGATCATCATGCGCCGGGGGCGCTCAGCCTGGTGGGTGAAGACGATCGATCGCCGGACCTCCCCGTGCGGATGCACGACCGTGCCGAAGTTCTGAAGAACGTTCTGCGCCGTGGGGTCCTTGGTGGGATCGTATTTGGTAAGGTCCCACGCCATCAGGCCCACCGCCGTCTCGAAGTTGTACCACCACCAGTCATTCTCCTGACTCTTCTTGTGGTAGTACACCGGCACGGAGACGACGTTGGCCTCTGCATCGCTGTGCATGCCGATGAGCTTGTGGGCTTGGTCCAGGTTCCAGTTCACGTCAGAGCCCACCCAGGCCGCGTTGTCGATGGCCACACAGCGGCGCTGGACGAGGCGAATGGCGCCAAGATCGCGTACGTCGATGAGGCTCACGGCCACGTTCGTCGCCTGCCAGCCGGAGGTATCCTGAAATCCCTGGCAGGCAACACTGTTGTCTCGTCCGATGCCCATGAGAAATTGGTTGTTTCCAACGAGCCGAAACACGTTCATGTCCCCCGAGAGACCGTCGATCGCCGAGGCGATCTTGAGGTTGGCCCGGTCAGAAAGATCGATGACGTAGAGGGGATCGACCTGTATGGCGGTGATGGCATAGGCCACCTTCCGCGACAGGTCATAGGCGCTGCCCCGCACGGTTTCGTTGGGCTTGCCAAAGGGCAAAGACGAAAGCTTCCGAGGCGCATCGCCGTTGGTCACGTCCCAGGATTCGATCGTGTTCTGCACGAACGAGCTTCCCGTGCAATTCGAATCTGACCAGGCTTGTCGCGCAAAGATACCGAAGAAGGTTCCCGTTTTCGCCTGTTCATCGAAGGCGTAGGTCATCTTGAACTGATCGCGAAGGTGGCCGGCCGCCTGGAAGCGGCTGTGCAGCCGAATGACACCAAGAGGATCCGAGATGTCCACGATCGAGACGATGGCTTGCTGGTCGCTGCTGTAGCTGCCACAGGAGAGGGGCTTGCCGCCCTCCGGTTGCGAGACCGAGCTCGCCACGTTCCAGTTCTCGACCACCATGAGGGCGTTCGCGGTCGCAGAGATCGCCACATCCTGGAAGCTGCGCGAGAGCGACACTCCGGTTTTGGGATCGAAAAAGTCGACGCTGCCCCCCTCGAAGAGCTTGAGCTGCTGAACCAGCTTGACGTCTTTCGGATCGGCCACGTTGAACGCATACACGGAGGCCTGCTCCTTTTGTGTCGGTGTAGCGCCGCCGTAGTTCCATCCCCACGAATACCACTGCGGGATCGACGAGACGACGTAGATCGTGTTTTCAACCTTGCGCGCAACGCCTTCTCGCAACTCACCGGTAATGTCCACCGTCTCGAGGACTTTCGGATTTCGCAGGTCGGAGATGTCGATGGCCACGAGCTGGGACACGTTATGGCGGTTGAACTTGAGAGCGCCTTTGTCCTGGGTCAGGTAGAGGGCGTCCCGCAGGAGTGCATAGACCGTGTTGCCCTCCACGAACATCTCCACGGGATACCCGAACACGGGCAAGCGAGACAGACGCGCCGGCGTACTGGGGTTCGAGACGTCGTAGATGACAAAGCCTCGGTAGGTGTTCAGGTAAAAGAGGTGATTGTTGGAAATGCGGTAGATGTCGCCCTCTTCCACCTCGCCGGCTCGGCCCGCCGGGGCTCCGCTTTCGTCAGAGGGCGCGGCCGTGGGAGGGGCCCCGGCCGTGGGGGCGCCTGTCGCGCCATCGGCGGCCGTCTCTCCGCCTCGCAAAAACGGACCGCCCCCTTCAGGCTCCTCGGTCACGAAATCGGTTTGCCCGGGCTGGCTGTTGGGCCCCACGCCCGGTTCCTTGCCACCACCACAAGCGGAGACGGCGAGCAGCATCGAGAACCCAATCCAGCCCAACAAGGCGCGGTGGAGGGGCAAACGTCGTTTGGGGGTCGAGGTGAAGCGAAACATGGCGGGCCTCCTGGTCGCAACGGCCTCTGCAAGACGCACGCCGACGTGAAGACAAGAAGAATCGCAATAAGGACAACCACTTCACGGGCGTCTTCCGGAGTGGCGCCGCAGTTTTTTCAGCGAGACGCCGCTGCTGTCTCGGAAAACTGAGGCGATCGCCGACCCCTCGGCACCTTCCTGTGGTCGCGTGGAGCCGAGCATTTCAGCGCGAGTGATCTTTTCACACGATTTTTTTGACGACTCCGGGCCGAGCCGCTCCCTAAACCCGTGCCCCGAGTGTTCTTCCGTTCCTCGCGCCGCTTGAAACAAGGAGAGTTGCCATGAGCCTGAAACGAGTCCTTCACCTCCTGCCCAAGACCTGCGACACCAAGTCCCTCCTCTACGGGGGCGCCCTGAGCGTCGGATTCGGCCTCGCGTTGCTGGCCTGCGGCGCCTCTACGGAAGACTCAGGAAGCGGCAACGGCAGCGATGGCCGTGGCGGCGTCCCCGGGTTCCAGCTTCCCGGAACCGGCGGCTTGAAGGAGACACCGACGTCGGGCAACGGCAACGGCAATGGCGACCCGCAAAGCGGCGACGAAAAGACCTGCGGGTTCGACACGGTGCCCCTCGAACGCCTCCCGGCCGAGTTGCTGCTCGTGCTCGACCGTTCGACGTCGATGATCACTGACCAGCTCAACACGGGAGAAACCCACTGGGACGTGCTGACCCGCGCCGTCAGCGGGGTGCTGCAGGAGACGCAGGCCGGCGTGCACTGGGGTCTCAAGACCTTCCCCACCACCATCGGCTGTACGGTGAGGGACGGGGTCGAGCATGACTTGGCCGCAAACAACGGAACTGCCATCGCGGGGACCATCTCGCAGTCCCGCCCCTCGAACCAAAACGGCACGCCGACCACGGAGGCCATGAAGGCGGCGACCGCATACCTGCAGGGACGTACGACACCCAATCCCAAGTTCATCCTGCTCGCGACCGACGGCGAGCCCACGTGCCTCAATGGTCAGCCCACCCGCAACGCCCTGGATACCACGGCGACGCTGGCCTCCATCACCGCCGCCGCTCAGGCGGGCTTTAACACATTCGTCGTGGGCATCGCTGCCCAACGGCCAGGTGGCCGCGCCGGCGACACCCTCAACCAGATGGCCGAGGCGGGAAAAGAGCCGCGGGTGGGCGCCGATACGAAGTACTACAGCGTCACCTCCGAAGCCGAGCTCAAAGCGGCCCTGGGGGCCATTGCAGGCCAGGTTGGCTCGTGCATCTTCCCCCTCTCGAAGACGCCACCCTCCGCAGACGACGTGGCGGTGGATATCGACGGCAAGCGCATCAGCCGCTCGAACACCGATGGCTGGGAATACGGCCCGAATCAACGCTCCATCGTTTTGAACGGGGCGCTTTGCGATAAGGCCAAGGCAGGCACGTTCAAGAACGTGAAGATCACCTTCGGCTGCCCGGGCGTGGTCATTCCCGTCCTCTAGGCCGCCGAGCGCGCGCCTTCAGAATCGGGGGTGTCAGGCCGATGACACCCTCGTGGAACGGGACACTCGAACGCGCGCGGCTGCGAGCCAGTCCGCTCCTCTTCTGCGGCGCCCAAGCCCCAGGCAAGGGGTCAGCCGCGCGGCCGTGGGCGAGCCCCGGGCCGCCGGCAAGATCATCCACCTCGCCACCCGGTGCACCGACGAAGCCGAGTTCATTCGCCGCTTCCATCCTTTCGTGGGATCGAGCGCGCTCGCCATTCCAGGCAACGTGCCCGGTGAGCCGGGAACCGAAGCACGCTTGGTCATTTCCCTGCGCAACCTCCAACCCGTCATGGAGGGACGCTGCCGATTGCTGGGAGCGGAGGAGGACGCAAACGTTGGGCGTGTGCGTGTCGTGCTCGAGTTGCTCGAGCTCACGCCGAAGAGCAAACGCCTTCACGAACGGCTGCTGGCCCGTCGCCGGGCCATGGGCCTGGAGGTCACTCCCAGTCCCGTGACACTCGTTCGCCCGCTCCCGCGGGCCCTCCCGGAAGGAGCGGCCGCGGCACAGTTGGGACTCGCCGAGCAGCGAACGCCAGGCTCCAGCTACCAGCTTCCCGCCAATCCTCTTTCACAGCTCGAGCCGGCAGATCTGGCGTCGTTCGTGGAGTGCACGCTCTTCGAGGAGCCCACGAACGCCCCCCCTCTCGAGCCGAGCCCCGCCCAAGGTGTCGGCTTTCTTCCCGACCTCGACGGCGGCGACCCGTCTCTACCTCCTGAGCGGGGCCGCACCCAACTCTTCTACGGTCCCTCCGTAAGCCCCTCGGAAAAGAGCCGCAACCCGGCACAGCCGAGCCCTCCACCCCTCCCCCTGACGTCGCCCTCCACCCCAGCGCCGGAAGGGCCTGGAGAGGCCATTCAAAACGACCTCGCCGCGGCGACGAGCCCGCGAAAGACACCAGCCGGGGCACTCTCCACGCCACCCCCAAGTTCCAGCCCACAGCGCCTGGAAGACGAGCCCACCACCCCAGGCTTCGATAACCCATCCGATGCCATTCGCCACCTCTTCCTCGCTCCCCCGGCCGCGCCCCAAGCCGAAGCGGTCGACGCGCCTCCGGAGACGCCCCCCACCCTGATGAGGCCGCGCGCCGAGGCGGAGCCACAGCCGCCCCCCAACGAGCTCCGCCCCCCTCCAGCCCCCAAGGCCCCGGCGCCACCCCCCGGCGCAGACATACCGACGATCCGCGCTCAGGCGCGCGAGACGGGCACCGTGGGGCTCCGTCGAAGCTGGCAAGGAGCCGTGCGGCGCTGGGGGCCGTTCCTCGGCGTGGCCGCAACGGCATTCTGGCTTGGTTACATGGCCCGCGGGCGCCCGCCTCAGGGCAAGGGCGCTGCCCTGCCGAGCGTGGTCCGGACGGTCCCACACCACGGGGCCCGGAAGGCGGACGACGCTGCGCCCAGGACCACCACTCAACCTCACCGAGCCGCCGGGGCTCCGCCCCGGGACGAATCCTCCTCGTCCGTCATTCCCACCCATAGCTGCGTGGCAACGGTCACGAGCCTTCCTCGTGGGGCCACCGTGACGTGGGCGGGACGCTCCCTGGGTCGCACACCGCTCGCGCAGGTCAGCGTGCCCTGCGGCCCCGCCAACGTCATCCTTTCTCGCCAAAACTTCGACGACTTCGCCCTCGAAACCCAAGCGGATGCCACAACACCGGCGTCCGTGTTCGCGAAGCTCAAGCATCAGCAGACGCGGCTGATCGTCACGTCAGAGCCACCGGGCGCGCTGGTGCAGATCAACCAGCGGCGCATCGGGCCCACCCCCCGCCAGGTCAACGTCTTTCGAGGGCAAGCCCTGATCCTCCGGCTGCATCGCACGGGGTTTCGCCCCCACGTGGAAAGGGTCGTGCCTCGAGAAGCTACGCTCGACGTGGCAGCCATCCTCGCCCCCCTGGAGGTAGACGCCAAAACGGCACCGCGGGTCGCACCTGTCCCCGCAGGCGCGGCCCCGAAGGTACGGGCCCCAAATGCCTCCGCTGCCACAGCCCCGAAGGTACGGGCCCCGAACCTCAAGGACCCCGCGAGGTGACGCGGCCAGCACCGGACGGCCGGACGGTGCTCCCGGACGGTGCTCCCGGACGGTGGTCAAGGACGGTGGTCAAGGAAGGATGGGAGCGTTTCCGCTTCGCTCAACAGAGCGGGCGCGGGGCGCCTCGGCTGGCGGGGGAGCCGTCGGCGTCGGTTTATCCTCAACCGGCGCGGCCGGCTTCGAGGCGGCGGTGCTCTTCGTTCGCTCCGCGCGGCCCGCGCGCTCGGACTTGTCACGCCGGCCCGTCCGGGCCGACACTTCGGTCCCCTCCGCTGTTACCTCCCGCGGCGCCACCGGAGGAGGCGCGGGCTGCGGCACCGCGATGTCAGCAACCTCGGGCTTCGTCGCCACGGGCGGCGGCAGCTCAGGCGCGCCCGCCCCCGGACCTGCTGCCGCGCCAGCCCCACGCACAGGTGACGGCGTCGCCGAGACTTTGGAGGTTGGGGAACCGCTCGTCAGCACCCAGGCCAAACCCGCGGCAACCACCACAGAGACACCGCCCATCGCGACCCACATCGTCCCGCGCCGGCGCGTTCCGGCGGGAAGCTCCAGGTCTTCTCCGAAGCTTCCCAATGGTCCCGTCAGCGCGCCCGTCCGCAGACCGGAAGCCCGATAGCCGCCAGAAGAGGGCGTGCCCAGACCTTCCGGAAGCATGCGGGTCGCGGCAGGGGTGCCGGCGCCTCCTCCTCTCAAGACCTCGGTGGAGCCAGGTGTCCCCCGCCCACCTTGGGGCGCGGAGACCAGTGGCGGCTCGAACCCAAAGGGCTCCAGGTCGGGGGCCGTGGCAAAGTAGTCCTGCCAAATGACCCTTTGCCGGTCGCTGGCGTAAGCCAACAAGGCTTTTCCCAAGGCGTGAACGGAGGGAAAACGACGGCTCGCATCCTGGGCTAGGGTCCTCAGAATGAGCGTCTCGAAGGATTCAGGCAAACCGGGCGCCAGCGCCCGGGGCCGAGGATACGAGCCCTGCGTGATGCTGTTGAGGATGCCGTAAAGCGTTTCCGCCTCGTGAGGGCGGCGGCCCGTGGCGCACTCGTAAAGAATGACTCCGAGCGCGTACTGGTCACTGCGATGGTCGGCGCTGTTTTGGATGATCTGCTCGGGCGACAGGTAGTAGGGCGTACCCATCATCATGCCCGAGTGGGTCAGCGCCGCCGTCTCGGCATCGACCACCTTCGAGATTCCGAAATCGAGCACCTTGGGCACGATGCCGCCCATGGCCGTCCGACACAGGAAGATGTTTTGCGGCTTGAGATCGCGGTGCACGATCTTCATCTCGTGCGCCGCCTGCACGCCCGCACAGATCGGCAGCATGACGTCAGCCAAGGCATCGACCGCCATCGGGCCCACCCTCTGGATGTGCTGGGCGAGGTCCTCCCCCCGCATCAGCTCCATCACCAGAAAGGAACGCCCCTCCTCCGTTCCGAAGTCCGCCACGTCGACCACGTGGGGGTGCTGAAGCCGCGAAGCTGCGGCGGCTTCTCGCAGGAAACGCACTTGCGCGTCTTCCTGCTGGGCGAGCTGCTTCGACAGCACCTTGATCGCCACCGGCTTGTGGATATCCACGTGCACCGCCTCGAATACGGCGCTCATGCCGCCTTCACCCAGCCGCCGGATGATCTTGTAGCGGCCGAGGCGCATGCCAGGCACGAGCTCGCTTTGCGTGCCCGAGGGCGGAGTACCCCCGCCTCCAAGAGGCACATCGACCCCGCTGCCGGTCGCGCCCGAGCGGCTCGTCCCTGACGCCCCCGGAGGGGCGGGCTCAGGAGGCTGACCCGGCACACTGCCACTGCCCGAAGCTGCATGCGCGGGAGGCGGCGGAGCGCCCGGATGTTCCAGAAATTCCGTCTTAAGTTCGGTCACGGGGCCACCTTAGGTTTGGTGCTGACTTTACCCCGTACAGTGCGTCGATGCGAGGCCGTCTTCTCCCTTGACGCACTGAACTTGCCCTGGTCGAGCGGTGCCGGGCAGACCGCCCGCAAACGACAGCCCTTGCAAGCGTCTCCCCGCCAGATGTGGTCGAAGAGGGCCTGCACTTCGTCGAGCAGGTGATCGTCACGGCTCATGACCCCGAGCTCGAAGTTGCGGCGCCCTTCTCCCCGTGCCCCCAGACCAGCGCCGGTGAAGTTGGCGCTGCCCAGGTAGACCTCCGCGCCGTCCACCACGACCACCTTGAGGTGAACGCGCGGACACTGGCGCATGTGCAGCGCCGGAGCCTGGGCGGGGGCTTGTTTTCCGGTCAACGCCCGCGTGCCCAACCCAACCCCACCCGACAACCGCGGCAGCCGGGCCAGCTCGCGCCGAAACGGTCCCGAAGCCAGCCCCGCATGCAGCAGCCGAAGTTCCACCCCCTTGCCGGCAAGCTCGTCGAACACGCCCAAGATCGAGCGGTACGAGCCCCTTTGGCGCGTCCGGCTCACCCCGGGACGCGCGCGGTGATCTTCGACCCTCAATTCCTTGAGGTTCGCCGTGGCCACCCACACGCTCCGCTTTGCCGAGAGAAGGCGCGTCACCACGCGCTCGTAGTGGCCCCGGCCGGACACCAGCTCCAACGCAACCGATCGGGGCTCTCGTACGAAGTCGGTCAAGCCGGTGGGCCTTCTCCCGTCAGCGGGGACCGAGCGACGTCAGGCGCAAAGACTCGACGGACTCCGCATTCGCTTCGAGCGGCAGCGGTGCAGACTCCTCCACAGCCACGAGACGGGGACGCACGTCCACGCGGAGAAGTTCGGGCACGTCCTTCGAGCTGCCAGCGCCGAGCTCTTCCAACTTCCGTGCGGCTGGAATGACTCGTTTATCCAGCGACCCCACGGCAGCGTTGAAGTGTCCGTTGACGCTGTCGATCGCGCGGCCCAGCTTCGCCCAGTGCTCGAAAAGCGTGGTCGCCGCCTTGTGCAGCACCCGCCCCTGCTCGCTGATCTTCTGTGCGTTTTCGGCAATGCGTTCCTCCCTCCAGGCCACTTGAACGGTCTGAAGGAGCGCGATGAGCGTGGTGGGCGTGGCGATGAGCACCCGATGCCCAACACCCTCCTCGAGCAGAGAGGGCGCCGCCTCGAGCGCCGCGCTGAAGAAGGCTTCACCCGGCAGGAACAGCACCACGAATTCGGGCGATCCGGCGAGCTGTTCCCAATAGTTCTTCGCGCCTAGCTTCTGAAGGTGGGCCCGCACTTGCTGCGCGTGATCCCGCAGCCGCCGCGCCCGCTCGTCGTCATCCGTGGCGGCGACCGCGTCGAGATAGGCCTCGAGCGGCACCTTGGCGTCCACCACCACGTGCCTTTGGCCAGGCAAGCGCACCAGCAAGTCCGGGCGCAGCTTCCCGTCCGAGCCCCCGAGAGTGACCTGCTGACCGAAGTCGCAGTGCTCGAGCATGCCTGCCATCTCCACGACCCGCTTGAGCTGAACCTCGCCCCAGCGGCCCCGGACCGCCGGCGCCCGGAGCGCCCGCACCAGATTCGTGGTTTCGTTGCGTAGCTGCGTCTGGCTGTCCGCCAGCATCGCCACCTGTGCGGTCAGCCGCCCATAGGCCTCGCCCCGCGCCTGCTCGAGCTGGGCAATCTTGGCGTCGACCTTGCTGAGCGATTCCTGCACGGGCTTGACCAGGGACTCGATGGCCTGCTGCCGTTGGCCCATGTCCTGCGCGGAGGCTTGCTGCGCGGCCGAGAGCTTCTCGGCGGCCAGGGTCAAGAAGCTTTCGTTGTTGAGCCGCAGGGCGTCCGCCGCGACGGTCGAGAAGGCGTTGGAGAGCCGTTTCTCCGCCTGTTCGAGCAATTCACGCTGGGCCTTCAGGTTGCGCTCGCTTTCCTCGAGCCGTGCGACGAGCGCCGCCCTTTCGGCGTGGGTGCCCCTCACTTCGGATTCGAGGTCGTCCACGGCCGTGCGCTCGTCCACGAGCTGCTTGCGCAGTTCATCTACCGTGGCACCCGCGGCCCGGGCCTGCCCTTCGGCTTCGCGGAGCTGGCCGCGCAAGCCGGTCTCGAGATCCCTGAAGTGCGCCTCGCCCTCCGCTTGCGCCCGCAGACGCGCCCGCGCGCCACCGACCACCCAACCCACGACGACGCCCAGCGCCGCCGAGGCTGCCAAGAGTGCGAACCAGCCCCACCCCGAGGTGAACATGAGCACAGGGTATCCACATGTTCAGTGTGCGGTCAAGCGTCAGACGCACGAGGCGTTCCCCACGTGACGCAAAAACCGGGACATGGCACATCCAAGGACCGAACAGGGTGTGGCCCCGCCCGGCCGACGCCGAACTGAGTTAGGTTCATCCGCCGTGTCCGACATTTCGTCCCGAAAATCCGACCACCTGACCATCACCGCCTCGGGGGCCGCCGCGTTCACCCGCTCGACGCTGCTCGAGGGGGTGCACCTCGTGCATCACGCCCTGCCCGAGCTGCGGGTCGAGGACGTTTCCCTGTCGACCGCGTTTCTAGGGACCACCCTCGCAGCCCCGCTGATGCTCACTGGAATGACGGGGGGCACGGAGGAGGCTGCCGACATCAACAAAGCGCTCGCCCAGGTGGCCGAGAGGCTCGGCCTGCCCTTCGGCCTCGGCAGCATGCGCGCACTCGTCGTGCGGCCCGAGGTTTCGTGGACCTACCAGGTGAGGGACGTGGCCCCGGACGTTTTCCTCCTGGCGAATTTTGGGGTGGTGCAGTTGGGAGCCATGAGCACCCAGCAGGTGAAGGAGGCGCTCGACCGGGTGGGGGCGAACGCGCTTTGCGTTCACCTCAACCCCGCTCAAGAGCTCGCACAACCCGAAGGTGACCGCGATTTTCGTGACGGCCTCGCCACGATCACCCGTCTGCGGCAGGAGCTTGCGTTGCCCCTGCTGGTCAAGGAAACCGGCTGCGGCGTGGGCCCTGCCGTGGCGCGCGCCCTCGACCGGACCGGCGTGGACGCCATCGATGTGGCGGGGGCAGGTGGCACGTCCTGGGTGGCCGTTGAGGCCCAGCGCGCGGGCGCCGAGACGGCCGAACGCCGGGTGGGCCAGGACTTCTGGGACTGGGGCATCCCCACGGGCGCCGCCATCGGGTGGGCGGGGACCCTCGGCTTGAAGGCGCAGCTCGTGGCCTCGGGAGGCATTCGCAGCGGCGTCGACGCAGCCCGGGCGCTGGCCCTCGGGGCCGACGTCGTCGGCGTCGCGCAACCGGCCCTGCGCGCGCTCAAGGAGGGAGGCGCGGAAGGGGCCCGCCGTTATCTCGAGGGCCTCATTGCCGGCATTCGCGCCGCGTGCGTGCTGACGGGCCGCGATGCGGCGGCCAAACTGAGAGACGCGCCCCGGGTGATCACGGGGGAGCTTGCGCAGTGGCTGGCCGCGCCGGCAAGGTGACAGTTGCCGCGACCCCTCGCGCCACGACGCCACGCCTGGTAACCCATGCCGACCCCCATGCGCCCCGCCCCCGATGATCTGACTGAGCGCCTCGAAACCGGCTTCGGCCACGGCAAGGTGATCCTGCTCGGTGAGCACGCCGTGGTGTTTGGCCAGCCGGCGTTGGCCGCGGGACTTCCCCAGGGGGTTCAAGCGGTGGTGTCGCGAGGCACGGGGCGCGTGAGCGTGCCGGCCTGGAACGTGGAGACCGATCTCGTCTCGAGCGGCCCGGTGAGCCGCGCGGTAGCAGCGATCTACCGCACGCTCGAGGCCACGCAGCTCGACGTCACGTGTGACGCTCAGATTCCCGCCGCCGCGGGGCTCGGAAGCTCAGCCGCTTTCGCCGTGGCGATCGCACGCGCCGTGGGAGCCTACGTGGGCGCCCCGGCCGAGCTCCAAGCGCAGGCAATCTTCGCGGCGGAATCGGTCTTTCACGAAACCCCCTCCGGCATCGACACCGCGGCGGCCTCGCTGGGGGGCCTGGGCGTGTTTTCGCGGGCCGCGGGATGGAAGCCCCTTGCGACGAGTCACGCCTTCGAGCTCTGCATCGGCCTGACCGGTCGGCAGCGGCAGACGAGCCAGCTGGTGCAGTCGGTGCGCCAGCTTTGCGATCGTACGCCCGTGGCGCGCCGGGTGATCGACACCCTCGGGGACGTCACGCGTGCGGGGCTCGACGCCTTGGCTCTCGCCGATGTGGACACCCTCGGCCGCTTGTTCGACGTGGCCCACGGACTGCTGGCCGCGCTGCGGGTGTCATCGCCCGAGCTCGAAGTCCTCGTCCATAGCGCCCGCACCAGCGGCGCCATTGGCGCCAAACTTACGGGAGCCGGGGGCGGGGGCGCCGTAATCGCCCTGGCGCCCGGGCACACCCACGACGTGCTGGCCGCTTGGCGTAGGAGCGGCTTCACTGGATTCGCCGTGACCCTCGGAGCAGGCGGAGCGCCCTGAAAAGCGCTATGTCTTGGGGTCAATGACCCCAGGAGTTCTGTCCGCGCCCCGCGCGGCCTCGGTCGATTCCCCTCCCTCCCGCGTGACCGCCTGGGCCGGTACCAACATTGCGCTGGTCAAATACTGGGGCAAGCGGCCTGGCGCCTTGAACTTGCCCGCCGCCGGCAGCCTGTCCCTCACCCTCGCGGAGCTGGGAACCACGACCTCGGTCCGTTTTCTGCCTGCCACCTCGGGCCAAGACGTGGTCGTGCTGAACGGGGAGCCTGCCAAGCCCGTCGTTGCGGCACGTACCAGCCGGTTTCTCGACCTGGTCCGCAACCGGGCCAATCTGACGGCGCCTGCCGAAGTGATCACACGAAACACCGTCCCCACAGCGGCAGGGCTCGCCTCTTCAGCAAGCGGATTTGCGGCGTTGGCCCTCGCCGCCAGCCGCGCGGCTGGCCTAAACCTGGATCCGCCTGCGCTCTCCCGCTTGGCCCGACAGGGCTCGGGCTCTGCCGCGCGCTCCATCTTCGGCGGCTTCGTCCAGATGGACGCCGGCTTGCGCGAGGATGGTGAGGACGCGTTTGCATGGCCCCTGTTGCCGCCCGACGCGTGGGAGGTCCGCCTCGTCGTCGCCCTCACGGCCAGAGGGGAAAAGGCCCTGGGCTCGACGGAGGCCATGCAACACACCGGCTCGACCTCGCCCTTTCACGAGGCTTGGATCGCAAGCGTTCCGGCAGACTTGAGGGCCGCCCACACGGCCCTCGAACGGCGCGATCTGGACGCCCTCGGCCGCATCGCGGAACGCAGTTGCCTCCGCATGCATGCCGCCGCAATGGCGGCGGATCCCGGCATTCTTTACTGGAACCCCGTGACCCTCGGGGCCATCGAAGCCGTCAAGCTCTTGCGTCAGCGAGGCACGGCGGCCTTCTTCACCATCGACGCAGGCCCCCACGTGAAGGTGCTTTGCCGGAGCGAAGACGCGGCCCAGGTCCAGGCGGCGCTCGCGGAGGTGCCCGGGGTTCTCGAGACCTTGGTGGCTCGCCCGGGCGAAGCGGCCCGCGTGCTGCCCGCTGTCCCGGAGGTCGCGTGAACGACCGCACCACGCTGCGAGGCGCCCCCGTGGTGGTGGCGCCCGGCAAGGTCTTCGTGGTGGGTGAATACGGCGTGCTCGAAGGCGGTTCGGCCGTTTTGACCGCCGTCAGCTGCAACGCCGTTGCTCAGTTCATTCCCGGGCTCGAGGCGGCGTCTGCCGTGGTGGAACAAGCGGTGCGGCGTGCGCGGGACGCCCTTGGAGAGGTGGGTGAGGCCCTGCCCGCGGGCTCCGTGCTGGTCGATACCAGTCAATTCCGGCGGGGCGAGGCCAAGATCGGCGTGGGCTCGAGCGCGGCCGCCGCCGTCGCGGCCGTGGGCGCGGTCTTCGAGTACGGAGGACATGCCGTGGCCGAGCACCGGGACCTGGTGTTCGAGGTCGCGGACGCCGCCCACCGCGCCGCTCAAGACGGCGTCGGCTCGGGCGCCGACGTGGCCGTGGCTACGTACGGGGGCTTCCTCCACTTCCAGCGCTCCGAAGAGGCCCCCGTGCTCCGCGAAGCCCTCCCCACACCGGCTGACCTGAGCCTGGTCGTGTTCTATTCGGGCCAGCCGGCAAGCACCGTCCACATGGTCAAGTCCGTGATGGCGCTCAAGCAAGACACCCCGCCCCTCTACAAATGGCTCATGGACGAGCTGAAAACGCTCGGGGGTCGGTTCGTCTCGGCCCTGTCGGTAGGCAACGTGGCGGGCGTCATCCAGGCCGCCGATGCGTACCGCGAAACGCTGCTCGAGCTCGGCAACTCGGCGCGGCTCGACATCGTCACCCCCGCCTTTCAGGCTGCCGCCCGGGTAGCACGCGCCTTGGGCGGCACCGCCAAGCCTTCAGGCGCGGGCGGCGGAGACCTCGGCATTGCGTTGTTCCCCAGCGCCGACGCTGCCCGGGCCTTCACTTCCGAGTGCCCCGAGGGGCTTTCGGTGCTAGACGTTCGGCCTGAGCCCCTTGGCGTCAGACGCCGCATGGCGAGCATTTCCGAGGTGGCGCATCAAAGGTAACCGATGGCCATCCGAGACTCGCGTATTCCTGGATTCTACAAGCTGCCGCTGCCCGCCCGCCGCGACGAGATTGCGGCCCGAGGTGACCTCGGCGAGGACGCCTTCCAGGTCCTGGACGCAGGCGGTCTCGACCGCGCCACGGCCGACCGTATGGTGGAAAACGCAATTGGCGTCTACGCCCTGCCGCTCGGCCTCGGGCTGAATTTCAGGGTGAACGGCGAAGACTACGCCGTACCCATGGCGGTCGAGGAGCCCTCGGTGATCGCGGCGGCCTCGAACGCAGCCCGCATGGTGCGCGCGGGGGGCGGCTTCCACGGCGAGGCGGACGATCCGATCATGACCGCCCAGATCGAGCTGCTCGAGGTCCCTCACGCCACCAAGGCAGAGGCCGAGATACTTGCTCGCAAGGACACTCTGCTCGCGCACGCCAACGAGCTCATCCCTCGCATGGTGGCGCGCGGAGGCGGAGCCCGCGACCTCGAGGTGCGGCTTCCCGCCCGCGACCAGGGCGGCGACGTGGGCCGGGTGGTGGTGCACGTTCACATCGACTGCCGGGATGCGATGGGGGCGAACCTGCTCAACACCGTGGCCGAAGGCATGGCGCCCACACTGGCGGCGCTGAGCGGCGGCAAAGCGGGGCTGCGCATCCTCACGAATCTCTCCGACAAACGGCTCGTTCGCTTGCGCGCCCGCGTGCCTTTTGCGGCGCTCGCCACGGAGGCCACCGCGGGTGAAGACGCCGCCGAAGCGATCGCAAGCGCCTCGCGGTTCGCCGAAGACGACGCCTACCGGGCTGCCACCCACAACAAAGGCATCATGAACGGTGTGGACGCCGTGGTGATCGCCACGGGCAACGACTGGCGCGGCGTGGAAGCGGGAGCTCACGCCTTCGCAGCGGCCAGCGGACGCTATCGGCCGCTCTCACGGTGGTGGACCGATGGCGAGGGCCATCTTCAAGGAGAGCTCGTCATGCCGCTCGCCGTGGGGACGGTGGGCGGTACGCTGGGTGTGCACGCGGGGGCCAGGCTTGCACAGCGGCTTCTGGGTGTCGACTCCGCCACCACATTGGCCGTTGTCATCGGCGCGGTTGGCATGGCCTCGAACCTCGCGGCTCTGCGTGCTCTCGCCACGGAAGGCATTCAGCGAGGCCACATGGCCTGTCATCGGCGGGCCACGTCGGAAATACCTCTGCCTGCCGAAACGGAGACCGCCCGCCCACCGCTGCGGGCCCCTTCGGCGGAGGCCACTCCGTGATCCGGCAGCTGCTCAAGGGGGCCGCACGGGCGGCGGTGGAGGCTGGCGCCGCGGCCGCCGGGGCCTCGAGTGCGCCACCGAAGCCCGCCACCAGCACCAAGTGGCTGGACGCACCCCTCGATGCCTGGACCGTGGAGAGCGCTTACGCCTACTGCGAGCGCTTTGCCCGTGAGCACACCGAAAGCTACCCGGTCGCGTCGCGCTTCGTTCCTCCCGACATTCGGCCCCATCTTCTGGCGCTCTATGCCTTTGCCCGGGCGGCCGACGACTTCGCCGACGAGCCGGCGTATGCCGGAAGACGCCTGGAGGCGCTGGACCGATGGCAGAACGAGCTCGACCGGTGCTTTCACGGCGAAGCCCGGCATCCGATCTTCATCGCCCTCGCAGACACGATTGAAAAGCGCAACCTCCCCCTGCCCCCCTTCGACGACCTGCTCTCGGCGTTTCGGATGGACCTCGAGGTGCGGCGCTACGCCAGCTTCAACAGCCTCCGAGGCTACACCAAGCTCTCGGCCGAACCGGTGGGGCGCCTGTTGTTGGCGCTCTTCGGCTACCAGGACCCCAACCTCGTTGGCTTCGCCGACGAGATCTCAACGGCGCTTCAGCTCGCGAACTTTTGGCAAGACGTGGCGGCCGACGCCGCCCGCGACCACATCTACATCCCGGCCGAAGATCTGCACTTTTTCGGCGTGAGCGAACTCGAGCTCAAGGCGTTCAAGCCCACCACGAACATTCGGAGCCTGCTGCGCTTCCAGGTCGCACGGGCGCGCACCCACTTCGAGAAGGGCCGCCCCCTGTTGCGCATGGTGGGCCCGGACCTGAGGCTAGAGTTGTCACTTATCTGGCTCTTGGGCATGGCTTTGCTGGACAAGATCGAGGACGCGGACTTTGACATCTTCTCGAGACGCCCCGCGGTGCGCCGGCGTGACCAGGCTCTCGTCCTGGCCCGGGCCGCGAAACATTGGGCCCTCGACTTCGACGTAAAATCCCTAAGAAAGTTCTTCACTTAAAGGACTCCTGGGCGAATCGGACCCCATCATGTGACGAGCGCTGCGTCGGATGGAGCCTCCATGGCGGGGTGACATTTGCTTACATCCCGCGAACATGTAAGGTGACTTTCCTGTTGCAGGTGTAGGAGGTTTCGATAGTATCGACTGTCACGTTAACTTGACAGCGCCGCGAACCGCGCGCGCCCGTTTCGCAGGGGGAACCAAATGAAGCTCAGTAAGTACGCCAGTCTCGTGGCAGTCCTCGGTTGTGCGTTCGGCTACGGTGTCGTCGCCTGCGGAGGCGCCAGCAGCACAGATGACGATGAAGATACCGGCGGGGGCGGCAACGGCGGCTCGAAGTCCGGTGGCAAAGGCGGCTCCTCGCCAGAGGGTGGCAAAGGCGGCTCCTCGACAGAGGGCGGCAAAGGCGGCTCCTCGACAGAGGGCGGCAAAGGCGGCGGCTCGGCCGGCAAGGGTGGCACCAGTGGTGGCACCGGCGGCGCGAGCGGCGGCAAGGGTGGTTCGCCCGGCACCACCGGCGGCTCGGGCGGCTCGGGCAACCCAGGCACCGGAAACTGCCCCTCCACCAGCGGGGGTCTGAACGTGACGGGAGGTCTCATCGGGCACTGGAAGTTCGACGGGGACACCAAGGATAGCTCCTCGAACATGAACAACGGAACGTTCGTGCGCGGCACGGTGGCCGACGCTCCGTCTGCAACTGCCACGTTCACCTGCGGCAAGCGTGGCCAGGCGCTCTTCCTGGACAACCCCAATTCATCGAACCCTTACTGGGTCCGGGTTCCCAGCTCCGTCAGCATCAATTCGATCCAAGATACCTTCACGATCACTCTATGGGCGCGAGTTGACGGTTTCGACCCGTCCGGCGAGGACTGGAACTTCCTGGTCAGTCGGCACCAAAGCGGCACCTCGGTGGAACGCTTCGGGTTCGGCGTAGTGAACGGACAGCTGGCGGCGAGCGTTACCCTGCAGGGTGCAACCTCTCCGGACGTCGTTCCCAAAGACGAGAAGTTCCATCACCTTGCCGTCACCTACGACAGCGCTTTGGGGGACAAAGTTTACATCGACGGTCAGGAAAGCGACGCCTCCGGCGCCCTCTTCTCGATCGCACAGGACACGACGAACCTCATCATCGGCGCCAACCAAAACATCGACCTCGTCAAGGAAGGCTGGCACGGTGCGATCGACGACGTGAAACTCTACTCCGTGGTGCTCACGCCCGAGCAAATCGCTACTGACGCTCAGTAGACGCACGCTGGAGCGAATGCGTGTGCGTAGCGACGCGCCCCGGAACGGGCGCGTCGCTTTTTTTTGACCTTACGACACCGACCTGGTGTCAAAAGCCTAGGCTGCTGAAACCCTTGAGGTTTGGTCCGCCAAACCGGTTGCCTACGAAATTCCTATCTGTTAAAAGCGCGCTACGCGTTCCGCACCCCGTGCGCCCGACCACCGCTCAGACCCTCCCCTTCTACGGAGTCATTCATGTCCGGAAGTCCTAGTCTCCCGAGCAAGGTTCACAGCACCGCTGTGGCGGCTCTTTCGGTCCTCCTCATTGCCGGCTGCGGCGAAGACCTCGTCGACGGAGACTTCGGTGGCGTAGATCTTCAGGCGTTTTTCCAAGACGCCGGAGAAATCCCAACCTACCAGGCGCGCGAAGCATTCCTGGATGGCGCGCCGGTTCAGCTCTATGACTTCGGATGGGCCGCGGCGGCCCGAGACACACCGGACGAGGAGACGCGCTCGAGGCTCAGCCTGGACGAAGACGTGCGGGTACCAAAGGTAGCTCCGGTCAACCCGATGTATTTTTTCTTCGATTCCAGGGGCAACCCGATGTTTTCGGCGCCGATCCTCGAAGCGAAGACGGGCTACTACACCATGCCGGGTGGCAAGGGGGTTCGAGATCCAAATCCTTCCGCCGATGCGCCGAGGGACCTCGCTTATCCCGTAAGGAAACGGAATCTTCTGATCGACCCCAACCGAAACGTGCCTGATTACCAGCGGCCCATCGTAAACGTGATTTTCGATCGAAACGAGGCCTTGCTACAACAAGACTACTCAGGCCTCTGGGAAGTGGTGACCGTCATTGCCCCCTCCGGCTACGAGCCCGATGCGATCAAGAGCTGGGAGACGCTCGAGAAGGGTTGGGACCGAGAGCAAGGAGACTTCAAGCTGAAACAGACGGGGCACGTGATCAACTGTCCTCTGGTGGATTCCCGCTCCCTGGTGATTCCGACCATTGATGCCTACGACACCTCGCAAAGGCGTAACCCGCAGCCCTTGGTGGAGCTTTGGTACCGACGCAAGCGTGTTGACTGCTACCTGGTGAACGGCTGGCCTTCTTTGGGGAGAACGACGCCTGGAGCAGAAGGAAAGGACACCTACGAGCTCTACAAGACGACGCTGGATCCGGACGGAGTCGATGACGAACGCCTCACCGTGCTCGACACGGACCAGTTCACCTTGGGCGAGGGTACGGCAGCACGCCGCCAAGTCGTGGCACCCATCGGCCAAATCTTCATCCCGCGGCTCCGCGCCCGATCCGAGTCGTTCTACCTGGACTACTTCATCACGGCCGGAGCAAAACCGAGACGAACAAAAGGGGATCCTCTGGGCTACCGGCCCATCCGCTGGTGGTGGAACATCGACGTAACGGACTTCGGGCAAGAGGTAACTGACGGCTTCATCGAAAGTGCCGGGTTCAGGAACATCTCCAAAGTTGACGACTCGCGCCTGAGCCCCCGCACGGAGCCGAGAGAGGGCGTGGTGATGAACCTGCCCCTCACCGGCGCGCGGATCGGTTGTTCCGAGGCTACTCCTGACAATGACCCTTGCCAAAGCCTGGGGCTGGTTTGCTCCCGGTTGCAAGGCATCAGAACGGATCCCGCCTGCGAGCCCAAGCGCGTGCGCTGGGGTGCCTACTGCGCGCCAACCGTGGCGAGCTGCCAAACAGTTGTCGCGGAGGACAGGCCAGATGCCCCGGACGTTCCAGGAGACCGGGTGGAGCAGTGGTTCGTTCTCAATCGAGGCCGCGCCGGGGTCGAGGGCATCGTGGACCCCGCTTGGCTGGCGAAGCGCCAGGAGCTTCAGAGCAACGGGGCGCGCTTGGTCGAAGTGAGCAACGAGCGGCTCTACGGGTGCCTGGGAGATCCGGTCTCGGGCATCGGCGGCTGCTACTTGACCTGTAACAGCCGCCTCGCCAACCTCAGGCAAGCGGAAACGGTGAAGGTCACCATCGAGGTGGAGAACGCTGAGGGCAGAAAGACGCCCGTGGAGATCGATATGCCCCTCGATAGCCGCTGCGGAGCCGAACTGATGCCCGGGTTTCGGTGCATGCCTGTACGGAACGAGTTTGCCGAGAGCGGCGGTGAATACTGCCTTCGAGACTGCAACGTCTCCGAAGGCGCGGCTTTCTCGAAGGCTCGCTGCCAGTACGCCACGCCCGCCTACTTTTCGGATGACTTCACGGGCAAGGACGCAGCCGCCGATAGCACCTGCCAAACCATCGCAATTCCGGACGGGCAGGACTCGGACGGGAAGGACAAAACCTACCAGTTCGATGCATGCCGCAAGGATCCGGCTTTTTACCCCTTCCCCGGTGAGTAATTCCCATGCGTGTTTTCGGCTCTTCAGCTCCCCAGGTTCGCAAAGTGTTCAAGACCCAAAGTGCGGTCGTGTTGGTGGGCCTGCTACTGGGCCAAACCCAGGCCCATGCGGTTCCAGCAGCACTTCAGTGTACCGACACGAAGAAGGTTGATTGCGTCAAGGACGACCTCTTCATCCTCGCGGGCACCCCTGACCTTTTGGACCGCAGCGGCTGCAGGTCAGGCTCCCTGAGAGACCAAGGCATCTTCCGTTGGAACTGCAACTTTGACCGCCAAAAGGTGGTTGATAAGTTCCTGAAGACCCTCAATGACTCAGGCGCTCCGATTCCCGAGTGGGATCAAGTCGTGTTCTTCTACGCGGACTCCGAAGCCGCGAGCGTGTTCGGCGCGGGATCCGTCGTGCGCATGTTCTTCTATCGCGAGGGCGGCGCCAGTGGGGTGAGCGATGTCGGCGGCATCGGTATCGACCGTAAGTCGCGTGTGCCGGGCATTCCCTGGGTGGGTTACCTGACCGGGGGAAGCACCACTAACTTCGGCACGTACGTGCCTCCCCGGGGAAGCCAAGTTCCTGAGGTGCTGAAATGGTGGCCGCTTCCCGACCCGGCCGGCGTTCCAGGCTTCGAGGTTCGCTACCGCCTCTGCGACACAAACTCACTCTGCTACGACTACTTCAACGGCTATCAGGCCTTGGCGCAAGCCACCTCTCAGATGTTCGGCCCGTACCTGAGAGAGGAGCTCGAACTTCAGGGAGACAACTGGTTCGCCTTCGACGGCATGCAACGAAGCCAGTGCTCCCCCCCTAACCCTGATAACGGTTTCGCGGTGCCAGAGCGGCTTGCAGGCTCCCCGCCCGCGGGCGGGACTCCGCCTGATGGCGGAGCCCCAGATGGAGGCGCGACAGGGTCCGTAAAGGATCCAGTGCTCGAGCTGCCCACTGGGGGAAGGCCTTTGCTGGATTTGAACCAGGTCTCTGGAACCCGCGTCATCGACGACCCCATGAAGAACCCCCTCGCCTTTGGCGAGCCCGCGCTGTCGGTCTGCCCTGACAACAAGACGAACCTGGTCGCCAGCGTCCGTCCGCCCTACGCTCAGTTCGATCGAGCCACGGGGATGTGGAGCACTTCTCCCGCCAACGCCCAGGTCGTCAGGTCTCCGAACTTCAACGTTCTGCGTCCACGCATCTGGAACTCGTTCCTGGACATGGACGGGTCCCTCATGGGAGGCGGTGCGAACTGGTTCGAGAACGGAAACGGAACGGCCTCAAACGGAGGCCCTGCCGCCTTCCAGGCAGGCTCGCCTCCCTTTCGGGGCCAGCGGTTGTCTGTGTTCAACCCCCTCGAGCTGTGGCTAATGGGCTTCGCCCCCGTCACTGAGGCAAAGATTCGGGTCTACGAGGTGGGCGTGGACGACATGATTGGACCCGAGGCCGTCGAGGGCAAGTTTCAGGGTCAGGCGGGGCCTCGCATGGGGCTACCTCGGTTGCTCGGCGTCGGCACCGGAGCCAAGGCCATTCAGGTCTACAGCGATGGCAAGTCTCACGAGCGTTCTGTCAACGACCTTCTCCGGCTTCCCCCCGGCCAAACACCTCCCCGCGACCCAGAGTTCACGGCAGCGCCCCACCACATCAAGCAGCTCTGGGTCGTCGTGACCAAGCCCGAAGACAAAGTGGCAAAAGACGAAACAAAGCCGGACGGGTCCGTGTGCGACCAAACCTCATGCGATTCGGGTCTATTGGACAAGATCAACGAAGAGCAGCTCGAGCACATGCTGCGGTGGCGCCGGGCCTACGAGCAGTACTTTTACATGTTGACGAGCTACCGAGGACGGATGCGGACCACCTTCGACCAGGCCTACGACGACTCCGCTTACTGGGAGTTCATGCAAAAGGTTGACGACGAAAGAACCTTCACGCCCGCGGGTGGGCTGAGCATGGTGGTCTCGGGACCTAAGCAGGATCTCAACTCGCCGGCCATCCTGAGCTACGCGAACATCAATACGCCCGGGGCCGACGGCACTCTCCAGTTCACCACCCACAACCAGCAGCTTCCCGTCCGCATCGACGGGCGCATCGCTGAACGGGAGCCTGAGGTGGCGAACGTCAAGGGAGAGAGATTCGTGGTCTACGGGGACAACGCCTTGCTCGTGCGCATGGCGCTTCCCTTGAGGGATCGCGATCCCCAAAAGCAGCCCAAGGCGACTGCGATCGTGCAACTCAAGGACGGCCCCACGATTCGGATTCCCACAGACAACCCCGCGGTTCAGGACTCGGATACAGAGCGCAAGCCCTACTTGGTGTGGGACGGAAAGTTCCATACCTACGCGGTGGATCTCCGCAAAGTGCCCGAGTACGCGGGCAAGACCTTCGATGGCTTCACGTTCACGCCGTCGACCGAGGCCACTCCGGACTGCGACGTGCAGAACCTCGACGACCCAGACTGCATCAAGCTGGACTACATTCGCTTCACGAACGTGGCCACGCCGGGCGATGCGGACGACGACGACAAGGATTGCCTTGGTCAGGACCAGCCGGATGGCTTCATTGGTCTCGAGGACAACTGCCCACGGCTTTACAATCCGGACCAGGCGGACGTGGACGGCAACGGCGTGGGCGATGCCTGTGAAGACTTCGACCTCGACGCCATCGTGAACAAGTGCGACAACTGCCCCACGCTCACGAACGCCCGCCAGAGCAACAAGGACAAGGACGGCTTGGGCGACATCTGTGACCCCGACTTCAAGGGCGGGTGCTTCATGCAGCCTGACTCCGTGGCGGGCAACCAGGGCAATCCGGCAGCCGTGCCGCTCGTTATCTTCGGACTGACGGTGGCAGGTATCGGAGCCTTCCGATTGGGGCGACGCCGCAAGAAGTAGCCCCCAGGGGCTGCCAAACACTGCGGCACCACACACAAGAAGGGCTCGCCACGGCGGGCCCTCTTCGTTTCGAAGACGCAGCGGGGGTCGCGGTATCGAGGCAGGCGCCCTGCGAGGTCCTCAGCCTCGTTCGCAACGCCTCCGAAAGGCCTCCGCCAGCTGGGGCTCTTCGCCCTGGTCCGAGGGGCGAAAGAAGCAACTGTCCTTGAGGGCCTCGGGCAGATACGACTGCTCCACGTGATGGCCAGGGTGATCATGGGGGTAACGGTAGTCGCGGCCGTGGCCCAGGGCGCGGGCCATGCCCGAGGAGGCGTTCCGCAGATGGGCGGGCACGGGGAGAGGTCCGTGCGCTTCGACGGCGGCTTGCGCGGCTCGGTAGGTGGTGAGGGCACTGTGGCTCTTCGGCGCCAACGCCAGGTAGAGCGCCGCCTGGGTCAGCGGATACACCGCCTCCGGGAAGCCGATGAAGCGCGCCGCCTCCATGGCTGCAAGGGCGACGGACAGGGCCCGGGGGTCGGCATTGCCGACATCCTCGGATGCAAAGATGACCATCCGCCGCATGATGAAGAGAGGATCTTCCCCAGCTTCGATCATCCGGGCCAGCCAGTAGGTGGCCGCGTCCGGATCGCTCCCCCGCAAGCTCTTGATGAACGCGCTGACGACGGCGTAGTGCTCATCGCCCGCCTTATCGTAAAGGAGAGTCTTGCGTTGCAGGGCCTCCTCTACCGCCCGGCGGTCGATGATCTGTTGCCCCTCGGCATCGGGGGCGTTCACGGCAGCGGCGGCCTCGAGGGTGGCCAGCGCACGCCGCGCGTCCCCGCGGGACTCGGCGGCGATCAGCTTGCGGATCTCCGGAGGACAGACGAGGCTTTGCCCTCCCAGGCCTTGCACGGGATCGGCGAGGGCTCGCGCAAGCAGGGTTTCGAGATCCTCGGCGCTGAGCGGTTGCAGGACGAGCACCTTGGTGCGGGACAAGAGCGCCGCGTTGACCTCGAAGGACGGGTTCTCGGTGGTGGCACCCACAAGAATGACGGTTCCTGATTCGACGTGAGGCAGCAGGGCGTCTTGTTGCGCCTTGTTGAAGCGGTGAATCTCATCGACGAAGAGCACCGTGCGACGCCCTCGCAGGTTCCGAAGTTGCTCCGCCTCTGCGATGGCCTCTCGCAGATCCTTGACGCCCGACATGACCGCCGAGAGCGGGGCGAAGTGGGCCTCGATTTCGCGGGCAATCAGGCGTCCCAAGGTGGTCTTGCCCACGCCAGGGGGGCCCCACAGGATGACGGACGTCAGGCGACGGCTGTCGATCGCGCGCCGGAGCCACGTGTGAGGGCCCAGGAGCTGAGCCTGTCCCACCACCTCCGACAGGCGGCTCGGCCGCATGCGCTCTGCGAGAGGTTGGCCTCTGCGGTCCTTTTCGGCAGCGCGGGAAAACAGATCGTTCGACAAGATCCCGCGATTATAGGCGGCTTTCGCGGCGTGAGAGCTCCGCTTCGCCTCCCGCCGTCCGGACGACGCGAAGCGAACCTGGACCGCGGCCCTGGCCTGCGGTTAATTTGCTGAGACCATGAGGCTCACGCCTTCCACGCGTCTTCGACTGGCCTGCCATGCGCTCTTTGGGGCTTCGCTGCTGGCCTGCGCGGCGCCGCAACGGCCCGCGGCTCCGGCCACGCCCGCACCAGCCTCCCCCCTGGCCTCGCCGGCCCGGCCAAGCGACGGAACCCTGACGGCCACGCCTTCGGCCCCCGAGATGACCGCGGAGCGGCTGGCCGCCGCGCTGGGGCCGCGAACCCTGGCGCTGCCCCCTCTCCCGTCCCCTCCGGCCGACGGGGCGGCCCGTGCCAAGTGGCTGGGAGCCCAGCTCGACGCTCTTTTCGGTGGCCCCGGCCAGGTCCCTGCCCCGCTGGGCGCCGCGAAGGTCTCGGTGAGTGTCCTGGATCAAGAAACGGGCCGGGTGCTCTATGCGCGCGAGCCCAAGGCCCAGCTCAACGCGGCCTCGAACGTCAAGCTGGTCACCTCCTCGGCGGCGCTGTCTCTGCTCGGCCCCGAGTACCGGTTCCGAACGGCGGTGTACGGTCCCCAGCGGACCTCGGGCCGATACCTCGAGGCGGGCGGAGAGCTGGCCGGGGACCTTTACTTCCGCGGCGGCGGCGATCCCACCTTCGAAACGGCTGACCTCTCCGAGCTCGCCAATCAGCTGTGGGCGCTCGGCATTCGTCGCATCAAGGGCAACTTGGTGGTGGATCCCACCTTCTTCGACAGCCGCGTGCTGCCTCCGGCTTACGAACAAAAGGACGAGTCGGGTGCCTACAGGGCGCCGTCTTCGGCCACCTCGTTGAACGCAAATGCCGTGGCGATCACGGTGCTGCCCGCGCCCAAGCCCGGCCAGGCCGCGCGGGTCCTGCTCGAGCCAGCCTCCGACCACTTCGAGGTCACGGGCCGCATCCTGTCCTCGAGCCGAGCGCCGGCGTGGCCCGTGATTGAAACGCTCGCTGGCACCGACGGCAAAACCCGCATTCAGATCGGCGGGCGCATCACGACCGACCAAACACCTCGCACCTTCTCCCGCAGGGTGGTGGACCCCGCGCTTTACCTGGGACACACCGCGCTCGTCATGTTGGCTCGGCGAGGCATCACCCTACAGGGAAAAGTCGAGGTGGGGCCTACGCCCGAGGGGCTGCGCTTGTTGGCAACCCACGTCTCGGAACCGCTGGCCGTGGTGGTGCACGAGATGAACAAGCGATCGAACAACTTCGTCGCGGAGCAGCTCGTCCGTACGCTGGGGGCCGAGGCGTTACAAGCCCCGGGGAGCTGGGACAAGGGCCTCGAAGCCGTCGCGCGCTACCTCGAGGCCCTGGGAATCAAACGCGGCACCTACCGCATGGAGAACGCGGCGGGCCTTTACGACTCGAACCGGTTTTCCTCGGAACAGATCGCGGTGGTGCTGAGAGCGGCCCTGCGGGACTTCCGTATTTCGGGCGAGTTTGCGGCCTCGCTGCCCCTGGCCGGCATCGACGGCACCCTCGCCCAGCGCATGGCGGGTAGCCCCGCCGAGCGCTACGTCAGGGGCAAAACGGGGACGCTGCTCGGAACGAGTGCCCTTTCGGGGCTCGTGGGCTCGCCGAACCGCGCGCCTTTGGTGTTCTCGATCCTCATGAACGAGGTGACCGATACCGCGTTGGCGCGGGCGGTTCAGGACCAAGCCGCCACCGTGCTCGCCTGGTACCTGAACCCCGCCAGCGCCCCGGTCCCGGTGGCGGAAGCCTCCAGGGCGGCGCCCTACCCTGACCCTTGATTAGCGGCCCCGTTTCTCTCAGTATGGCGCCGTTCATGTCTGACTCTCACGCCGGTGCCGGTAGCCCCCTCAAGAGGACCCCCATTTTCGAGGCCCACGAGCGCCTGGGGGCCCGGATCATCGACTTCGGCGGCTGGGCGCTGCCCGTCAACTACAAAGCCGGGATTCTGGCGGAGCACGCCTACACCCGGCAGGCTGTCGGCGTCTTCGACGTTTCGCACATGGGCGAGTTCCACTTCCGGGGAGCCCGCGCGCTGCACGCCGTGCAGAACCTCGTGACCAACGATGTGGGCCGCCTGAGCGATGGCCAGGCCCTCTACACGGTGGCCTGCAACCCCCGAGGGGGCATCGTCGACGATCTCATCGTTTACCGCGTCGCGGAGGACCACCTTCTCACCGTGGTGAACGCGGCCAACATCGCCAAGGACCTGGCTTGGTTCCGGGAGGTGACCGGCGACCTCTGTACCCTCGAGGATGCCTCCGACGCCACGGCGCTCATCGCGTTCCAGGGCCCCAAAGCCATCGAGGTTCTGGAGGGGGCGCTCGGCGTGCCCGGGATCTCGACGCTTCCTTCATTTGGGTTTCGAACAAACCTCAACCTCGCCGGAAAACCCGTGTGGGTGGCCCGCACCGGATACACCGGCGAAGACGGTGTGGAGATCTTCTGCGCCCCGGCCGACGCGGCAGAGCTCTTTGGCACCTTGGTCGCCGAAGCGGAACGCGTCGGAGGCGGGCCCGTAGGCCTCGGCGCGCGGGACACCTTGCGGCTCGAGGCGAGGTTGCCCCTGTACGGCAATGATCTCACCGAGGACACGAGTCCTCTCGAAGCGGGACTTGGCTGGGTGGTTAAGCTGAACAAAGGAGCGTTCGTGGGCGCGGACGCTTTGGCCGCGCAGAAGACCTCGGGCGTGGCAAAGCGGCTCGTGGGCTTCGTCATGAAGGACCGCGGCATTCCTCGGCACGGGTATCCCGTTCTGGATGTGCACGACGGCCAACCGGGGGATGTCCTGGGTGAAGTGACGTCGGGAGGGGTAGGACCCACGGTGGGAAAAAACATCGGCCTGACGTATGTACCCTCTGCCAAGGCCTTGGCCGGCTCCACCGTTTTCGTAGACTGCCGAGGCAAACAGGCAGCCGCCGAGATCGTCGACGGGCCGTTTTACCGCCGCCCCAAACGGTAAGCTGCCGAGCCCCCATTCCTCAATTCGCGCCGACAACGACAAGGAGCCATCCCAGCATGAGTGACAACTATCCCTCCGACCTGATGTACACCGAAGACCACGAGTGGGCCCGCATCGAAGGCAACGTGGCCACGGTGGGCATCACGCAGTTCGCGGTCGAGCAGCTGGGCGACGTGACCCAGGTCGATCTACCGCGCGAGGGCGAGATGGTGACCCAGGGCGAGGTATTTGGCTCGGTCGAGTCGGTCAAGGCCGTCTCTGACCTCTTCGCGCCCCTCACGGGCCGCGTCGTCAAGGTCAACACTCCGCTCAGCGACTCGCCCGAGTACGTCAACGAAGACCCTTACGACCAGGGTTGGCTCGTCCAGATCGAAGTTGCCAGCGCCTCGGAGACCGGAAAGCTGATGACCGCGGAGGCGTACGAGACCTTCGTGAGAGACAGCACCGACTGAGCCGCTTCCCGCATCCAATACGCAGCTGACAATTTCGCCCATGACCAACGCCGTTTCGCCTGGCCCCTTTTCTGCCCACGCCGCCGGGGCTCGTTTCGCCGACCGCCACATCGGGCCCCGCCCGGCAGAGGTGGAAACGATGCTCCGCGCGCTCGGCGCTTGCAGCCTGCAAGCCTTGGTGGGCGAAGCCGTGCCGGCCGCGATCCGGTGCGAGGGCGACATGGACTTGCCTCCGCCGCGGAGCGAGGCGGAAGCGCTTGCGACGCTGGAAGCGTTGGCGTCCCAAAACCAGCTGTTTCGTTCATTTATCGGCGCGGGCTACCACGACTGCTTCACGCCGCCGGTGATCCAGCGCAACATCCTGGAGAACCCGGGCTGGTACACGCAGTACACGCCCTACCAGGCCGAGATCTCCCAGGGCCGCATGGAGGCACTGGTGAACTTCCAGCAGATGGTCATGGACCTGACGGGCCTCGATGTGGCCGGAGCTTCGTTGCTCGACGAAGCGACGGCCGCAGGCGAAGCGATGCAGATGCTCTACGACGTCTGCGAGGTGGAAGGGGCGAACACCTTCTTCGTCGACGAGGGTTGTCATCCCCAGACGATTGCCGTGGTGCAGACCCGGGCGAAGCCTCGCGGTATCTCCGTGGTGGTCGCCAATCCGCAAACGTTCGCCTTCGACGGCCGGGTCTTCGGGGCGCTCTTGCAGTATCCGGCCTCGGACGGGCGCATCGTGGACCACCGCGCCTTCATCGAACGTGCCCATGCGACGAAGGCGCACGTGGCCATGGCGTGCGACTTGCTCGCACTCACCTTACTTACGCCCCCCGGTGAGCTGGGAGCGGACGTGGCGCTCGGCAGCGCCCAGCGCTTCGGCGTGCCCATGGGCTTCGGGGGTCCGCACGCGGCGTTCTTCTCGACCCGCGCGGTGCACACGCGCAAGATGCCGGGGCGTCTCATCGGCGTCTCGAAAGATGCCCAGGGCAAGCGGGCGTATCGGATGGCGCTGCAGACCCGCGAGCAGCACATTCGGCGGGAGAAGGCCACCAGCAACATCTGCACGGCGCAGGTCCTGCTGGCCGTGATGGCCAGCATGTACGCGGTCTACCACGGGCCCGAGGGGCTCACGGGGATCGCCACGCGCGTGGCGCGTCTCACGGCAACTCTGCGCGCCGCCCTCCTGCGCAAAGGCATCGCAGTCGCGGAAGGACCCGTCTTCGACACCCTCCGCGTCGAGGGCAGCCCCGAGCAGATCGCTCACTTTCACGACGAAGCACGGCGGCGTCGCATCAACCTGCGGCCCCTGTCCGCCACCCGTCTCGGGCTCTCGCTCGATGAGACGACCACGCTCGAAGAGCTTTCCCGTCTGGCGGCCATTTTCGGCGCCGAGCTGGGCGAGCCCGCGTCGGCGCTGCCCGAGCTTCCAGAAGCGCTTCGCCGGCAAAGCCCCTTCCTGACTCACCCCGTGTTCTCGAGCTACCACTCCGAGACGGAGATGTTGCGCTACATCCGGCGCCTCGAATCCCGCGACCTCTCGCTCACGCACGCGATGATTCCGCTGGGGTCGTGCACGATGAAGTTGAACGCCACCACCGAGATGATGCCGATTACGTGGCCATCGTGGTGCAAGCTGCATCCCTTCGCTCCGTCCGAACAGGCCACGGGGTACCACGAAATCTTCCGGCAGCTCGAGGCGGCGCTCACGGCGGTCACGGGTTTCCCCGGGATCTCACTGCAGCCGAACGCGGGCTCGCAGGGCGAGCTGGCCGGGTTGCTCGTGGTCCGCGCGTACCACGCCGAGCGAGGGCACGGGCACAGGAACGTGTGTCTGATTCCGGCTTCGGCGCACGGCACCAACCCGGCTTCAGCCGTGATGGCGGGGTACGATGTGGTGGTGGTCAAGTGTGACGACCAGGGCAACGTGGACCTCACCGATTTGGCGCTGAAGGCGGCCAAGCACACAGACGTTCTGGCGGCACTGATGATCACGTATCCCTCCACGCACGGGGTGTTCGAGGAAGAGATCAAGTCCATCTGTGCGACGATCCATGAGCACGGCGGGCAGGTGTACATGGACGGCGCGAACTTGAACGCCCTCGTGGGGCTCGCGCGCCCTGCCGACTTTGGCGCCGACGTGTGCCACATCAATCTGCACAAGACCTTCTGCATTCCCCACGGGGGTGGGGGACCCGGCATGGGTCCCATCGCGTGCGCGGCCCACCTCGCCCCGTTTTTGCCCTCGCACCCCGTGGTGTCGATGGGCGGCGAGAAGAGCCTGGGCACCATCTCGGCGGCGCCCTGGGGCAGCGCAGACATCTTGCTCATTTCCTGGGCCTACGTCGCCATGATGGGCGCCGAAGGATTGAGGCGGTCGACCGAGATTGCCATTCTCAACGCCAACTACATCGCACACCGCTTGCAGCCCTACTTTCCCGTGGTTTATCGAGGGCGCCAAGGCCGCGTGGCTCACGAGTGCATCGTGGATCTGCGGGGCTTCAAAAAGAGCGCCGGTGTCGAGGTGGAAGATGTCGCCAAGCGCTTGATGGACTACGGCTTCCACGCGCCCACGATGTCGTTCCCCATTCCCGGCACGCTGATGATCGAGCCCACCGAGAGCGAGTCTCTGGCCGAATTGGATCGCTTCTGCGACGCGCTCATCGCGATCCGGAACGAGATCGCGGAGGTGGAAAGTGGCAAGCAGCCGCGAGACAACAACGTTCTCAAGAACGCCCCTCACACCGCCGAGGTCCTCCTGACGGAAAGCTGGGAACGCCCCTACTCCCGCAGCCAGGCTGCCTATCCCGTGGCCTGGGTGCGCGACCGCAAGTTCTGGCCCTCCGTGGGTCGAGTGGACAACGTGTTCGGTGACCGAAACTTCGTGTGTGCGTGCCCACCGATCGAGAGCTACGAGGGGTTCGAGAGAGACGCGGCGCCAGCGTCTGCCTGACGGGGGCGACGCTTTGGCTTGACACACGTGCACGCCTTGGCACGCTTGAGGCCGCCATGAGCCAAAGCTTCGCCTCGGAGAACGAGCACCGCGCCTTCATCGGCCAACAGGCCCGGATGCCCCTGGGCTTCCGTGCGGGTACGACCCGCTTTTCTTTCACCCCGGCTGAAGTGGCAAAGCCGGCGCAGATGAACTTGACCGTACTCGCGGCCGAGCGCCCGACGCCCGATTTCGCGGCCGTCTTTACCCGCAACGCTGTAGCCGGCGCCCCCGTGATGATCGGTCGTCGGCGTCTCGACGAAGCCGCCGTGTCCGCGGTTGTCATCAACAACAAGATATCGAACGTCGGTGCACCTTCGGGACAGGCGGATGCCGAGGCCGTCTGCGCCGCCGTCGGCCACGCGCTCGGCGTGCCCGGTACGGCCGTACTGCCTGCGTCGACGGGCGTCATTGGATGGAAGCTACCGGTGGCCGACATGATTGCCGCCGCACCCCGGGCGGTAGACGCGCTTTCACCCGAATCTCTTGCGGGCGCGGCGGCCGCGATCATGACCACCGACCTCTATCCCAAGGCCCGCACGGCGGCCGTTGGAGCCGGTTGCCTCACGGGGATCGTCAAGGGTGCCGGCATGATCGAACCCAACTTGGCCACCATGTTGGGCTTCATCTTGACCGACCTTGCGGTTCCCCGTGAGCGGCTGCGCGCCCTGCTGACGCGGGTCGTGGAGCGCACCTTCAACTGCATCAGCATCGACAGCGACACGAGCACGAGCGACATGGTGCTGCTCATGTCCTCGGGCCTCGTGCCCTGTCCCGACGAAAGCGCGTTCGAGGCAGCGCTGTTCGCAGTCTGCGCGCACTTGGCTGAAGACGTGGTACGCAACGGCGAGGGTGTGCACCACGTGATTCGTGTGAGGGTGCGCGGCGTGGCCAACCGAGAGTGGGCCCGTGGGATTGGCAAGGCCGTGGTGAACTCGCCGCTGGTGAAGACCGCCATCTGCGGCAACGATCCCAACGTCGGCCGCCTCCTGGGCGCGATAGGAAAGGTGATTGGCGCGTCGGGCTGGCCGCTCGATCCGGGCCACGCCCGCGTGGCCATGGGTGGACGCACACTCTTCGAAAACGGCAGCTTCACCCTCTCCACCAAGCTGGAAGCCGAGCTACGGGCTCATCTGGAGGACGCCGAGCTCTATCGCTCGCAGCCCACGCCCGACGGGCACTTTCATCCCCCGCTCTGCTTCCCGCCTCACGAGCGCTGTGTGGAGATCGACATGACCTGGCCGGAGGCCGACGCCGAAGAGGTCACGGTCGTGGGCGCCGATCTCAGCCACGAGTACGTCACCGAAAACGCGGATTACCGGAGCTGAAGCGCCGGCGTAACGCAACCGCGCACCAAGCAGGAGCCGCAGCCGGCGACCTCACGCTCAGTAATCGTTGTAGCGAAACACCTTCATGCGCGGTGAAGCGCCCCCGCCCCCGATCTCGAAGTAGAAACCGAAGCGGAAGGTGATGAGCCCCGAGCCTTCTTCCACCAGCTGGCGAGGAGGGTTCGGGAACGGCTGGGCTTGCTTGAAAGCCTCAACGGCCACGTCATCGAGGAAGTCGATGCCCGAGGGCGTGTCGAGGCCAACGGAAGCCAGGCTGCCATCAGACTTCAGTTCAACCTTGAGGAGCGTAAAGCGGTCGCGCATCCCGTAGATCCGGAACGTGGGATCGCGCTTGCGGTATTCCTCCGCCGGGCGCCAGTGATCACGCACCTGCCGTTTGACCCGGTTGAAGAACGAGGCGAACTTCCACTTCTTGGCATTGAGTGCCGTCTCCGCGCCGTCGTCCACGTCGTCGAGATGGTCTTGAGTACCGCTCCCGATGGCGTGGGCCACCTGGTCGAGGCTGGGCAGGAGAGAGGGCGCGCCGTACTGTCCTGCGCGTCCCGGAGTGCCTCCGCCGAGAGGTTGCTCGGGAAGGGTTCGCTCCGTCGACTGCTCCCGGCCGTCCCCATCGGGGGGCCCGGCCTCTGTCTCGGGATTCGGCCCCGTGAGGTTGCGAGGACCAAGCCCTTGCCGCTGCGCACGGGCGTCCGCACCTTGGGGGCCGGGCGTGCGCATCGCCAACGCGGCTGCTTTGGTTCCAGCTTGGGGCGCCACCTGAGGCTGCGCCTCGGAAGGCGGTGAAGCCGTCGTGGTCTCTGCGGCTTGACCGTCGGCGCTCATGCGCGAGTCGGCCTTCAGCTCGCCGAACTTCTTGGTTTCTTTTGCGACGGTCGAATCGTACTCGGCGGCAAACTTGGCGTCTTTCGGACGCTCTTGGTTGCGAGGCTTTGGCAGCTCCACCACCTGCCCTGGCGCCTTTTTGGCCTCGACCTCCTTCTTGGTTTCCTCTTCCTGGCGGGCTTCTTCGGCGCGTTCGAGTTCGGCGAGAATCTCGCGGGCAGCGTCCTCGTCGAGCATCCCGATCTCGACGGATTCACCTTCGGCGCCCTTGCGCGCGGCTTCGAGGTCGGCTTCGCGAGGGGCGAAAAAGTACGAAAACAATAGCAACGCCACCCCGGCTTCGAGGTGGAGGGCGAGAGCGATGAGCGCCCAGAAACCAAGGCGCTTTCCGCGCGCGCCGCGAGCGCGTTGGGAGGCGTGGGCCTTTGACGACATGGGCCTTCGGAGCCGCTATTTTAGCAGCCTCCTTTTCGACACTCCCGAACTCCTTCGCGTACGAAAAAAACGCAGAATCCCGCGGCAATTCCTATGGCTTGGCTTCGGCCAGGTCCGATGGATGTGCGAGGCGGTTCGAGGTCGCAGACGTCCCCACCTACGGATTCAACGCAAAACGGGGTTCTCGAAGGCAACCCTCATGTGCACGACGAGAGCTTCGGGCATCCGCGGGAAAGGCGCCGCACGCTCCACGGCCGAACGGGCTTCTTCATCGAATTGACGGAACCCGGCCGACTTGGTCACCGTCACGGCGCCGTGAAGCGCCCCGTCAGAGCCAACGGTAAAGCGCACGATCGCTTCGCCCTGCTGCAGTTCCAGGGCAAGCTGCCGGGGAAAACGAAGCATCGCTTGCGCGCGGCGTTTGATTTCGCGCTCGTATCGCGCCCGCTCGAGCTCGCGGGTCGACAGCTTCACCTCCGGTCCCTGCGCGACGGGCGCAGGAGACCCGTGGAGTGACGGGGCCTGCCCGGTGGCCACATGCGGAACGGCCCCCGGGTGGTCGGAGGGCCCCCGCTGGCTGGCGGCCGGCGCGGGTCCAGGCGAGCCGGCCGCCACGAGGTCGATGGGCCCCGGCCTCCGCTCGGGCGAGGCCGCGCGCACGTCCACCACATCGCCGGGGGCCCCGACGTGTTCGGTATCGAAGCGCCGCTCGCCCGTAGCCGCCGCCAGCGGGCCCCGGCCACTGTGCTGGCTCGTGCCGGATCGCTCTTGCAGGGCCACGGCGGCCCCGATGGCCAGGCCGTCCCCTCCGGATCCGGTCATTTCGTCCGCTTTGGCCAACACCAACGCCTCGTGCGCCGTCTGGGGTGCATCGCCCACCCCGCTGCGAGGCTCGCGACGCTCGGCTTGCGGAGAAGCCAGGCGTCGGCCGCGCCGGGTGCGCGCCGGCCGGACACGGGGGGCGCCATCCGTAAGCTGTGCATTCAGGTGTTGACGGTCGTGCCGCCAGGCATCGGGGTGGCTCTGCCCCAGACCCTCACCACCGTCGGGCGCCGGCGACCGGGGATCCTGTCCGTCGGCCACACGGGGAGCGGATTCCTCGACGCGCTTTCGGTCATCCGCCGCAGGCGTGCGCGCCAAGTCCGGGAGCGCCTCGGACGCGGCCACGACGGACACCTCCGGGCTCACCTCGAAAGGGGCTTCCGGCGCGGCAGCCACGAAGGCGCGCCACCAGGCCGCGGCGCCCGCCGAGAGCTCGACGTCAGGGTCGACGCCGCGAAGCCCCGCGAGCCACCCCATCCCCCAAAACACGAACGCGACATGGAAGAAAAACGCTACACCGCTCGCCACCCCCAGCGCGGGCCACCCGCTCGAGCGGCGTGTTCGATCGGCAGCGGAACCCACGTATGGATCGTACCACGGCAGCCGCGGTGAACGGCCTCAGCCCAGCGCGGGCAACGGCACACCCATACCGCCAAGCCCACAGTACCCGTCGGGGTTCTTCGCCAAATACTGCTGATGGTAGGGTTCGGCGTAGAAGAAGGTGGGCGCCGCGCGTATTTCGGTCGTGATCGGTCCGTTTCCTCGTGCGGCCAAGGCCTTCTCGTAGCGGTCCCGCGTGGCCTGCGCAAGCGCGAGCTGCTGGGGGTCGTAGGTATAAACCACGGAGCGATATTGGGTGCCAACGTCGTGGCCCTGCCGCATGCCCTGGGTGGGATCGTGCCCTTCCCAGAAAACCTTCAAGAGGCCTTCGTACGTCACGACGCGTTCGTCGAAAACCACCCGAACCACCTCGGCATGGCCCGTCAGGCCCGAACACACCTCTTCATAGGTGGGGTTCGGCGTGAGGCCCCCTGCGTACCCCACCTGTGTCGACGTGACGCCCAGAGTTTGCCAGAAGCGCCGCTCGGCACCCCAGAAGCAGCCCATCCCGAACAGGGCCAGCTGGGCGCCCGGAAACGGGGTGCGGAGGGGCGCCCCCGAAACGTAGTGCCGATCCGGCACGGGCATCGGCGTCGACCTTCCAGGAAGCGCCGTTTCCAATGTGGGCAGCACCAGCTTCGACAACACCCATGCCATGGTAGCGAAGGTACTGAGGTGACCCACGGGGCGCAAGTGCGCGCCTGCGCTTACACGGACGCTGCGGCACAAGCCCAGGCTGGCCAGTGTCGAACGCGCCCGCTACCCTCCCTCGCCATGTCTTCCCTCGACGCGCCTTGGCGGACCGCCCCCCTCCGCGAAACGTCCACGGAACGAGCCCTGATGCGAGAGCTCGGCCGCGCCGTCGCCGATTTCGACCTCATTCGTGAGGGGGATCGCATCATGGTGGCGATGTCCGGTGGCAAAGACAGCTACGCCCTCTACACCCTCTTGTCGAAGCTTGCCCAGCGGGCCCCCGTGCGCTTCGAGCTCATCGCCGTGCACCTCGACCAGGGCCATCCGGGCTACGACGGCCGGCCTCTCGAGGCCTGGCTGCAAAGGGCCAACGCCCGCTACCACATCCTGAGGGAGGACACGTATTCGGTCGTCACGGACAAGATCCCGGAGGGAAAGACCTACTGCTCCCTGTGCTCGCGCCTGCGCCGGGGCATCCTTTACCGCGCGGCCGACGAGCTCGGCTGTACCAAGATCGCACTCGGTCACCACCGCGACGACGCCCTCGAGACCTTGCTCCTCAACCTCTTCTTCGCGGGAAAGCTGGCCGCCATGCCGGCCCATCTCACGAGCAACGACAGTGCTCACATCGTGATTCGGCCCTTGATCTTCTGTGCGGAAGCCACGCTGGAGGTCTATGCGCGCGAACAGGGCTTCCCCATTCTGCCCTGTAACCTCTGTGGCTCCCAGAGCCAGGCGCAGCGGCGACAGATGAAAGAGATGCTCTCCCGCATGGAGGCGCAGCATCCGAACGTGCGCCACAGTATGCTGGCGGCGATCGGTAACGTGAATCCGGCTCACTTACTCGACCGTGCGCTGGCGGCGCAGCCCCACCACGTTTCGAGTCCCGACGAGGCTGGGTCGCTCGTATCCCCTACGCGCCTACGGCCACGACGCGTGGCAGACGCCCCCTCCCCGGACGCGGGCGGCGAGCCCCGTTAAGCCGCCCTCAGGCGTTCGCGGGGGCACCCCGACGCGCAAGGGTCTTGCGCGGGCCCCCCCCACGCGCCTGCGCGATGGGACGGCTCGGCTTGCCGTTGCGAACGGGCTTCGCTTTACCGGCCTTTGACGGCTTTGCCGCGACGGCCTTCGCCTTGCGGGGGCTGACCGCCTTGCCGTTGGTATCGAGAGGAGCCAGGCCCGTATCGATCTTGCGCGCCAGGGCCACACTCACGACCTCTTTCATGGTTCGCACGGGCACGACCTCGAGCTTCGCCATCAAGTGTTCGGGCACCTCCGATAGCTCGGAGGCGTTGCCCGCGGGAATGATGACGGTCCGAAGACCGAGGCGGACGGCGGCCAGGAGCTTTTCTTTCAGGCCCCCCTATCGGAAGCACCCGTCCGCGCAGGGTGAGCTCACCCGTCATCGCAACGTCTTTGCGCACCGGAATACCCGTCAACATGGAGATGAGAACGGTGGCGATGGTGATGCCCGCCGAAGGGCCATCCTTGGGAACCCCGCCTGCGGGAACGTGGATATGAATCTCACGTTCGGCGAAGAACGAGTGTCCGTGTCCCAAGGCCAGGGCCTGCGCCCGCGCATACGACAACGCCGCTTGCGCTGACTCCTTCATCACCTCACCAAGCTGGCCCGTGAGGATGAGGCTGCCTTTGCCGGCCATGGTCTGTGCCTCGACGTGAAGGACCTCTCCACCGTAGGGGGTCCATGCGAGCCCATTCGCAATGCCCACCTCGTCGGCATCCATCTGCTCGTCGGCGATGTACCGGGGCGGTCCAAGGAAGGTCGACAGATCCCCGGATTGCACCGTCAGGCTCTCTTTGCTTCGCGATTTGCGCTTGGCAGCGGGATCAGCTTCGGCTTCCACCACCCGGCGGGCCAGCTTGCGCGTGAGCTGCGCAACCAAGCGTTCGAGCTCTCGTAAGCCCGCTTCGCGCGTGTACTCCGTGACCACCCTGCGCAAGACATCGCGACCGATCGTCACTTCGTCGGTGGAGAGTCCCGATTCCGTAATCTGCTTTGGCACCAAGAAGCGCTCGGCGATCGCGAGCTTCTCTTCTTCGCTGTAGCCCGCAAGGCGCAAGATCTCCATGCGGTCGCGCAGGGCCGGCGGGATACCGTCGGCCAGGTTTGCAGTGGCGATGAACATGACCTTCGAGAGATCGTAAGGCACACCCAGGTAGTGATCGCGAAAGGTGTGGTTCTGCTCGGGGTCGAGCACCTCGAGCAGCGCCGATGACGGATCGCCGCGAAAGTCAGCGCCCAGCTTGTCGATTTCGTCGAGCAAAAAGACGGGGTTGCGGGAGCCCGCTTGCTTCATCCCTTGCACGATGCGACCCGGCATGGCCCCCACGTAAGTGCGACGGTGACCGCGTATCTCGGCCTCGTCTCTCACGCCCCCCAAGGAGATCCGCACGAACTTACGCCCGAGCGCGCGAGCGATCGAACGCCCGAGCGAGGTCTTTCCCACACCCGGGGGCCCAAGGAAGCACAGGATGGGGCCGTGCACGCCGCTGCGCAGCCGGTGCACTGCGAGGTAGTCCAAAATGCGCTCTTTGATGTGCTCGAGGTCGTAGTGATCGTCGTCCAGGATCTTGCGTGCGGCGGCAAGGTCAACTTTGCTTTCTTCCGTCTCCGACCAGGGCAGCTCAACCAGCCAATCGAGATAGTTCCGCAGCACCGCCGACTCGGCGCTTTCGGGTGACATCAGCTCGAGCCGGCGCAACTGTTTGTCGGCCTCCGTCTTCGCTTCGACCGGGAGTCCGTTTTTGGCGATCTTCGTTCGCAGCTCCTCGATCTCGTCGCGGAAGGCGTCTGTATCACCCAGCTCATTGCGGATTTGGCGAAGCTGCTCACGCAGGAAGTAATCTCGCTGCGTCTTGGTCATCTCCTCCTTTGCGCGGTTCTGAATTCGGTTCTGCACCTCGAGGATGCCGATCTCGCGCTCGAGCAGCTCGTTGACCTTGATCAGCCGCGAGCCCGAGTCTTCATTTTCGAGCAGTGCTTGCGCCTCTGGGAGCTTCAGCGTGAGGTTCGAGGCCACGAGGTCAGCCATCCGGCCCGGCTCCTCCACGTTCTGGAGAACCATCGCCAACTCGGGCTGCAAGGTCTTGCCAAGCTCCGCGATCCGCTCGACGTTGGTGCGCACCGAGCGCGTGACCGCTTCCACTTCGACGGACCGGGTTCCACTCAGATCCTCGTAGTGATCAAGCCGTACCTGGAAGAAAGGTTGTTCGACGAGGAACCTCTGGATGCGGGCGCGTGACAGCCCCTGAACCAGAATCTTCAAGCTGTCGTCGGAGAGCCGACGCATACGCATGATCACACCCACGGTGCCTGTGCGATAGAGCGCTGCGGGGTTCGGCTCTTCGTCAGAGGCATCTCGTTGGGCCACGATGAAGACGAGGCGATCGTCGCTGGCCAACGCCGCCTCGACCGCATCGAGCGACATCCGCCGCGAGACCCGCAGCGGCGCGATCATGTAGGGAAATACGACCAAGTCCCGCACTGGTAGCAGGGGGAGAACGGTGGGCAAATCCTCGGCGTCTGGCTTACGTCGAGGGAGGTCCTTCGGCATGGGCTCCACGATAACAGAGAACCCGAAAAGGCGAGATGTCTTCGTCTCAACTCGCCACAACCGATCACAAGTTCGTGCGACATGGTAGGTTGAGAACCCACGAACGAGCGCCGTCATGAACGACTCGAACGATGTCACCATGGCCGCCAGGCAACACGCCACCCCACCTTCATGGCGGGGCCGTACACGATTGAGCTTGCTGGCAGACGTGCTGCGGGGTTGGCGGTTTACGCTGCGCAAGTTCACGCAGCTCGCGGGCCTGCTCTTGGGCTATCTTTGGCCTTCCCTCGTACGGCGTCGGCTCGAAAGGCTCTTGGCGCTGGGCCACATCCAAGCTGTACCCACGATCCCGCAGCTGCTCGTGGCCGCACGCGACCAAATGATGCTGAGCGCGGCCGAGGAGACGAAGGTGTTCTACAAGAGCCAGGGCATCCCCTGGGTCTTTCACAACCTGCGCCGCTTTGCTTCGGGGCCAGCCACGATGATGGATCCCGTTGGCCTCTTTTCGACACGCGACACCATCATCGAGCACGTGTTGCAGACGTTTCATCGTCATCCCGTGTACGACTTCGTCCTCTTGCGGGCTCACCCGAACGGCATGGAGGAGATGCGTCGCCAAGCCGAAGCCCTACTGGCCGGCAACCACCCCGCAACCTGCGCGCTGCGTTCCTTGATAGAAGACGGTGGCTATCATGCCCGTCTGCTCGTCGAGATCGTCGCATTTTCGCACGATCCGTATCAAGCGGCACGGCCAATTCCCCCAGGACTCGTTGACGATCCCTACATGATGTTGGGTATGGACCAGTTCAAAGACCTGCAAGGCTTCACCTCGTACGCGGCGAAGCTCGAGGTGACCTGGTGGGACGCGCTTGTGGCTTGGCTGCAGGTCGGCACCAACGAAAGCTTGGGTTGGCTGCTCGCAACGAGACTGGGACCCAAGCACCTACGCGTCGAGGCGTGCGCCCCTGACTTGGTGAGCCGCCACATACCTGCTGCTCCTCCGAAGTGAGGCTCTGTCTCTTGCCAGGGTTTGGAACGAATCCTGCTTGATTCTTGTGACCATGAGCAAAGGAGACGGTCGTTGTTGAAGTGGGCAATCATCATGTTCATCGTGGCCCTCGTGGCAGGGGTTTTTGGATTTGGAGGGGTAGCGGCCGGCGCCGCCACCATTGGGAAGATCTTCTTCTTTGGTTTCCTCTTCGTAGCGGTCGTGGCCCTGATCGCGGGCATTGCGGGAGGCAGAGCGCTCGATAAGCGTTAGAGACAAAGCTCCCGGCTCGTCCTGACGCCGAACGAAACGCCTGGGGGCCCTATGAGGCGAGATCGCGCTAAAGTCGTGTCGAGATCGCCATGGACGACCTTCAGAGCATCATCGATGAGGCGCTGGACGATGCCCGGGACGCGCTGGTTGCGGGTGACCTGCCGGAGGCGGAGACGCTCGTGCGCGAGGTGCTGGCGGTGGCGTCCGGGCAAAGCCGTGCGCATGGCCTTTTGGGCAGGGTGGCGCTGCGCTGCGGGGACACCGAAGAGGCACGGCGGCACCTGCAGCAAGCGTTCGAGTCGGGAGACGAGGATCCCGACGTGCTGCGGGCGCTCGCAGATCTGTGTTGGTCCGCTCTCGATTTCGACAACGCCGCCCGCGCTTTGGCCCGCCTGGCCAGCGCCTCGGCTCCGGACCCAGGCCTTTGGCATAGGGTGGGAGTCTCCCGCCACCGCACGGGCGACGTGCCTGCGGCGCTGGCCGCCCTGGAGCGCGCTGTCGCGATCGCCGGCGCGCCGGCCTCCGCCTGGGGAGATCTCGGGGTGGCGCGCGCGGGGCTGGCAGACTTGGCAGGGGCGGAGGCAGCCCTGGAGACAGCGTGCCGCTTGGCCTCCTCCGACGAACGTCCGACTCATCTGGCGCACTTGGCGGGGGTCAAGGCCCGGGCCTTCGGCCCCCAGCCAGCCGTGGCGCTGCTGAAAGAGGCCGCAGGGAGTGGAGTTCCCTGGATCACGGCCGCGTATGCGCAGGCGCTGAGCGCAGCGGGCGACGTCAGGGCGGCCTTGGCCACATTACGAGCCGCTCATGCGGAAAAACCGGGAGCCTTCGAGCTCTGGCTGCCCCTCGGCGCTTTGGCGCTCGCGCAAGGGGACGCACAGGAGGCGCTCACCCTCGCGCGGGAACGGCTTGCTTTGCATCCCTCGCACGCCGGTGCCGTGGATCTCTACCTGCAAGCCGTGCGGGGCGGAGCACGACCTCCTGACCAGGCCCCCGACCCGGCGTGGCTCCTCGCCGTCAGCTGGATCCGGGCTACGCCTCTCATCGACGGGGCCTTGGCCGCCGCCCTGGCCGAGCATGTGGCCCAGCACCGCACGCTGCGGCTTTCGCCCTACGGGCATGCCACGCAGGGCGGATGGCACTCCGGCTCTCTGCTCGTCGCGCCCCGTGGGCCGGTGGCCCTCTTGGAGCCGCTCCTCGCCGAGGCGATCGCCCACTACGGGCGCGCAGCGTGGGGCCCGCCGCCAGGTCGTGTCGCGCTCAACCCGTGGGGCGTGGTCTTCCGCGGCGAGGGCCATCAGAGTTCGCACATCCACCCGGACAGCTGGCTGAGCGGCGTGCTCCATGTGGAGCTCCCTCCGGGAATGCACGAGCCCCCGCGGCGGGCAGCGAAGCAGGGTTGGCTCCGCTTCACGGAAGGCCCCCGGCCCGAAGATCCCGTAGTGCTCGACCTCGAGCCTGTGGTGGGTACGTTGGTGCTCTTCCCCTCGTACCTGCACCACCAAACACTTCCCGTCCCGCTCCCGGAGCCCCGTATCTCCATCGCCTTCGACGTGGTGCCCGTCGAAGGCAATTGACTCAGCCCTCGGCGTCAGCCCACGAGAGGCGTCCAGGATTCCGTGGCGTCGCCGAACTTGGGCAGGTTGGCGCCCGCGGTTCGGGCCAAGCCCAGCAACAGCTGCACGTAGTTTTTCGACGAGCCGCCGGCATCGAGAACCTTGCCCAGGTTGAGACGTCCGCCACCGCCCGCGACCATGACGGGGATGTTGGTGTGACCATGGTTGCCGTCCGTGCACTCGGACGTGAACAGAACCACCGTGTTGTCGAGCAAGGTCTTTCCGTCGACGTCTTTGGTGGCCTTCAGCGACTTGAGCAGGTACGCGAACTGCTCCACCTCCCAGCGCTTGATGTTGGCCATCTTGTCGTGGTTTGCCGGATCGTCGTAGATCTTGTGCGCAATGCTGTTGTGAATGTCGCCCCCCACCCCCAAGAAGCCCAGGTGACCTCCCATGCTGTCATGCCCGCCGGGCGACAACATGAGAGAAGCCACGCGCCGGGCGTCGCATGCGAAGGACGCGGTGATGAGGTCGAGGTGCAGCTTGATGCGCGTGCGGTAGTCCTCGTTCGTCTCCACCCATCCGGAGCTGTCGAGGTCCTTACACTCCACCGCCGAGGGTTGCGTGGGGGTGCCCGTGTTCCCGCCGTTGTCGAGACCATCGAGCGCCTTGGCCAGCCCATCGAGCGCCTCGATCTGCTGGTCCATTTTGACGACTTCCGCGGAGGGTAGCTTCGCCTTCAGCGCCTGAGCATCGCCGAGCGCGGCCTCGAAGATCTTCTTTTGCAGGGCCGCATCGTACCCGCCCGCAGGGGGAGGCGGCGGCGTACCGGTGCCGCCGCCCGGCTTTGGCGTACCAAACACCTGCGTGAAGGCCGTCGTGGGGTTCGCCGTGGGCATCACGGGAGAACCGCTGGTGTCGAAGCTGAACCAACCGCGGTAGTTCTGCTCCTTCGCTTGTCCGCCCAGCACCAGAGCCGGCTTGCCGGTGGCTTTCGCGGCGGCCTGGTCTATCGAGATCGACGTGGGCGGATTCGTGGTGTACCCCGTCATCGAAAACGGCATGCCCGTCTTGTGGTCACCCGTGCCCGCGAAGGTGACGTTCTTGACTACGGTAATGTCGTTTTTGAGTTCGCCCAGCGGCTCGAGAATCATGCTGGACGTGGTTCCAGCACTCGGCCAGAACTTTTTCTGATTTGCACCGTTGGCGGTCCAGTAGATCACGAGGCGCATGGGAGCTGGCGCGGCGGCGTGCGCCAGGCGGCGGCTGAAAGTGGCCACGGCGGCACCGACACCGGCGGCGCGCAATAGGTCTCTACGAGAGGGGCTCAGCATGGAAGGTCCTTGTGGCGATCGATCGAAGAAAGGTTGAGGAACGACCCGAGCTTCACTTCCGTCGGTACAGGAACGATTCGGAGGTCACCAAGGCCACGGCCAGCTCCCGGATGTCGAAATCCGAAGCGGCGAACTTATCGAAAGCCGCTTTGAGCGCGCACCCGTCAGCATCGGACTCGAAGCGCCCAAAGTGGTACCGTGCCATCTGCACCGCCATGCACTCACGCACCTGAGAGCTGGCGGCGAGCTTCTTGACGAGCGCGACCGGGCCGTTGAAATCGCCGTTGGCGTCACGTGTGCCGGAGAGAGTGCCGCTCGCGTCGACGGGCGTGCCGTTCTCTTCTTTGTCGCGGTAGCGGCCAATGGCGTCGAGGGACTCGAAGCCGAAGCCCACCGGATTCATCATCGAGTGGCAGTCCTTGCAGGCGTCCGGCTTGGTTTTTTCTTCCAGCTGCTGCCGCCGCGTGAGGCCCGCGGGCAGGTCCGGGATGGAAAGGTCCACGTTCATGAGCGGCTCTGGTACCAGCTGACACAGCACACGCTCTCGTATCCAACGGCCACGGTTCACGGGCGACGTGCGCTCGAAGACCGCAAGGTGAGCCATGAGGCCAGGTTGCGTCAGCAGGCCTGCACGTTGGGTGGAATCCACGGTTTGCTTCGAGAAGGCACTGCCCGACACGTTGGCGCCGTAGAGCTTGGCCACGTTGGCGTTCATGAAGGTGTAGTTGGCCGTGAGCAGCGTCGCGAGCTTGCCGTCGCCCTTCCACAAAACGTCATCAATGAAGAGCTGCGTCTCGCGGGCCAGATCGCCCCGCACGCTTTCCCATACGGGGAACAATTCTGGGTCTCGGTTTGCGGCGTCGAGGTTTCCGTACTCGAGAAACTGCAGGAAGTACTGCGACAGTGCGCCCGGCGCGCCATCGGAGGCCAACAAGCGCCGCGCCTGCTTGACCACCTCGTCGTCCATCGCCAGCGCCCCGCTCTCGGCTGATGCGAGCAACTCGGCGTCGGGTGGGCCTTCCGTCAGCTGGTACGCCATCGCCGTTGCGATCTCGTAGTTCGTGAGGCGGGTCCGCCCGTTGCTGCCACTGCCGAGTTCGGAGCGGAACAGAAAGTTCGGAGACTGAAGCATGGCCTCGGCCACGGCGCGTACGCCCAGCTTCACGCCGGCCGCAACCCCCGCGGCGTAAAGCTGCTTGTAGCGGGTCACCTCGGCGGCCTCCAAGGGCCGGCGGAATGCCTGCAGACCGAAATCTTTTACGAAGGACTCGGTGCAGGCTGCATCGTTCACCTTGCCTTCGCCGCAGGGGAACAAAGTGCCGAACCGGGCCGAGACCGCGGCCGCGACGGCGTCGCTCACGGACCGCTGCAAAACGCTGGCATCCGCTTCGCGGAGCCGAAGGTCGAAAGCCGAGTTCAGGTACCCGGTGGTGGCCGGTGCCTTGAGGAAATCGGCTGGCAACGCGACCGTGCCCCCGAGGAGCTTTTCCATCGAGTTCCGGAGCTGCGAGGCCGTGAGACGCCACACCCGTGGGGCGCCGCCCACCGGGACGCTGGGGTCACAGTCCAGCCCTTGCATGCCGTCGAAAACCGGCTCGGGTGGGGGTTGCGAGGGCTCGCCGCCGCCGTTGCCGGCTCCGCTCCCGGGGCTTCCCCCCACGCCGCCCGAGCCCGGCTGGTTGGCACCTCCGCCCCCCCCGCCCCCTCCGTCGCCCGTGTCGGGCTCGTCCGACGACGTGACGCCGCCTGAGCAGGCCGTCCCGAGGGCGAGACACAACACCAGGCTCCCGGAGGCCCGCGCCTGGCCGCGCCCCCGCGGGCCTGCGGGCGCCCGAGCGGGACGTGGCCCAAGGTTTCGACCGGGACTGGAACTAACTTTCGCGGACGACGAGTCGAGACGCACGTGAGTTAGGTTGCGCGTCCGCGGCGAACGTTTCAAGCATTCTGCGCTCTTGGCCCAAAACCCAGGGGATCGCACCTCCTTCGACGCTTCGCGACAGCGAAAACGGCTGGCCGTACCGGGCGAAACCTCCCTCGCAACGGCCCCACCGGGTCCTCCACAGGCACCTCCCCCGGGACGCCCGGGTGTGCCATGCTCGGCGCCCATGGACTGGAAAGCGCTGCTCACGGCGTTCGCGACGGTGTTCATCGCCGAGCTCGGCGACAAGACCCAGCTCGCGACCTTCTCGCTGGCGGCGGGGGGCACGTCGCGGTGGACGATCTTCGCGGGCTCGGCAACGGCCCTGGTCGCCACGTCGGCCCTCGCTGTCCTGGCCGGGGCGGCCGTGGGGCGGGTGGTTTCGCCGGTGTGGCTCAAACGCGCGGCCGGCGTGGTCTTCGTGGTGCTGGGCATCGTGTACCTCGCGACGGCGAGCGGCGCGGGCAAAGCTGGGGAGGGCTGACGATGCCGGGCAGCCGCGCGCACGCAGGCCAGCTCAACGCAGAGCTTGAACGCGCTTTGCTGCATGCGCTCGCCCACGCCTGGGACACGGTGAACTACCAGCACTTTCGCAATGCCTTGCGGCGCCCGGTCCTTGGGCTTCACGACGGCGGCAGCCGCCTCGGCAGTTGGAACCTGGAGGACCGCAGCCTGTCCTTCTCGCGCGACTTCGTAGCGGGCGCCCCCTGGACGCAAGTCAAAGAGGTGCTGAAGCACGAAATGGCGCACCAGTATGCGCACGAAGCTCTGGGCGCCACCACCGAGCCCCCGCACGGGCCCACCTTCCAGCAGGTCTGTGCCCAGCACGGGTTCGACGCCACGGCCGCGGGGCAACCACCGGGCGGCCCCGGCGAAGAGAGCCCCATCCTGCGACGGATCGCCAAGCTGCTCGCGCTGGCCGAAAGCCCCAACCTTCACGAGGCCGAAGTGGCCATGAAGCAAGCGCAGCGGCTGATGCTCAAGCACAACGTGGAGTCTGCGGCGGCGGCCGCGCGTGAAGGCTATTCGTTTCGCCACGTGGGTGTGCCGAAGGCACGGCGCACGGCCGCGGAGAAGGCCCTGGCCAACCTGCTCGAGCGTTTTTTCTTCGTGCTGCCGATCTGGGTGCCTTACTTCGTCGTGGAACAGGGCAAGGACTCGTGGATCCTGGAGCTGTGCGGAACGCCCAGCAACCTCGACGTGGCGGCCTGGGTGCATGACTTCCTCACTCAAACGGCCGAGCGGCTGTGGAAACAGCACAAGCGCGCGCACGGCATTCGCTCCGATGCCGACCGGCGCCTGTTCGTCCTGGGCGTCATGCGCGGCTTTTCCCTCAAGCTCAATTCCGGCGTGGTGGAGACCCGCCAGGAGGGCCTGGTGTGGAAAGGCGACCCCCAGCTCTCGGCCTACTACCACCGGCGCTACCCCCGCCGGGTGTCGAGTGCCGCGGCCTCGGTTCACGTCAACGAGGCCTACCTCAGCGGGCACCGCGCGGGGCAGGAGATCGTGCTGTCGCGGCCGGTTACGGCCGAGACCAAGGACCGCGGGCATCTTCTGACGAGCGGCGGCTGAAGCGCCCGGGGATGCGCCTCGCGTGACGAGCCTCATGGCGAATGCCGAGACAGCGGGCCCTCCGCGTCGCGAGGGGGGGCTGCTCTCCCCCACGTGTCTCTACGGCGTGCTGGGTGCGTTGACCGTGCTCACGGCGCTGGCTTCGCTCGTGTTTGGGCGCACCAGCTTGGGAGACGAAGGTCTCCGGCAAACCCTGCTCACTCTGCGGGCGTGGCGCTTCTGCGCTGCGTTCGTCTCGGGCGTTGCTTTGGCCGTGGGCGGCGTGATGGTGCAGGGGCTGTTCCGCAACCCTCTCGCGAGCCCCTCGGTGCTGGGCACCACGGCGGGAGCGGCGCTGGGCGGGCGTGTGGCGCTGCTGGCGTCCAGTACCTTCGCGGGCGGCCTCCTGCCCCCGGAGCTGGGACTACCCCTCGGCTGCATCGCCGGGGCGTGGCTGGCGCTGTTGATCCTGTTGCTCGTCAGCCGGAGCGATACCGATCTCGTGGTGCTGCTGCTCACGGGCTTTTTGCTGTCGTCGCTGTTCATCAGCGCAGGCGCGTTTTTGGCTTCGCTCGCCCAGGAGCGCTGGGAGCTGGCCCGCGCCATGATGGCCTTCACCTTGGGGGACGTGAGCGGTGTGGGCCCCCGGACCATCTTGATCGCCGTGCCTTTCGTCCTGGCGGGCACCTCCGCCGCGTGGTTCTGGGGCCGCTCGCTCGACGCCATGCTGTCGGGGGCGGACGAGGCCGCCACGCTCGGCGTGGAGGTCGCTTCGCTGCGCCGCTGGATCGTGGTGTGGACGGCGGTCATGACGGGCGCGGCCGTGGCGGTGGCCGGTACGGTGGGTTTCGTGGGCCTGGTCGTGCCGCACGCTCTGCGGCCGTTTGCAGGGGTGAAGCACAGACGGCTCGTGCCCGCCGCAGCCCTGGCGGGCGGGACCTTCGTGGCGGCGTGTGACGTGCTTTGTCGCGTGTTGCCTGCGCGCAGTGAAGTGCCCCTGGGCGTGGTGACGGGCCTCATCGGGGCACCCGTGTTTCTCGTGCTCTTGCTGAGAGGACGACGGGGGATCTTCCATGGGTGAGCCCTTGCCCCGCCTCTTCCGCGGCGTCCACCGGCGCCTCGATGGTCTCAACGTGCTGGGTCTGCTGCTCGCAAGCGGCGTCGCGGCCTTCGCGGGTCTGGCGTTCGCGCCAGGCGCCGCGCCCCCCGCCGAGGCCCCCGCAACGGAGGGGCTCCTGCCCATGCCTGACACGTCCTGCCCGACCCCCCCGTGCCGGGGCCTCCGCGACGCCAGCGGAACCCTGATCTCCGCGCAGCCGTACGAGCGGATCGTGAGCGGCAACATCGTGGCGGACCGTCTGCTGCTGGAGCTGCTCGAGCCTGGGCGCATCGCCGCGTTTTCACCCTACGCGAGCCAGCTACCGGAGGCCCACCGCTATGCAAACCACCCGCACCTGGCGGCCCTCGAAGACCTCGAAGGGCTGCTCGCGCTGCATCCGGACCTGTTCATCGTGAACGGTATGGCCAGCCGAGGCCACGTCGAGCGCCTGCGACGGGCCGGCGTGGCGGTCTTCGACCTCGGGCCCATGGAGGGCCTGACGACCCTGCGGTCCAACGTGAACACGCTCGCCCAGCTCCTGGCCGTTCCGGCCCGGGGCGCGGCGCTGCAGGCGCGGATCGACAACCGCGTGGCCACTTTGGGACAGGTCGAGCGGCGACATCGCCTGGGGGCCCTCTACGTGGGCATCCACGGCGGCAAGATGTACGGAGGGACGGTGGGCTCGAGCTTGCACGACGTGCTCAGCCTTGCCGGCCTCGAAGACAGAGCGGCGATCGCCTTCGCAGGATGGCCTGCCTACACCCACGAGGATCTTTTGGCGCTCGATCCTCACGTGGTGGTCACCCAGGCGGGCATGCGCGCAACTTTGTGCCATCACCCCGGGCTTGCAGGCCTCGGCGCCTGCATGCACCCAGACCGCTTCATCGAACTGCCAGCCCCTCTGTTGACAGATCCGGGGTTGAGCGTGCTCGACGCCGCGGAGGCGCTCGCCGCAGCGCTCGCGAGCCGGCCCGCGTTACAGGGCGACGCGCTTTCGCCGCCCTGACCCGGCCCCCCACAGCCGGCTTGACTTGTCTCACGGTCCGGCTGTACGTTCCGGCCCTGTTTGAAAACTGAATAGGTCTTGCAGGTGGAAACGGGTTCCAGCCGCGCTTCGGCACGGTCGGGTCGTTTCTTAAAAGGGAAGCCGGTGAGAATCCGGCGCGGTCCCGCCACTGTGAAAGGGCAACGGTTTTTCCCCGGGCAACCGGAACGACCACTGAACGCCTCTGCGTTTGGGAAGGTTGGAGAGCCACGGCACGCTGCGCGTGTCACCCCTCAGCCAGGAGACCTGCCTGCAAGCACGACGCTCGATGCCGTCTCGGAGAAGACGGGTGCGCACGGAGGGTTCGCCATCCGTCTGCCCCCGCCCCTTCGTTGCCGGCGGGGGTTTTTCATGTCGAAGGAACGTTGCAGCCAGCGTGCGAAGGACGCGCGGGTTGCTCCTATAACACGGCTGTTTGTTTGGGTGCTGCTGGCAGCGCCGGGCGTGGCACGCGCCGAGCCTGGCGGGAGCGCACCCACTTACGAAACCGTGGTCGCCGCTCCGGCCGCCTTCGAGAGCCGGGTCGACGAAGCGGCCTCGGTGGCCGTGGTGAACTCCGATCGCACCGCGCGCAGCGCAGAGACGGTGGAACAGCTGGTGGCGGAACTGCCCGGTGTCGCCGTGACCCGCTACGGGGGGCAAGGCGCCCTGGCGACGCTCTCCGTGCGGGGCTCTACGCCCAGCCAGGTGCAAGTGTACGTGGACGACATCCCGCTCAACCTCGCCACGGGGGGCGGCGTGGACCTTGGGTTCATTCCCGTATGGGGCCTCGAGCGGCTTGAAATCTTCAAAAACGTGAGCCCGCTCGAGTTTGGGGCTTCGGGCGTGGGCGGCATCATGGCCGTCCGCACCCAGACCCCGCGCGAAAGCCGCATCTCGGGGGCGGCGGGCGTGGGCTCGTGGGGCACACGAAGCTTGGCGCTGTCGGGGGCCTATGTGCATCGCCGTGCCTCGGTGTTCGCGGCGCTGTCGAGCCTGGGCTGGCAAGGCAACTTCAGCTACGCCGACGACCGGTTCACGAGTTTCGACCCCAGCGACGACATCCGGAGCACCCGCCTCAACAATGACCTGGCGCAGCGGGATGGTTTGTTGCGCGTGGCTTTGCCCCTGCCCGGGGCGCGGTCGGTCACGGTCTCGGCGTCGTTCGACCATCGGCGCCAGGGCATTCCCGGGCTCGCCGCCTTTCCCGGGCAGCACACCCGCCTTTCGTCTCATCGGCAGACCGCCCAGGTGGCCTACGAAAGCCGCGGCGAGCTCGGCGACGCCAGCCACCTGCGCGCCAACGTGTACGTGTTGCACATGTGGCAGAGCTTCTCGGACAAGCTGGGCGAGCTCGCGCCCGCGCCCACCTTGACGAGCGACAGCCACGTGGCCGCGGGTGGCACGGTGCGGGTCATGAAACCCGTGGGCGCTCGGCTGCGTGTGCGTGCCGTGCTGGACAGCAGGCACGAGCGCTTCGTGCCCCAGGACGCCTTCAAGCGCGTGCCCACCGGTGCCCCCGGCACGCGCACCTTCGTGGCCGCAGGTCTCGAACCCAGCGTCTGGTTCCCGAGCGCCCGTCTCGAAGTAGCGCCCTCGGCACGGATCGAAGCCTCCCGCGACGTCTTCACCTATCGCGACACGTTTACGACCACCACCGCGACGACCGCACCCGCCCTCACGGTGTTGCCCGTGCTGCGCCTCTCCGCCGTGCAGCACCCCACGGACCACGTGAGCTTGCGCGCCAACGTAGGCCGCTACGTCCGCGCCCCCCTCGACCACCGAGCGTTACGGCAACACGGGTTATCTGCAGCCCAACCCCCTCCTGAGACCGGAAACGGGGACCAACGCCGACGTGGGCGTGCGGCTGCACTTCGAGCGGCGCCGGCTAGCGATCGACACCGATACAGCGTTCTTCGTTGCCTGGGCCGAGGACCTCATTCAGTTCCAGCAGAACGCCCGGGGCCAGGCCCGTGCTGCCAACGTGGGCGCAGCGCGCATTCAAGGCCTCGAAACGGCAGCGAGCCTCCGCTTCGGCCCCCACTTGCGTATGGCTGCGCAGGTCACCCTCACGCGGGCCGTGGACAGCTCGGACGCGGCCGCGCGGGTGGGCAAACAGCTGCCGTTTCGGCCCCAGGCCCGCGCGTACCTACGCCCCGAGCTGCGCGAGCTGCGGCTCCCTTTTGCTCTTCGGTGCGGCGTCTATGCCGATGTCGACTTCACGGCGGGCAACTACCGCGACCCCGCGAACGTGGTCCGGGTTCCCAAGCGCCTGCTCTTCGGCGCCGGCGCCTCTTTGGCCCACGACGACTCCGGTGTTCGTCTCGTGGCCAGCGCGGTGAACCTCACAAATACCCCCGCCCTGGATCTCGCCGGCTTTCCTTTGCCGGGCCGCTCTCTGTTTTTCACGCTGGAATGGACCAGCCCCCCCACGCGGCTACCGGCCGCTTCGTCCCAAGGAGAGATCAATTGAGTCGATCACGTGATTTGCTTTCGGTGCGTTGGACGCTCGCGCTCACGCTCGCATGCGGGCTGTCCGCCTGTGAGGAGGACATCGCCTTCGTGCCGCTCGACGACGCGGCTCCCCTGAACGACGCGGGCGGCGATGCCGCGTCGCCAGACACCGCACCCGCCCTCGTCCCCCAAGGCTTCGTGGTGGTGCACAGCGATTACCAAAGCACGAGTGTGTCGCTGCTCGACAGGAACGGAGGCCTGACGAAGGGGGACTGCCTCCACTCCGGTAGCGTTTCGGCCACGCTGAACCTTGCGTTGTCGGGGGATGTGACGTTGCCCTCGCAGCCCGCTGCCAACGGCGAGGTCGTGCTCATCGACCGAGGCGCGGCCACCCTCACTTATTTGGACCCGGTCACCTGTACGCCGCGCCGTCAGGTCAAAGTGGGAACCGGCTTTGCTGCCAACCCTCACGACGTGGTCACCGTGGCCGGAGGCCCTACCTACGTCACCCGCTACGAATCCAGCCCCACCGCAGCCACTGCCGAAAACCCCTTTGCAGGCGGTAGCGATCTGCTGGTGATCGATGCACAACTCGGCACGCCCGTGGCCCGCATCGACCTGACCACCACCACCACGAGCAACGCTTTTTTTCCCCCGCCCCGATCGCGTGATCGCGCTGGGAGGCAAGCTCTACGTCAGCTTGAACCACCTCAGCCAGGATTTTGCGTCCGCGGGCCCCGGGCGCATCGCCGTGGTGGATCCAACTACGAACCAGGTCACGTCCGTGATCTCGCTGCCCACCCTGAAAAACTGTGGCGAGATGGTGGTGGTGGGACCCGAAACACTCATGATCGCCTGCGGCGGCGCCTTCTCGGACGGGCTGCAGAGCGTCGACTTCGCAGGCGTAGCCCGCGTGGACGCGCGCACGGGAACCTCGCTCATCGTCGCTGCTCGGCTGTTCGGCAACCGCAGCGTGGCGCAGACTTCGTTGGCCGCGCGCGACGCCGACCGGTTCTTCGCAGTCACGAACGGTGACTTCGGCGGACCCGCCACGGACCAACTGTGGACGGCGAGCGTACTTTCGCAAACCGCGTCGTCCGCTGCCACCGCAGGCGAGAGCTTCGTCTTCGGCGGCCTGCTCTTCGATCCCGAAACGAGCCGTCTTTACGTCGCCGACGGTTCCGCGAGCACCCCGCAGGTGCGGGTCTTCGCCGTGGATGCGGCGTCGGCCCTCACGCCCTTGGCGGCGATCGTCACGAGCCCAAGCCTCGCGCTGCCCCCGCGGCAGATCGCCTGGTACTAAACGATGCTCCCGCCCCGCACGGCCCCCCCGCCGACGCCGGCGCTTCAAGCGCGGGGGCTGTGTGTCGATCGGGGGCCGCGCCGTGTGCTCGACCACGTCGATCTCGAGGTCGATGCGGGCGTCGTCACGGCGCTCATTGGACCGAACGGCTCGGGCAAGACCACCTTGCTCAAGGCTCTCGCGGGCGTGCTGCCCTTTTCGGGACAGGTGCTCGTGAAGGGACGAGCCCTCGACGCGCTGGATCGCCGCGCCCGCGCGCGGCACGTGGCCTACGTGCCGCAACAAAGCGCGCTCGACGCGCCCCTGCCGGTGTTTGACGTGGTCGCGCAGGGACGGCTCGCTCATCGCGCAGCACTCAGTGGACTCTCGCGGGCCGACCTTGCCGCCATCGACGACGCGCTCGTGGCCACCGACGTGAAGACGCTCGCCCCGCGGGCCTTTACCTCCCTGTCGCACGGCGAAAAACACCGGGTATTGATCGCGCGCGGCCTCGCGACCGAGGCCCCCGTGCTGCTCCTCGACGAGCCCACGGCAGGACTGGACCTTGCCCATGTGCTCGAGCTCCTGGATTTGTTCACCCGCCTGGCGGCCGAGGGGCGCAGCCTCTTGGTGGTCCTGCACCCCCTGGCCGAAGTGAAAGCCGTGGCGGCCCGCGTGGCAGTACTGCACGAAGGCAAGCGCCTCGCCTACGGCCCTGTCCCTGAGGTACTCACACCCGCGCTGGTGCGCGAAGTCTATCGCGTGGACGTCGTGCCGGGGGGCGCCTGGGGCTTTGCTCCCCTGGCTTCCGATTGATTCGCTTGCCCGGCCTTCGGCCTGCGGCCACCATATACTTGTAAGTCACGGAGCTGAGGAGCCGAGATATCGGCTCCCGAGGACCCGCGTACGAAAGGACCGCCATGAGCTACGAGGCACGGGCGGAGCGATCGCTCGGCATCACGAGACTCGAGGCGCTCACCTACTACGTTCACGATCTCGAGCGGGTAAGGCGTTTTCTGCGCGACCAACTCGACTTCACCGAGCTCGGCGTGGCGGGTGCCGACCTGGTGGCACGCGGGCACCAAAACGCCGCCCTGTTTCAGGCAGGCCGGGCCACGATCCTCGTTTGTGCACCCGCCGGCGAAGGCGGGCGCGCCTTTCGGTATTTGCGCAAACACCCGGAAGGTGTGGGCACATTGACCTTTGCCGTGGAGGACCTTGCCCGCACGTTTTCCCTCATCGAAGCGCGAGGCGGCACAATCATTTCCGACATCGAGCGCTTCACGGACGAGGGCGGCACACTCGCCATGTTTTCCATCACCTCCCCCTTCGGAGACACCACCTTTCGCTTCATCGAACGGCGCGGGTTCCGGTCACTCTTTCCGGGGTTCGTCATGCACGACGCTCCCCAGGGCGGCACCAACCGGTTCGGCTTTGGGGCCATCGACCACGTGACCAGCAACTTTCAAACGATGAGCCCAGCGCTCCTGTGGATGGAACACGTCATGGGCTGGCAACGCTTCTGGGACGTGAAGTTTCACACCGAGGACGTGGCGCGAAACGGCGCGCACGGGTCCGGGCTCAAGTCGGTGGTCATGTGGGACCCGCACTCTGGACTCAAGTTCGCTTGCAACGAGCCCCTGCGCCCCTTCTTCAAACAATCGCAGATTAACGTTTTCCGCCGAGGATCACCGCGGCGACGGCGTGCAACACGCAGCCCTCTCGGTGGGCGACATCGTGAACACCGTGCGCGGCCTGCGAAGCAACGGCGTCGCGTTCATGCCCACGCCCGCCAGCTACTACGACCTGCTCCCCGAGCGGCTCACACGGCTCGGCATCGGGATCGACGAAGACCTCCTCACCCTGAAGGCGCTCGAGATCTTGGTCGACGGCGAGGGCCCGGAGCAGTACTTGCTTCAGATTTTTTTGAAGGAAGCCGCGGCGTTTTTCCAAGACCGGGACGCCGGACCGTTTTTCTTCGAGATCATTTCGCGGAAAGGCTCTCGCGGCTTTGGCGCCGGAAACTTCCGCGCGCTCTTCGAGAGCATCGAACGCGAGCAGAGGCTCACGCGCAGGATCTCCTGAAGCCGTCATATACTGGGCTCATGATCGAACGCCGCGCCGAAGGGCTGTTGCCCCCCAAACACCACGTGGCCGCGAGGGACGAGGCGGGGCAGCTCTTGTTCGAGCAGTGCCTCACGCGGCGGGGCTTCGACGGGCCCTACACGATGAGCTACCACCTGCACGCTCCCCACACCGCGGTCCCCGGTGGGGCCAAGTATGGCTTCGGAGCCCCTCAACCCGCACCCGTTAGACCCTTGCGACGTCGCCATTACCGCACCCCGGGACTTGCTGAACGACGAGGGAGCGCCCTCGGCGCGCGGCACGTGTTGCTGTGGAACGATGACGTCAGCATCGCCACCCTGTTTCCCGACAAGGCCGATCCCGCTTACTTCGCGAACGGGGACGGCGACGACCTCTTCTTCATTTTTCGGGGCAGCGGACTCCTGCGAACGACGCTCGGCGATCTCACGTTCTCGGCGGGAGACTACGTGGTCATCCCCCGGGGCGTGATTCATCGCTTCATCCCCGACAGGGGCATCGAACAGCACTGGCTCGAGATCGAGTGCCGCGGCGGGCTCGACCTGCCGGCGCAGTGGCGCAACGAGCACGGGCAGCTCCGCATGGACGCGCCGTACTGTCATCGCGACTTCCGCGCCCCGCGCTTCGAGGGCCCGAACGACGAGGGGCTCCGGGACGTGGTGGTGAAGCGACAGGGACGCTTCGACGTGTTTACCAGCGCACACACACCGCTCGACGTGGTGGGCTGGGACGGCAGCGTCTATCCGTTCGTGTTTCCGATACGGTCCTTCCAGCCGCGGGTCGGACTCGTGCACCTGCCGCCCACGTGGCACGGCACCTTTGCGACCCGCGGAGCCCTGGTGTGCAGCTTTGTTCCCCGCCCCGTCGATTTCCACCCGCAGGCCATCCCTTGTCCCTACCCACACAGCTCCGTCGACTGTGACGAGGTGATCTTTTACTGCGACGGCAACTTCACTTCGCGCAAGGGCGTCGGCCCTGGAAGCCTTTCCCACCACCCTGCCGGGATCCCACACGGCCCGCATCCAGGGGCCTACGAGGGCAGCCTGGGCAGCACGCACACCAACGAACTCGCCGTGATGCTCGACACCTTCGCGCCCCTTCACGCGAGCACCACAGCCCTTGGCGTGGAAGACGCCGGCTACCACGATAGCTTCGCGCCCCCGCGCGAGGGGCCCGCCTCCTGAGACTCCGGGGGAGGCTGTCAGGCCCGGGCGTTCGCCAAACGCGATTGCCGTTTCAGAATGTAGATGCCCACGATCAGAAGCGCGATCGAGCCCCACTGACCGGGGGTCAGGTTGAAGTAGCGCACGTCCACCTTGCGCATGAAATCGAGCGCAAACCGGACCGGGGCGTAGAGTACTGCCAGCATGCCCACGAAGAACCCGGGAAACCGCGGCTTCCGACCGAGCGCAAAGAAGGTGAGCATCAGGAAGAAGGTGTAGATGGCCTCCTCCAGACCCAGGTTGTGGATGACGGGGCCGCCCGGCGCTTCGGCCATGCCCAAAAAGAAGTCGGTGGGTGAACCGGGGTGATCGAAGGCCACGAAGCAGCCCGTGCGCCCAAACACCCAGCCCACCGGGAAGGCGTAAGCCACCACGTCCAGATACGACCACGTTTTGGCGCCGAGATACCCCTTCTTGATGAAGGCCGTCGCGCCCACGATGGCCCCAAGAAACCCGCCGAACGAGGAAAGGCCCTGCCATATCTTCAGGATCGAAATCGGATCGGCGAAGGTCTCGCGCGGAAAGTAAACGAAGCGATCCACGAGGTGCGCGCCGATGAAGCCTCCCACCAGCACCCAGGTCAGGAAGCGAACCGCCAAGAGAGGGTCGAGGCCATCTTTCCGAGCCCGCCGCTTCAGGACCTCGGTCCCGACCAGGACGCCGGTGGCCACGAGGGCTCCGAAGGCGTGGACGGTGAGAGGACCAAGGTGTAGCCGCGGTTGCTGGAAGTAGGGAATCATGAATCGCCTCGGAAGCTGGGGCTTAACTCCTACAGCGGGACGCGCCCTTTGCAAACCGCCTTTTTCCCGCACGCGCGCCGCGCAGACGCCTAACCTCCCGGCGGGCCTCGACTTCGGGCCAGAAGACACGTTGCATCATGATTGACACCTACCAACCCCGGTGGCAGTATTCGCGCCTTCCTGGCGGCCCCCCGCCGCCGTCGTTCGAGCCTGCGGAGTCAAACCTTGCTGAAAGCTCTCACCATTTTTTCCGGAAACGCCCACCGGGCGCTGACGGAGGCGATCTGCAGGCAGCTCGAGGTTCCGATGGGCCGCGCCGAGGTGACCCGCTTCGCAGACGGTGAGGTTTACGTCGAGATCAAGGAGAACGTCCGGGGAGTGAATTGCTTCGTGGTTCAACCCACGTGCACCCCGGTCAACGACAACCTGATGGAACTGCTGGTCATGATCGACGCGCTACGACGCGCCTCGGCTGGCTCGATCATCGGCGTCATTCCTTATTTCGGCTACGCGCGCCAGGACCGGAAGACCAAACCGCGAACGCCGATCTCGGCCCGGCTTGCCGCCGACGTGCTCACGGCCGCCGGCGTGACACGTGTGCTGGCCATGGACCTCCATGCAGGCCAGATCCAAGGCTTCTTCAACATTCCCGTCGACCACTTGTACGCGATGCCCGTGCAGATGGAGTACCTCAAGACGCACTTCGGGGCTCAGGCGGTGATCGTCTCGCCAGACGCCGGCGGCGTCGAGCGCGCGCGTGCGTTCTCCAAGCGCCTCAACTGTGGTCTTGCCATCATCGATAAACGTCGGCCGGCGGCCAACGTGGCCGAGGTCGTCAACATCATCGGCGACGTGAAAGATCGCGACGCCATCATTGTCGACGACCTGATCGATACCGCGGGGACCTTGTGCGCTGCCGCCAAAGCCATCAAGGACCAGGGCGCGCGGTCGGTGCACGCTTGTTGTACCCACGGCCTGCTCTCCGGGCCGGCGCTCGAGCGCATCGTGGCCTCGCCCATCGACCAGGTCATCGTCACCGACAGCATTCCCCACCGCAGCGAGGTGGTGGAGAATCCCAAGATCAAGGTCCTGTCGATCGCCCCCCTCCTCAGCGAGGCGGTCAAGCGCATCCACACGGGAGATTCGATCAGCTCGCTTTTCATATAGGTCGCGGCAAGGGCCGCTAGGGTAACAGCGGCTCTGTCCGCAATTGACGGCGGCACCGGCCGCAAGCAGAACGAAAAAGGTCAAGATCATGGACTTCGCACAAATCGACGCAGACGTACGTACGACCACGGGCAAGGGCTCGGCCCGCCGCACCCGCTCCTCTGGCAAGGTGCCCGCCATTCTGTACGGACGCAAAGAGCCTCCGCTGGCCCTCTCGATCGATCCGAACGCGATCGTCAAGGCGATGGACAAGGAACGTCGGCGCAACACCGTGTTCTCTCTCAACGTGGGCGGCCACGCGCAAGGCCCGTTGACCGTCATGGTGCGCGACGCGCAGATTAGCCCCCTCTCTCGCCGCATCGAGCACGTGGATTTCATCCGCATCGACCTCGACGAAGAAGTCCGCGTGACCGTTCCCATCGTGCTCAAGGGCACGCCTCAAGGCGTGGTGCTGGGCGGCACCCTTCACCAGAGCGTTCACGAGCTGCGTTTGGCTGCCAAGCCAGGCGCCATTCCGGCCCGCATCGAGGTGGACGTGACCGAGCTCGGCATCGGCGCCGTCGTTCACGTGCGGGACCTCAAGCTGGTCCAGGGGCTGCGTCCCCTGCTTCACGCCGAGGATGCCATCGCCTCGGTCATGAGCCACCGCGACACGCCGGAGGCCGTCGCCGAGACCGCAGCCGCCACGCCCGCCGCTGCCGCTGCCGCTGCGCCCGCGAAGGACGCCAAAAAGGAAGACAAGAAGTAAACCAAGCCGTCAGGGCGAAGGACGGTCCTGCGGGGCCACCTTGCTTTGTCCTCGGGGCCGCTCGCGAACCTTCGCCAGCGGCCCTTCGGCATTTCGGGAGGCACGTGCATGTGGCTGGTGGTAGGCCTCGGAAATCCAGGGCCGAAGTACGAAGACACGCGACACAATCTGGGCTTCATGGTCGAAACGGCCCTCCGAGACCGTGCGCGCGCCCCCGCGGCGAAGACGAAGTTCGGGGGGGAGACCACGGACGCCGAGCTCTGCGGCCAGCGGATCGTGTTCTTGAGGCCCATGGAATACATGAATCTGTCCGGCCAATCCGTGGGACGTATGGCCGGATTCTGGAAGATCCCGCCCGAGCGTGTGCTGGTGGTCCACGACGAGCTCGACGTACCCTTCGCCCGCCTCAAGCTGGCGTCCGGAGGGGGCCCCGGCGGCCACAACGGCCTCAAGTCTCTCATCTCTCACCTCGGCACCAAGGACTTTCCCCGCGTGCGGGCCGGCGTGGGCCGTCCGCCGCCCGGGCGAGATCCAGCCGACTACCTGCTGTCTCGCTTCTCGTCTGACGAGCGCAAGCAGCTTCCCGCCTTCGTGGACCTGGCAGCGGATGCGGTGGAAGCGGTGGTGGAGCTGGGCATCACGGCCGCCATGAACCGCTTCAACGGACGCGCCCTCGGGCCGGTCGAATAGGCGCTGCGTCATCCCTGGCAGCCCGCGAGGGTGAAAAAATCACGAAAAAGCCAAGACAGAACGACCGCGATCCCCTAGCTTACCGGCCTTTCCGTCCTTGCTCGGAGCTTGCCTCCGGGCTTCTTTCCACGAGGAATCACACATGGCAGCAGAAAGACTGCTCTCGAGCCGCGACATACCTGGGCGGCTGCGTGAGTACGAAACGATCTATATCCTGCGTCCCGACGCCAACGAAACCACGATTTCGGAGGTGAACAAGAAGGTGCGCGGGGTCATCGAAGGCAATGGTGGCCAGCTTCTCAAGGTCGAGAACTGGGGCAAGCGTCGCCTGGCCTTCGAGGTGCAAAAGCACCTCAAGGGCACCTACCTGTTCTGGCACTACCTCGGCAAGTCCGGCCTGGTGGACGAGGTCGAGCGCAACCTGAAGATCGCCGACTCGGTCATCCGCTTTTACACCGTCAAGATCGCCGAGAACGTCGAGCCGGGCAGCAAGGAAGCCAGCGTCACGGACGAGTCCTTCGCCAGCGCCTCCGTGCCCGGACCCGACGAAGAAGATCTGGCCGTGGGTCACCGTTCGTCGGCCGCTTCCCACGATGACGATGACGATGATGACGACGTGATTGGTGCGCGCGTCTCTGCAAGCGCCGAAGGCGAGGAGAAATAAGCATGTCGATGGATCGCAGCTTCGATCAAGAGACGGAAGCCCGTCCCCAACGCTCACGGCACCCGATCTACACGGACCCGGCGTACAGGGTCGACTACAAGGACGTCGAGTTGCTTCGCCAGTTCGTCACCGAACGCGGCAAGCTGATTCCGCGCCGGCTCACGGGCCTCACGGCCAAGCGTCAGCGCGAAGTGGCCCTGGCGATTCGTCGCGCCCGCATGATTGCCCTCATGCCTTACGGCGCCTCGTCGACCTAAATCGAACACCCCTTCGGACAAGAGGCAGAACATGCAAGTCATTCTCCGAGAAGACGTCGAGAACCTCGGCAATGCAGGTGACGTGGTGGTCATCCGCCCCGGCTACGCCCGCAACTATTTGCTGCCCCGCGGACTCGCCATGCCGGCGACGGCGGGCGCCGTCAAGAAGATCGAGCACGAGCGCCGCGTGATCGCGGCTCGTAATGCCAAGTTGCTCAAGGACCTCGACGCGGCCGCCGCGAAGCTGTCGGCCACCGCCGTCACTATCGCCCGCGCCGTCGGCGAAGGCGACCGTCTCTACGGCTCGGTCACGAGCCGCGACATCGCCGAAGCCATTCAAAAGCAGGGCGTGGCGGTCGACGCCAAGCGCATCGTACTCGACGAGCCTATCAAGCGGCTCGGCCTGACTGAGGTCCCTGTGAAACTCGGTCGCAACATCACCGCCACCGTCAAGGTGTGGGTGGTGAAGCAAGACGCCTGAACCCAGGCGAAAAGCACAACGGAGGCGAACACCTCCGGAAGGTGAGCGCCTGGTCGGAATCTCGGCCTGGACGCAAAACACCGGCAGCACGACGGCGAGGAGGGCGTAAGCTCTTCTCGCCGTTTTCGTTCGGCTGCGTCTGCCGTCACCGGATCCGAGCCAGGAGGCTTGGGCTGCCAGGACCGGCCGGCCGCGATCTTCTCCCGCGCTCAAAGTCGTCTTTCGCCCATGTCCGAATTGGCCCCCGCCCCCATCGTCAGCCACCGCGCGCCCCCGAACAACGCCGACGCCGAGCGGTCGGCACTCGGCAGCGTGCTGCTCAAGCCCAGCTGCTTCGACGAGGTCGCCACCAGCCTCACCGCAGACGACTTCTTCCTACCCGTACATCGCGAAATCTTCGACGCGATGTTCACCATCGACAAACGGCGCCAGGCCATCGACATCATCTCGCTCGGCGACGAGCTGAAGACCCGCGGGGCCCTCGCGCGGGTCGAGGGAGGGCCGGCTTACCTGATCAACCTCGCCAACTCGGTGCCGACTGCGGAGAACGTGGCGCAGTACGTGCGCATCGTGAAGGAGAAAGCCACGCTGCGGCGCCTCATCGGCGCCTGTGCCGAGATCCAGTCGCGCGCGTTCGGCGAGTTCGGTGACTACGAAGAGTTCCTGGACCAGGCCGAGTCTTTGGTCTTCGAGGTGGCCCAGCAGAACCGCAAGGAAAGCTACGCGGTCGTGGGCGACCACATGACCGAAGTGCTCGAAAACATCGAAGCCCGCGCGGCAGAGCGCAAGGACGTCAACGGCGTTCCCACCGGCTTCAAAAAATTCGACGCCTTGTCGGCAGGGCTGCAGCCAGAAAACCTCATCATCGTTGCGGCGCGGCCGGGCGTCGGCAAGACGTCTTGGGTCGTAAACGTCTGCGTCAACGCGGCGCTTCACCACAACGTCCCGGTGCTCATCTTTTCGCTCGAAATGTCGAAGTACGAACTGATGGAGCGTATGTTGGCCAGCGAGGCCCGGATCGACCAGAGCCGGATCCGGCGCGGCTTCATCGAGTACGCCGACTGGAAGAACAAGATCTACCCCGCCGGGGGCCGGCTCGCGGCTGCGCCCATCATGATCGACGACTCCGCGGCCCCGAGCATTCTGGACGTTCGTGCCAAGGCGCGTCGTTTTCGAGGAGACCTGCGCCATTTCCCGCCCCCGAAACCGGACGCAAATGGACGCATCCCCCGGCAGCTCGGGCTCATCGTCATCGACTACCTCCAGCTGTGTCGCGGCTCGAGCAAAAAGGACGACAACCGTGAGCGCGAGATTGCCGAGATCTCCCGAGGCCTCAAGTCCTTGGCCAAGGACCTGAAGATCCCCGTCATCGCCTGCTCCCAGTTGAACCGGGGGTTGGAAAAGCGCGAAGACAAACGGCCGCAGATGTCGGACCTCCGCGAGTCGGGCGCGATCGAGCAGGACGCAGACATGATCTGCTTCATCCACCGCGAAGAGGTCTTCAACCCGGACGACACCGAGAACCGCGGCAAGGCGGAGCTCATCGTGGCCAAGCACCGAAACGGCGCCACGGGGACGGTTCCCATGACCTTCATCCGCGAGTTCACCAAGTTCGAGAACTACGCGGACGAGAACGAGGCGCCGTTCGAGTGAGCTCGTCGTCTTCACCCGAGGAGACCCGCTTGGAAAGGCCCATCCCCGCTCTTGGCGCTCCGCCGCCCGCGGCAGGCGGCACGCTGGCCCCCGGCCAAAAGGTCGGGCGCTATCGCATCGAAAAGCTGCTCGGTCGGGGATCGATGGGCGAGGTCTTCCTGGCCATAGACGACCAGCTCGGCCGGCGCACGGCCCTCAAGACGCTGGGACCCAAGCACCTTCAGAATCAGACCGTCAAGGAGAGGTTCCTTCGCGAGGCGCGGGCTCTGGCGAAACTGACGCATCCGAACCTCATCACGGTGTTCGAGTCGGGGCACATCGACGGCACGGACCGACCTTACTTTGCGATGGAGTTGCTCGAAGGGGGCGACACCCAGCGTCTGCTCGATGATCGCGGGCCGCTCGACAGCGGGGTCGTGGCCACCATCGGGGCGCAAGCCGCGGCGGCACTGGCCGAGGCGGCGCGGGCGGGCATCATTCACCGCGACGTGAAACCTGCCAACCTGGGCATCTCGGGTCGAGGCGCGGTCAAGGTCACGGACTTCAGCCTGGCGAAATCTCACGCCGCCGACAAGAGCCTCACGGGCAAGGGCATGGTGGTGGGCACGGCCGATTACATTGCCCCCGAACAAGCCCGGGGCGACGACGTCGACGAGCGGGCCGACGTTTACTCTCTGGGATGCAGCCTTTTTCACCTTCTCACAGGCAAACCGCCGTTCCGCTGCCGAGCAGGCACCGAGGTACAGCGATACGTGGACGTCATGCGCGCCCACCTCACGGCCCCTGTTCCCGACCCGCGCGAGTTCGTCGCGAGCGTGGATGAAGAGCTCAGGCTTTTCATCGTCCGCATGATGGACAAAGAGCGAGCGCCCCGGCCTAGCCTCGACGAGGCCGCGATGGCCCTGTCTCAGATGGCCGTGCGCCTCGACGGCGATCTGCCGCGGGTCACCCGCACCATCCGCTCCGCCACGGCCGATAACACGATCGTGGCCCTGGCCCACTTGGCCGAACGCACGCAACCGCCCGGCCCGCCCCCACTCCCGGGACCTGCCCTGGGCCCGGCCAACACCCGGCGGCTGTTGGCGCTCGTGGGTATGGGCCTCGTCATCGGCGCCACGTTGGCGGTGGCTGCGAGTTGGATCTTCATGCGCTGATCAGCGCGCGGGCACGACCTCGGGCAATACGGCGCCATCAGGACGCGGCAAGGTCACACCCACCATCTGGCCCAACGTGGGAGCGAGATCTGCCGGGCTTACACGGCGGCTAAACTGCCCCCGCGCGACGCCCGCCCCGGCGAACACCAGCGGCACACGCTGGTCGTAGTCGTTGTGACTGCCATGCGTGGTTCCATGGGCCACGGTGATGTGGTTGGGCGCGGGCACCAAAACCATGTCGCCACTGCGCCCTGGAAAATAAGACAGCGCAGCCGCCCGCCGGGCGGCGGGCTCGTAGGGCGCCACGTCGGCCAGCTCGGCGCCGAAAAAGGCCTCGCTCACGCCCGGTACGCCCAGGACGGCCGCACGCACCCGTGCAAGCGCCCCCGGCGTCGCCAGCAGCTTCTCGTAGACGCCGGCCGCAAAGTAGATGTCGGTGTAAACGACCGCCGCCAGGTGGCTTCCCGCACCGAGCTCGCGATCCAGAGCGGCTTCTAGCCCGGCTTTCAGTCGGTCCACGGGAATACGGCCCGCCGGCACCCCGAGCGCCTCGAGTTGCTCCGGAATGGCCGCCACACCGTGGTCCGACGTCAACGCCACGACGTACTCGTTCTTCCCCACCAAGCGATCCAGTCCGGTCAGGAATGTGCCGAGCGTTTGATCCAGGCGAAGCAACACGTCCTGCACCTCGAAGCTGCGGGGCCCGTACGCGTGCCCAACGAGGTCCAGCACCGAAAAGCTGATGCCCAGGTAATCGGCCGCCGGACCTCGCCCGAGCTGCAGGTCCTTGACGAGGGCCAGCGCCAGGTCGGCGAGGTAAGCGTCGGCGAACGGGCTGCGCACCCAGTTCGTGAGCGAGTCGAGCGCGTTTGCACCCACGAGGGCATGTGGGAACCCCCGCGTCCAGCCGTGTGGGGCGGCCTCGCCGGGGGCGTCGTCGGCGAACCAATAGCGACGCGGAGGCAGCAGCAAGTTCCACACAGGTAGGCGGTCCCAGGCGATTGGGTTCTTGCCGAGGAAGTTTGCCACCGCCGGAACGGGAGCGTCGGTGTAGGACCTCGAGGTAACGAAGACACCGGCGTCGGCCCATGTGGTGGCAACGGCCGCGTGACCCGCCAGCATGATCGCGCTGCGCGCCTTGAGGGACGTGGTGACCACCTTCGCTGCAGGAGACAGCTGCGCTCGCATCTCGTCGGCCAATGTGGGCACCTGCAAAAAAGCGGGGCTGTCTCCGCCCGACACGGGGGAGCCGTAGGACAGAAGGGGCTGTGTGGGGTCGTTCGTACACGAAATCAACTTGCCCGCGCTGCGGTCGTACCAGGCATTCTGGACCATGCCGTGACGGTAGGGGTAGGCGCCGGTGCTGATGGTCGCGTGTCCTGCGCAGGTGATCGTTTGCAAGTACGGAAACGCGGCGTTTCGAAAGTACGCGCCCTCGGTAAACAGCCGGTGGAGCCCCCCGCGCCACGCAGAGCCGAAACGCTCGACGTAGTCCGCCCTCATCTGGTCCACCACCAATACGACAACGAGCTTGGGCCGGGGTGCCGCCAGGGCGGGCGACGCGGCCAGCGAAAACACGATCGCAGAGACGATCGGCAGCCACGGCGAAGGGGCGCGTGCGGGGTTCGACCGGGAAGGCATGCCCCCGGTTGTACACCGGTCGCTTCCTCGAGGCCATGATCGGAGGACAGCCGGTCCTCCCGCGACCGCACGGCTTTCCCGCGACCGCCGACGCTGGTACGCTCGCTGTCGTCATGAGCACCATTCCCGCCCCCTTTCAGCCCTCCCAGCGCGTCCTGATGGGCCCCGGCCCCTCCGACGTGCCCGCACGCGTTCTACGAGCGATGTCGGCCCCCACGGTCGGCCACTTGGATCCCGAGTACCTGCGGCTCATGGACGAAGTGCGCACCATGCTGCAGAGGCTGTTCCATACACAGAACGCGCTCACGTTGGCGGTCCCGGGAACGGGCAGCGCCGGCATGGAAGCCTGCATCGCCAACCTCATCGAGCCCGGTGACGAGGCCATCATCTGCGTCAACGGCGTGTTCGGGGCGCGCATGAAGGACGTCACCGAACGCTATGGCGCGCGCGTGCACACCCTCGAGGTGCCTTGGGGAGACACGATCCCCGTCGAGCTCGTCGAAGCGGCGCTGCAGTCGTACCCCCACGCCAAGCTGCTGGGGATTGTGCACGCCGAGACGTCCACCGGAGCCCACCAACCCCTTGAAACGATCTCTCGGCTGGTTCACGAAGCCGGCGCGCTGCTCGTGGTCGACGCCGTCACTTCGCTTTCTGGCATGGAGCTACGGGTGGACGACTGGAAAATCGATGCCTGCTATAGCGGTACCCAGAAATGCCTGTCGTGCCCCCCGGGGCTGGCACCGGTGACCTTCAGCGCGGCCGCCGTGAAGGCCATGGACGCACGGAAGACGAAGGTCGCGAACTGGTACCTGGACATGTCGATGATCCGCAACTACTGGGGTGCGGATCGCGCCTACCATCACACGGCGCCGATCAACATGAGCTACGCGCTCCACGAAGCGCTGCGCGTGGTGTTCGAGGAGGGGCTGCTCGAGCGGTATGCCCGCCACAAACGCCACTACCTCTCCCTGCGCGCCGGTCTCGAGGCGCTGGGATTGTCGTACATCCCCTCGAGTAGCCTCTACACGCTCAACTGCGTGAGGGTGCCCGAAGGCATCGACGACCTCCGCGTCCGCAAGGGCCTGCTCGAGCGCTTCGGGATCGAGATCGGCGCGGGTCTCGGCCCCTTCAAGGGGCGCGCCTGGCGTGTGGGGCTCATGGGCTCCTCGTCCACGGAGAGGAACATCTTTTTGCTTCTGAGCGCTCTCGAGGTTTTGATGAGCGAGCAGAATGCGAAGGTGGATCGCGGCGCCGGCGTCGCCGCGGCCGCAGGGGCGCTTCGGCAGACCTCCCTCGTTTCTTTCGACGACCTGTCCTGACCCCTCCTGCGCCCGCACGCGTGCCGGTAGGTGCCGGCACGCGGGGACGCTTCCCGCGCCCTAGAGCAGAGGAAAAACGCAGCAGCCCGTGATGCAATAGGTGCTTGCCGGGCAAGCCCCGTCGGCCACCTGGCCTCCAGGCCCGCAGGACACGATACCCTCCTCGCACACGGGGGCCGGGGGAGGACTGGCGCCGCCGCTGCCGCCCGCCCCGCCCGGAGGCATCGCACAGCCAGGATCGAGTGTGGGTTTGCCGATGCAAACCTCGCAAGGCTCGCAGGTGTTGACGCAAGCGGTCTGCTGGGTGCAGGGAGGACACGCCGCCGGATCGCCCAGTTTGTCCTGCGTGCAGGTGTTGACAAGCATCACCGTCACAGTGGCGTTCGGGGTAGGGAACGCGCAGCAGCCGAAGCAGTCACAGCCGTTCGGGGTGACCCGACGACAGTTTTTGAGGCACTTTTCGGACTGGGCGCTTGGACAGTTTTTGAACGAGGGGTCGTAAGGGCACGACGCGGCCCCTGGATTCTTGGCGTCGCACTTGAGGTTCCATTCGCAGCCGTCGTTGCCCTGGCCCGAATCACCGTCGAAGAAGCAGTCTTGTTTGCAGGCGTCGATGTTGTCACCCGAGATGCCGGTAGCAAAGCTGCCCTCGTCATTGTCACAAGGGCTTACGCACTCGCCGTCGGCCTGATCGATCCGGCCGTCTGCATCGTTGTCCATCCCGTCGCTGCACTGGGCGGTACCCGACGCACACGAGGCCGCGATACCGCCCACGCCTCCGGCGCCCGGGACGGCGCTGCCGCCCGTCCCGCTGTTGCCACCGGCCCCGCCGGACGGGGCCCCGATGCCCCCACGGGCCCCGGTGCCCGCCCCGAGCCCCGCGTCCCCCGGGCCGCCATCGCCTCGCGAGGCCGAGCCCGCATCGTCGTCGCAGGCCCCGAGCAGCAGGGCCGCGCAAGCGGTTGCCCACACCAGAGCCGGAAGCACACTTGCCCGTGAACGCATACGAATCCGCCCGGGCCCTCGAGTCAACGAAGCGCGATGATGCACCATTAGGGCACTATCGGCGGTCGGCGGGTTCGTCGCCATCTGAAGCCGATGAGATCCCCCAGCATGGCGCACGACGGCGTGTACCATCACCCTTCCCGGACCGTTCAACGCAGAGGCACAAGGCCCCCCGGCGCCCTGACCTAACCGTTCTGGCGCACGGTGACCGCGAGCTTGGCCACGCTCCTCAGCACGTGGGGCACGCGCTTGAGCAGGCGGATGCTGGGCGGGCGCTTTTCCCGCACGGCGAACGGGATCTCCACCACCTTCTTGCCTTCGCGGTGGGCACGGATCACGAACTCGCTGGCGAACACGTCCTTGTCCAGCACACAGCGCTCGACCGTGGGCAAGAGCGCGTCGCGCTTGAAGGCCTTGAGGCCATGGGTGTCGGTGCCCTTGTACTGGCACACGGCGCGCAGCATGCCGTTGTACACGCGGGTGGCCGTTCGACGAAACAGCGGACGTTGATCGTTCGAGCCCACCATCGCCTTCGAGCCGACCACCAGCTCCGTGTCGGTGCGCTCCAACAAGGCCAACGCCCGCGCGTAGAACTCTTCGTCGAGCAGATCGATCTCGTCACAGATCACGATGGTGCCGCGCGCGTTCATGATGCCCGACTTCATCGCCAGCCCGTAGTTCGGTTGCCCGAGCGAGAGCAGGCGCACATCCGGGTGTTCGGCCTCGATGCCCTTGCCGATTTCGATCGTGCGGTCGCGCGAGCCGTTCTCGCTCAGGATGATCTCGTAGGTGAATCCAAAGGGCGCAAGCTTCTCGCGCAGCTCCAGCACAGACCCGCGCAGGATGCCTTCTTCGTTGTACACGGGGATGACGATCGAAACGTGGGGGGCTGAGGAAACGGGGTTCTCGCTCATTGGGGCTCTCCGTGGGCAGCTTCGATGGTGGCGGCGACTTCGCGGCCCGCGATCACGCAATCTTCCATGGCGTTGTAGGTCCACGCCCCGTAGCGGCCGCGGGGATAGATGTCATGCGATTCCAGGAAGCGGAAGATGGCCGTGGTGGCCGGGTAGTAGTTGTCGTCGAACACCACGTACGCGTACTTCAGCTCTTTGGGCTCGGCGAAGAGAAGATCGTCGGGTGACGCCAACGCCCCCGCTTCCACCAACCCCTGGGCCACCTCGCGGGTGACCGCGTCCAGGTCGCTGATAGGGCTTCGGTCCGCCAGCTCGACATAGAGCGACGATCCGCCTTCGGGGGCCATGCTCTTCATGGCGTTCGTGAAGATGCCGGCCCGGTAAAAGGGGTACTTCTTCTCGGGCACGTAAATCCAGTGCCAATCCGCGGGGGTGGGTCGGCGCGTGGCCACGTTGAGATACTGGAGTGTGGTGCAACGAAGGTTCGCGGCGTGCGCCTCGATCGCCGGGGGCAGATTCGGCATGCGCCGCAAGAGCTCGGGCAAGGGAATCGACGCCACCAGGGCGTGATACGGGAGGCGCTCGCCGCCCACCTGCACCTCGCGCTTTTCATAATCGATCAGATCGGGGCTCACGCCGGTGTTCACCCGCGCAGGATCGATGCGGCCGATGAGGGCTTTCGTGAAGGTCTCGATGCCGCCCTGCTTTGGATAGACGAAGCCCACATTGTAGCCCATCTCTGCCGGCCCCGCGCCCACGGCGCCCGCCACGATCTGTTCGAGATTGGGCAAAGGCACGAACCGCGAACACCACGCGGCCGTGATCTCACGCGGGGAGACGCCCCAAAGCCGCTCGTTGTAGGGGATCATGAAATGCTTCGAGATTCCCGCGCCAAAGTGCCGCAGGCAGTACTCCTCGAAGTTCCGGGGCTCCCCGGCAATCTCGCCCCCCAGCTTGGCCTCGATGACGCCCATCAAGCACTCCTTCACCACGTCGGGTGGAAGACCGTGCAGGTTGGCCTGGAAGGGATAACGCGTGAGCACACCGTTCGAAAAAACGCGCGCCTTGCGGGCGACGTCTTCCATTTGTCCCGGTAGCGCCTCGGCCACGAGTTGCTTGACCTTTGGATCTCGCAGATGCAGCCAGTGACCGGTTTTGTCGAAGCGATAGCCTTGCTTTTCGTCGGTGCGGGCGTGCCCGCCGAGCCGCGCTTCTTTCTCGAAGAGGACCCACGGCAACCGCAGGTGCAGAGCCGTGGAGATGCCAGTCAAGCCTCCGCCGAGGATGACAACTTTTTTTTGCGTTTCAGGCGCCAAGGGAGGCGCTTGCCTACCACGGTCGACCAAAGGGCGTCAAAGCCGAAGCGCGCCTGAGGGCTGGTCGTAAAGGAACGAGCTTCCGCCGCAACGGGCCAAGCGCGCGCCTCACGCGACTTCGTGGACCCGGACCGAGGCGCGCGCTTCATGAGGCCTCGAGACTGCCAGAACGAGCATTTCCCCTCGCGTTCCCACCCGCCGGGCCCTGTCCGGTCGGGGTGGAAAATGCTGGCCGACCGGGCGGTCGAGAGGCTTCGTCGCGCGCAGACCGCGCGCTTTTTGCGACTCGTGTACAATCGGAAGGATGTCGGCACCGCGTCTCGACCAGCTCACGACGATCCCTCTGTTTCAAGACTTTGCGCAAGATGAGCTAGCCGAACTGGCGGCGAGGTTTCAGGAGACCCTGCCCGGAAAAGGGGGGGTGCTGTTCGAGGAGGGTGAAACGTCCGAGGCCTTCTACCTGCTCACGCGCGGTGAGGTCACCCTCGAGATGCCAGGGGAAGCGCCGCTCAAGCTCCGACCGCCTGCGGTGATAGGCGAACTCGGCGGCGTCCTCGGAGCGGCACGGTCCGCGCGCGCCATCGTGGCGGCGGGCTCCGAGGTGTGGCAGTTCCGGCAGCGTGACGTCGAGGCCTTGTTCGTCGAACAGCCCGCGATCGGCATCCGCCTCCTCAAAAAGCTCCTGACGGCGGCAGCCGAAAAGGTTGGAAACGATCAGCGTCGGCTGTCGGACATGCGGGCCAATCTCGTGGCGACGCAAAAGGCGCTCAAGTCACTTCGCGACCTCGTCCTGGAAACGCAGGAAACGCCCGTGTCGACTCCCGTGTTCGAGACCCTCGAGCGGCTGATCGTCAAAAACAGAAGGGTCAATTATCGGGTGGCGCCCCCCTCCTCCCACCCTGCCTGTCTTCGGCTCGACGCAGGCCGCAGCCCGGTGGTGGAGCTGTCCCGCACGCACGTGACGGTGGCATGGCCCGACCACACCGTCACGGCCCATCAGGGCGAATGGGTCTCTGGCATCGCCGAGCTCGGCGGGGAAGAGATAGCCATTTCAGGAACGATTCTCCGTGCCTCCCAGGGACAGGTGACCTTGGAGCTCGACCTCTTGCCCGTCGATACGGTGGCCGTACTCGAAGGCTATCTCACGCGCCTGCAGCTGCTGGACATCGTGGTGTAACCACGGGTTCCGGCTTCGTGCCGGCGCGCAGAGGCCCCCGTGGTTCGCCCTGTGTCCCTGGTAAACGTTTGCCGCGGGTTCAGCCGCCGAGCAGATCCATGATGTCGTTGAGCACACCGCCCGCGGTGACCTCGAGCCCGGCCCCTGCCCCCGTGATGACCAGCGGGCTACGGTAGCGGGCCGTGGTGAAGGCAATCTGATTGTCCGTGCCCTCGAGCGATGCGAACGGCGTGCCCCGCTTGACCTTCCGAAGCCCCACCTCGATCTTCTTGGCCGTTACGGTGGCCACGTAGCGCAGAACCGCGTCGTCTTTGCGGGCGGCCTCGACCCGCTTCGCCCATTCGGCGTCCCAGGTCTCGAGCTTGGCCAAAAACGCGTCTTTCGACAGCTTGCGGGCTTCTCCGGGCACGAGGCTCTCCACCGCGACGTCCTCGGGCTCTCCGGTGAACCCCAACAAGCGGCCCAAGATCAGGGCCTTGCGGCCCACGTCCGCGCCCGACAAATCATCGCGCGGGTCCGGCTCCGTGTAGCCAAGCGCCATGGCTTCCTTGACCGCCGCCGAAAACGGTTCGCCATGCCCCACCTCGGTGAGCAGATACCCGAGCGTGCCGGACACACAGCCCTCGATCCGTTGCACCTTGTCGCCCGACTCCACGAGCTTGCGATAGGTGTCGAGAATGGGCAGACCGGCGCCCACCGTGGCCTCGAAGCGCAGCTGCCGCCCCCGCTTGGCCAGCGCCTCGCGGAGCGTGTGATCGTCCTTTCGGCTCGCCGACAAGGGACGCTTGTTCGCCAGCACCACGTCCATGCCCGCCTCGGCGGCCGCCATCAACACGGCGGACGTATCGTGGGCCGTGACATCCACGATCACGGGCCTCGAGAGCGCGTGCTTGGCGAAGTGCTGGACGGCCTGAAGGGGTGTCGCCTTGTGCCCTCCCGGCGCCTTGGCGAACGTTCCCCCCTCGCTCTTCTGCTGTGCGAGCTCCGCCACCTGCGCGGCCGGCAAGCCTTCGGCGTCGAAGACGAAGCCCGTGCGATCCACCGCAGCCACCAAACGCAAGCGGCTGGTATCGATTCCCGCCATGATGCTGGCCTTGGACTTGGCGGCTTTGCCAATTTTGCCGGTCTTGCCGTGGTTGCCGTTTTGCGAGATGAGACCGGCCAGCGTGCGGCCAATCTGGCCGAAGCCCAGCAGCACCACGTCCACGTGGTCGTGCTCCCGCAGGGCCCCGCCGCCGATCTTCGCCAGCTGGAAGGCCTCGTGAATGCTCTTCTGCGCGTCCGCACATTGCGCCTGGGACACCACGAACGAGATGTTCAGCTCGGACGAGCCCTGGGCGATGGCCACGATGTTGATGCCCGAGCCCGCGAGGGCCCCGAAGACCCGGGCCGCGATACCGGGCTTGCCGGCCATCCCCAGCCCCACCACGGCGATCGTGGCCATGCCGGGTTGGATCTGGATGCCGTCCACGTAACGGCTCGCGATCTCCTGCGCGAAGGCGTGCTGCAGACACTTTTGGGCCGCCTTGGCTTCGCCTTCCGGGACCGTGAAGCAAATGGTCTGCTCCGACGACGACTGCGAGATCAGCGACACCGAGAGGCCATGCTGCGAGAGGGTCGCAAACGTCCGGGCCGCCACCCCGGGCACACCCAAAAGACCCCGCCCCGCCACCGTGACCAGCGCCTGACCGGCGGCAGCCGACAAGGCCTTGACGGGGTAGCCATCGAGGGTGTGCCGGCTCGAGATCTCGGTGCCGAGCGACGAAGGCTCGGCAAAGGGCCTGACGTGCACGGGGATGTCTTGGCCAGACACCGGGATGAGCGCACGCGGGTGCAGCACCTTGGCGCCGTAGTAAGCCAGCTCGGCGGCCTCGCGCACATTGAGTTGCGGCACCACGCGCGCGTCCGGCACCACGCGCGGGTCGGCGGTGAGTAAGCCCGGCACGTCCTTCCACAACGAAACGCGCGCGGCCTCGAGGCCCCGGGCCAGCAACGTGGCGGTCAGGTCCGAGCCGCCCCGGCCCAGCGTCACGGTCCCCGTCAGCTGGCCCGCGTCGTCGATGAGCGCGCCCAAAAAGCCTGGCACCACGGCCACCACACCCGCCCGAAGCAAGGGCAGCAGGCGGCGGCGGACCTCTGTGTCGGAAGCGTCCAGGTCGGGCGCGGCCCCACCGAAGGGACCGTGGGTCACCACCACCTCGGTAGCTTCGACGTACTCGGCCTTGACGCCCGCGGCCCGCAGCACGGCCTCGAAGAGGCGGGCGGAGAGGCGTTCGCCGCGTGAGACCACGAGGTCGCTGGTGCGCGGCGTGAGTTCGCGCAGCACCAAAAGCCCGGTAGCCAGGGACGACAGCTCTTCGAGCGACGCGTCCACCAAGGCCTGCACGCGCTTGCGGGCCGCCGCATCCGACAAGGCCCCTTTGACGATGTCCCGGAACTTGGCGGCCAGGGCGGCGTTGGCCGCGTCCACGGCCGTTTTGTCCCCCTCGTGGGCCGCGCGCGCGACCGCCAGCAAGGCGTCAGTGACGCCTGCCGGTGCCGAGCACACCACCGCCACCGGCCCCGGGGCCGCCTTCACGATGGTGGCCGCGTGTTTGTACGCGGAAGCGTCGCCCAGGGAGGCGCCGCCGAATTTGTAGACCTCGGGAGCTTGGCTTTTCGGTTGACGTGGCATGGAAGAACGCACGCCGCCACCAGGGCGGTCGGGGGCCGTACAGTACTTGGTTTTGCCCCGGTGCGCGAGCCCCGGCGCAGAGCTGTTTCCCGGAGGCCACGCGGTCGAGGCCAATGACAACAGGGCTGACGATTCCCTGCCCCGTTGTGCAAGCATTCGGCATCGGAAACCGACGGGCGGGTCCTTGCTTCACGCGATTTTAAGGTAAATTGCCGGCCATGAAGCCATTCCGCGCCGTGTTCAAGTGCATCTCCGGCTGTGCCGGGGAATGGGCGCTCGACGAAGTGATCTACCGCTGCCCCACCTGCAACGACCTGCTCGAGGTGAGGCACGACATGGAGGCCCTGCGGCAGAACTCGGCCTATCAGTGGATGAAGCTGTTCGAGGACCGCTACCTCGGCACCGAGTGGCCGCACGGCTCGGGCGTGTGGGGCAAACGCGAGTGGGTCCACCCCGGGATTCGGGACGAGAACATCGTGTCGATGTACGAAGGCGGCTCGAACCTCTTCTGGGCGCAGCGCTATGGCGGTCAGATCGGCGTGGAGGATCTGTGGATCAAGCTCTGCGGCAACTCGCACACGGGCTCGTTCAAGGATCTCGGCATGACGGTCCTGGTGTCCGTGGTCAAGCAGATGATGGCGGACGGCAAAAACGTTTCGGCCGTCGCGTGCGCGTCCACCGGGGACACGTCGGCCGCGCTGGCGGCGTACTGCGCGGCCGCCGGGGTGCGTTCGCTCGTGATCTTGCCCCACGGCAAGATCTCCACCGCCCAGCTCGTGCAGCCGCTCGCCAACGGCGCCAAGGTGCTCGCCCTCGACGGCAACTTCGACGACTGCATGGCCGTGGTGCAGCGCCTGGCAGCCGAAGAAGGGGTGTACCTGGCCAACAGCATGAACTCGCTGCGGCTCGAAGGTCAGAAGACCGTGGGCATCGAGATCTGCCAGCAGTTCGAGTGGCGCGTGCCGGACTGGGTGATCATCCCGGGTGGCAACCTCGGCAACGTGAGCGCGCTCGGCGCGGGATTCAACCTCATGCGCGACCTCGGGCTCATCAACAAAATGCCTCGCATTTGCGTGGCCCAGGCCGCGCACGCCAATCCGCTTTACCAGTCCTACCTGAAGGGCTTCGAGAGCTTTTCCTCCATGGTGCCGCAATCCACCCTGGCCTCGGCCATCCAGATCGGCAATCCCGTGAGCCGGGACAAGGCCATCCGCGCCCTTCGGCAGTTCGACGGCGTGGTGGAACAGGCCACGGAGGCCGAGCTGGCGGACGCGGCAGCGCGGGCCGACCGAACGGGCATGTTCTGCTGCCCTCACACGGGCGTGGCCCTGGCGGCGCTCGAAAAGCTCGTGGCGCGGCAGCTCGTGACGAAAGATCAGACCGTGGTGGTCATCAGCACGGCCAACGGGCTCAAGTTCACGGACTTCAAGGTGGCCTACCACGACCGCAAACTGGCCTCGGTGCCCGACCCGAAATACGCGAACCAGCCCATCGAGCTGCCGAACGAGTACGGCGCCGTTCGCGACGCGGTCCGGCGCATCCTCGACGCCTGAGCCCCCGCTGGACAACCGGCCTCGGGGCGCCGCGCGCGCTACCGGGGCCCGGCGTCGAAGCGGGCCTTGACCTCGGCGGGTGAAAGCGCGCGCTTGTAGATCGCCACCGTGGAGAGGACGCCGTTCCACTCGCGCTCGTGCCCGCCGTCGACACCCACGGCATCACCAAACTTCGGCTCGTTACCCAGCCCCAACGGCACGTCGTCGAACCAGTGGGAGAAGTCAGACGCCTTGGAGAGCTTCGCCGCCCCCACCTGCTCGCCGTTGAGGTAGAGGACTTGATCTCCGCCCATCGTTTGTACGTAGGCCACGTGCGCCATCGTCGAGGGAACCACCACGGAACTGGGGAATGCCACCTCGGGGCAACCATTGTCGTCCTCGGCGTTGATCTTCACCCGAATTTGAAACTCGTTGCCGTTGGCCGCATCGCTGCACTTTCGCCGGCCGTGTAGCAAGGTGAAGTTGCGGTGATGGTTCTCGCGGGCGAACGACAGAATGCGCGCAGGACCGTCCTGCGCGGACGAGGTGGCATAGCCCCACAGCTCGATGGTCATTTGATTCGCGGCCTTCAAGGCCGACGTGATCTTCGCCGCGGTTTTCCAGGCTCCCCCTGATGTCGCCGAGTAGGCGATCGGCCCCTTTTTGGTGTTGGGCGACGTGAACTTCAGCCCGTCGGCGACCCAGGATATGGAGCCCTCGTTGTCCTTGAACGCCAGATCGAGCGCTTCGCCGAAGCCCGAGGTGTCCTTGGCCACACGGCCCTGGCCCTCGCTGAAGGTGTAAAGTGCCACCACGTCGGCTTGACCCGGCAGGGCCACGGGGCCCCCACCGCTCCCGCCCGCCATGGCCGCGCCGCCCGTACCACCCAGAGCGCCCCCGGCCCCTGAATTTCCCCCAGAGCCGCCGCCCGAACCTCCCCCACCGAGGCTCGGGCCTTGACCGGCTTGGCCGCCGGCTTCGCCCCCTTTGCCCCCGGTTTCGCCTCCCTTGCCGCCGCTTTCACCTGCCTTGCCCCCAGCTCCGCCTGCCGTGCCACCGGTTTCACCCCCCTTGCCGCCGAGGCCTCCCGCGCTTCCTCCAGAGCCCCCGAGAGCCCCTCCTTCACCGCCGCCCCTGCCAGCCTGTTGCCCCGCTTGTCCTGCCACGTCGTCCGTGTCGTCCGCCCCGGACGAGGGTCCTGCGGCACAGGCAACCAGGCATCCCCAGGCCAACCACACACAAGGAAATCTCGACAATGAAGAGCTCACCTGTCTCAGTCGTCCTTCGGCGCCGTTGGAGGTCATTTATTTATGATCGCGAGATAGCGGTCGAGCGTGGGCTCGAGGCCCGCATCAAGGGCTTCGCAGACCACGGCATGGCCGATCGACACCTCGAGGACTGAGGGCACGGAGGCCAAGAAGGGCCCTAAATTTTGCTGGTTCAGGTCGTGGCCCGCGTTGACCCCCAAGCCAAGCTGGTGGGCCCGCGCAGCCGCCCCCGCGAATCGCTCCAAGACGGCGGGTTGGGCTTCCGTGCCAAAGGCCCGGGCGTAGGGCTCGGTATATAGCTCGATGCGGGCCACCCCCGTGCGCGCCGCCGCTTCGACCTGCTCGAGGTCGGGATCGAGAAAGAGGCTGACCCGGATCCCGTGGCCCTGAAGACGCGTCACCACCTCGGCCAGCAAGGCTTGATGACGAACCGCATCCCAGCCGTGGTCAGACGTGAGCTGACCCGGCGCATCCGGAACCAGGGTGCACTGGTGGGGCTTCGCCCTCTCCACGAGGGCCAAAAAGTCCGCCGTGGGGTAGCCCTCCACGTTAAACTCGACCTGGGGCTCCGTCTTCAGGTAGGCCGCCAGTTCGGTGACGTCGGAAAAGCGCGTGTGGCGCTCGTCGGGCCGGGGGTGAACCGTAATCCCGTGAACGCCGCGGGCCACGCAGCGACGGGCAATCCCGAGCACATCGGGGTTGTTGTTTCCCCGCGAATTGCGCAGCAGGGCAAACTTGTTGAGGTTCACGCTGAACTTGGTCATGTCGCCCCAGGGCAAAGCGGACTCTACCAGACGAATACGAGAGTCGCGCCGTCTGCGTCAGGCCGGCGAGCCCACGAGCCACTCACCGTGATGACCGCATCGAGCCTCCGAGACATCCCCCGCCTCGTGCAGCCCCAGCCCAGACGACAGGGCGTGGTCCAAGGAAAACCACGCCCCGTGCGAGGGCCTAGACCAGAACCGTCTGGCCCATCAAGTGCTTGTCGACGCTGCGGGCCGCCTGACGGCCTTCGGCAATCGCCCACACCACGAGGGACTGACCCCGCCGCATGTCACCCGCCGAGAACACGCCCGGAACGGAGGTGGCATAGTCCTCGCCTGCCAACACGTTGCCCCGCTCGTCGAGGTCGACGGCCAGCTCGGTGAGCAAACCAGGCTTCTCCGGGCCCAAAAAGCCCATGGCCAGCAGCACCAGGTCCGCCTTGATCACCCGCTCGGTGCCCGGCACTTCTTCGAAGCGCGGGCGGCCCACGCCGGGAACCTGACGGAGACCCACCACGTGGATCTCTTTCACGTTGCCCTCGGCATCGCCCACGAGCCGCTGGGTGCTGACGGCGTACTGCCGGGGATCCTGCCCCCACAAGGCAGAGGCCTCTTCCTGACCGTAGTCCATCTTGTAGACCCGCGGCCACTGCGGCCAGGGGTTATCGAGGGCGCGCTCTTCCGGCGGGCGCGCCAGGATTTCGAGCTGAACCAGGCTCTTGCAGCCGTGGCGGATGGAGGTCCCTACGCAGTCGGTGCCGGTGTCACCGCCGCCGATGACCACCACGTGCTTGTCCTTGGCCGAAATGTAGTGGCCGTCCTCAAGCCGGCTGTCGAGCAGGCTCTTGGTGTTCCTGGACAGAAAATCCATGGCCAGGTGCACGCCCCTGAGCTGCCGGCCCTCGACCTGGAGGTCGCGCGCCTGCGTGGCCCCGCCGCAGAGGACGATGGCATCGAACTCGCGCTTGAGCATCTCGGTGGGATAGTTTTGCCCGACCCAGGTGTTCGTGAGGAACGTGACGCCCTCCTCTTCCAGGAGCTTGATCCGGCGTTCCACGAGGCGCTTTTCCAGCTTCATCGAGGGAATCCCGTACATCAATAGGCCACCGATCCGGTCGGCCCGCTCGAACACGGTGACCGTGTGTCCCGCCTTGTTCAGCTCGGCAGCGCAGGCAAGCCCCGCGGGACCGGAGCCGATCACAGCCACCTTCTTCCCCGTGCGCTTTTCCGGCGGCTCCGCCTTGATGAACCCCGCCTCGAAGCCATGATCGACGATGGCGCACTCGATGCTCTTGATGGACACGGGCGGGGCGTTGATGCCCAGCACGCATGAGCCTTCGCAAGGCGCGGGACATACCCGTCCCGTGAACTCGGGGAAGTTGTTCGTTTTGTGAAGGCGGTCGAGCGCCTCCCGCCATTGCCCGCGGTAAACCAGGTCGTTCCACTCGGGGATCAGGTTGTTGAGCGGACATCCCGCGGTCATCCCCGCGATGATTTGCCCCGTGTGGCAGAAGGGCACACCGCAGTCCATGCAGCGGGCCCCCTGCTCCTGAAGCACCGGCTCAGCCTGGTGTTCGTGAAACTCGTTCCAGTGCTTGACGCGCTCCTTGGGGTCGTCCCAGCCTGGAGCCTGTCGTTCGTATTCCAAGAAGCCTGTTGGCTTGCCCATGTTCGTCGTTCGTCTTCGGCCAATGGTTGACTGTTTGCCGCCCGAAACACCTGCCTAGTGGCGCAAGGACCTCACTTGCCCTGCGCCTGAGCCCCGCTGTTTGCATTCTTCTCGAACGCTGCCATCTCGGCATCTTCGGGAGACAAGCCTTTTTGCAACATCTCCTTCTGGGCTTCAAGCATGCGTCGGAAGTCGCTGGGAATGACGCGCACGAAGAGCTTGCGCCACTCTTGCCAGCCCGACAGCAAAGCGCGCGCGCGTTCGCTGCCGGTGAACTGGTGATGCCGAGCAATCATGCGCTGGATGGCCTCGAGCTCCTCGGGGTCTTCCACGGGTTCGACCGCTACCATCTCTTTGTTGCAGCGGCTCGCGAACGTGCGGCTCTCGTCGAGGATGTAGGCGATGCCTCCCGACATTCCCGCCGCGAAGTTTCGCCCCGTAGGCCCCAGGATCACCACCCGTCCGCCGGTCATGTACTCGCAACCGTGGTCTCCTACACCCTCCACGACGGCGTTGACGCCACTGTTTCGGACGCAGAAGCGCTCGCCCGCCATCCCGCGGATGTAGGCTTCGCCCGTTGTGGCGCCATAAAACGCCACGTTCCCCACGATGACGTTCTCTTCGGGCACGAAGGTCGACTCACGGGGCGGGTACACGATCAGCTTACCCCCGGAGAGGCCCTTGCCCACGTAGTCATTGGCATCGCCTTCGAGCTCGAAGGTCACCCCCTTCGGGACGAAAGCCGAAAAGCTCTGTCCCGCGCTGCCGCGGAACTTCACGTGCACCGTATCTTCGGCCAACCCCTCGGCTCCGTAATTGCGCGTGATCTCCGAGCCAAGGCGTGTGCCCACGGTCCGGTTCACGTTCCGCACGGAGAGCTCCACCTTCACCTTGGCGCCGGTATCGATCGCGCTTTGGCAGGCAGGGATGAGCGTGGTGTCGTCGAACTCCTTATCGAGCCCGTGGTCTTGAGCCATCGTGCGATAGCGCTCGACCTTGCCGTTTACGTCGGGCTGGTGGAGGATCGCGGAGAGATCCACGCCCTTGGCCTTCCAGTGATCGACCGCCTCCTTGGTCTCGAGGCACTCGGTGTGACCCACCATCTCGTCCACCGTCCGGAAGCCAAGCTCGGCCATGATTTCCCGGGCCTCCATGGCGACGAACTTCATGAAGTTCACCACGTGCTCAGGATCGCCCGCGAAGCGTGCCCGCAGACGCGGATCCTGCGTGGCTACCCCCACCGGGCAGGTGTTGAGGTGGCAGACACGCATCATGATGCAACCCAGTGCCACGAGGGGCGTGGTGGCGAACCCGAACTCCTCGGCGCCGAGCAACGTGGCGATGACCACGTCCCGGCCGGTCTTCATCTGGCCGTCGGTCTCGACGTAGATGCGGCTGCGCAGGTTGTTGAGCACCAAGGTCTGGTGGGTCTCGGCCAGGCCCAACTCCCAGGGCACGCCCGCGTGCTTGATCGAGGTCAGAGGCGACGCGCCCGTGCCCCCGTCGAAACCACTGACCAGCACGACGTCGGCCTTCGCCTTCGCCACGCCCGCCGCCACCGTGCCCACACCGACCTCGGCCACCAACTTGACGCTGATGCGCGCGCGGTTGTTCGCGCACTTGAGATCGTGGATGAGCTGCGCGAGATCCTCGATCGAATAAATGTCGTGATGGGGGGGCGGGGAGATGAGCCCCACGCCCGGCGTCGAGTGACGGACCTTCGCGATCCAGGGGTAGACCTTCGTTCCGGGAAGCTGGCCGCCCTCTCCCGGCTTGGCTCCCTGGGCCATCTTGATCTGGATCTCGTCGGAGTTCACCAGATAGGCGCTGGTGACGCCAAAGCGACCCGACGCCACTTGCTTGATCGCGCTGCGCTTCGAGTCGCCATTCGGCAGGGGCTTGTAACGTTCGGGGTCTTCACCGCCCTCGCCCGTGTTGCTCCGCCCGCCAATGCGGTTCATGGCCACTGCCAGAGCCTCGTGGGCCTCCTTCGAGATCGAGCCGTAAGACATCGCGCCCGTCTTGAAGCGCTTCAAGATCGTCTCGACCGAGTCCACCTCGTCGAGGGGCACGGGCTTTCGGTGTGAGCGGAACTTCATCAGCCCGCGCAGCGTGCACAAGGTGCGGGACTGATCGTTGATCATGCCCGCGTATTCCTTGTATGCCTGGTAGTTGCCGGTGCGCACAGCGTACTGAAGCTTGTGGATCGTCTGAGGATTCGTGAGGTGGTACTCACCATCCTTCCGCCATTGGTACTCGCCGCCGGGCGCCAGCCCCAGACGAACCACCTTACGGCCGGGCACGAAGGCCCTCTCGTGACGACGCCGCACCTCCTCGGCCACGACGTCGATACCAATGCCGCCCACGCGCGAAGCGGTGCCGGCGAAGTACTTTTCGATGAGGTCCGACGAGAGTCCAATGGCCTCGAACACCTGGGCGCCGTGGTAGCTCTGCACGGTGCTGATACCCATTTTCGAGAGCACCTTCGTCACGCCCTTGTTCACGGCCTTGACGAAGTTTTTCTCGGCCTTGGCCGGGTCGGTCTTCAGGCGGCCCACGCGGGCCATGTCGTGCATGCTCTCGAAGGCGAGATACGGGTTGATTGCGCTCGCACCGTAGCCGATGAGCAGACAGAAGTGGTGAACCTCGCGAGGCTCACCGCTCTCCACCACCAGCGAAGTGCGCGTGCGGGTTCCCTTGCGCAGCAGGTGATGGTGAACGGCGCCCACGGCGAGCAGGGCCGGGATGGGCGCACGCGTTTCGTCGTGCTTGCGGTCGGAGAGGATGATGATGTCGTGTCCGTCCACCACGGCCTTCTCGGCCTCCAGGCACAAGGCCTCGAGGGCCCGTTCCAGACCCTTCCCGCCGCCCGCGACCGTATAGACCATCGACAGCGTGGCGGACTTGAAGCCTCGGGATGTCTTTGACCCGTCGAGCGCACGGAGGGTCTCGAGTTCCCGGTTGAGCAGGATGGCGCTGTCGAGTTCGATCTGACGGGCCGACGACGGCTGGGGATCGAACAAATTGCGCTCGGCACCGATGGACGTACCGATGTCCATGATGATCTCTTCACGAATGGCATCCACCGGAGGATTCGTGACCTGCGCGAAGAGCTGCTTGAAGTAGTCGTAAAGCGGGCGAGGCTTGTTCGACAGCACGGCAAGCGGGGTGTCGGTACCCATGGAGCCCATCGCCTCGGCGGCTATCTCCGCCATGGGCTGGAGCAGCTTGAGGCTTTCCGTGGTGTAGCCGAAGACCTCCTGACGCATCTCGACCGTCTCATGGTCGGGTTCGATCGCCGGCGCTCCCGGCGGCAATGCCGGCAGCGACACCAAGTTGTCTTCAAGCCACTGGCCGTAGGGCTTCTCGAAGGCGTACTTCTGCTTGATCTCCTCGTCCGGGATGATCCGGTGCTCCTTCGTATCGACGAGGAACATGCGTCCTGGCTGGATGCGGCCCTTTTGAACGACCTCTTCGGGCTTGATGGCGGGGATGACCCCGGCCTCGGAAGCCATCACCACGAGGCCGTCCTTCGTGACGTAGTAGCGCAAGGGGCGCAGACCGTTGCGGTCGAGCACCGAGCCAATCATCGAACCGTCGGTGAAACAGATGGCCGCGGGGCCGTCCCACGGCTCCATCATGCAGCTGTGGAAGCGGTAAAAGTCTTTCTTCTGCTGCTCCATCGCCTCGTGGCCCCGCCAGGGCTCGGGCACCATCATCATGACGGCGTGGGACAAGGGCCGGCCGCCCATCCACAACAGCTCGAGGGCGTTGTCGAGCATGCCCGAATCGCTGCCGCTCTCGTCGATGACGGGGTGAAGCTTTTGCACGTCGTCCCCGAACAGCGGAGACTCGAGCACGCTTTCGCGGGCCCGCATCCAGTTCACGTTCCCGCGCAGCGTGTTGATCTCGCCGTTGTGAGCCACCACGCGGTAAGGATGGGCGCGCGCCCAGCTGGGGAACGTGTTGGTGGAAAAGCGCGAGTGCACGAGGGCCAGCGCGCTCTCCATGAGCGGCGAGCGCAAGTCCGGGTAGTACGCCGGCAGTTGGTCCGACGTCAGCATGCCCTTGTAGACCAGGGTCTTGGACGAGAGGCTGCAGATGTAGAAGATCTCGCGGTGAATGAGGTGGCTCTCGCGCACCAGCTTCTCGGCGGTCTTGCGGATGAGGAAGAGCTTGCGCTCGAAGGCCTCTTGCCGACCCACGTCGCTGCCCTTGCCAATGAAGAACTGCCGCATCTTCGGCTCGGCCGCCTTGGCCGTGTCGCCGATCATCGAGTTGTCGGTGGGAACGACCCGCCAGCCCAGGAAGTGCTGGTGTTCGGTGCCAACGGCCTGCTCGATGAACCGCTCGCAAAGATCGCGCTCGGCCGCGTCGACGGGCAAGAACACCATGCCCACGCCGTACTCGCCCTCGGGAGGCAACGTGATGCCCACAGCCTCGGCTTCGGCCCGCAAAAAGCGGTCGGGAACCTGAAGAAGGATGCCAGCGCCGTCGCCCGTATTTTCCTCACAGCCGCAAGCGCCCCGGTGGCCGAGGTTTGCCAGAATCTCGCAGGCGTTCTCGACGATTTTGTGGGTCTTGCGCGCGTGCATGTCCACCACGAAGCCAACACCGCAGGCATCGTGTTCATTTTGTGGGTCGTACAGGCCTTGCTTTTCGGGAGATCGGTTCATCTGGTTTTTTGGGCGTCGCAGGCCGCGTGGCGGTCCGCGGATAGGGTGGTTGGAACTGCACAAACTAGCACCTACAAATCTCACCTGTAAATCGGGTTACAGGGACCGTCGGCGATTTTTCTAATTCGATACTCACTGGCAACATTCCGTTTACACGATCATGGCATGTTTCAAAGTGAAACAAAGAAATCTCGTTTATCCCTGAAATCACGCTTGATTTCGGAATCAACTTTGCGATGTTTCTCACATGCGAGCGGTCGTCGTTACCTCCAAGCCCAGTGACGCTTACAAAGAAGAGCACTCCCCGGCAGCCGCCCTCCGCGAGCTGGGGTGTGATGTTGTCCCGGTGGGCTTCGACCTGGACGAACTGCCCGACGACATCGAGCAGGTGCGGCCCTCCGTCGTCGTGATCGACGCCGGCGCACACCTCGAGATCGGACGGGCGGCGGTCAAACACGTGCGCCAAACGAGCGCGGTGGCCGACGTGCCTGTTTTGTTGTGCATCGAGGTGTCGCGGCTGCCTGGCCTCGACCCGGAGCTCGGCATCGACGACTTCGTGCTTTCGCCCATCGTGGGCCCCGAGCTCTACGCCCGGGTCCGTCAGTTGGATTGGCGGTTGTCCTCCTTCCGCGCCGCCGGACGCATCAAACTGGGGGACCTCATGATCGACACGGTGGCCGTCGAGGTGAACTACCGGGGACGCCCGCTCAAGCTGCCGCGCCAGGAGTTTCAGCTGCTCAAGTTCCTCGCCACCGGCGCCGGGCGCGTCTTCACCCGCGAACAGCTGCTTTCGCGGGTGTGGGGGTACCGGTACACGGGCAACACCCGCACGGTGGACATTCACATCCGCCGCCTGCGCGCCAAGCTGGGTCCAGGGGCCGACCTCATCGAAACGGTCCGGCACGTGGGCTACAAGATGCGTTCGCCGAGCTGAACCCCGTCCTCCCGCCGCGAGAACCGGCCGGGGGGATCCAGGGCTCGCATCGGGGAAAGTGCGTTGTATTCTCAGTGGTGTGCCATGACGGGCCCTCATTCATCCCTCCGCGTCGCCTTCCAGGGCGAGCCCGGTGCGTTCTCGCACGAGGCCGCCCGGGGGGCTTTTGGTCATGACGTCGCGATAGAACCGCGCCGTACCTTCGAGGAAATGTTCGAGGCGGTGACCCGAGGACAAGCGGATACGGCTGTGGTGCCGATCGAAAACACCCTCGCGGGCTCCGTGATCAAGAACTACGACCTGCTGGTGGAGCACGACCTGGTGATCGTGGCCGAGCTCGTATTGCGTATCGTCCACAACCTCATTGCCCGCCCGGGAACCCGGCTCGACGAGGTCCGCCGGGTGTACTCGCACCCCGTGGCATTGGCGCAATGTGAAAGATTTCTGAAGGCCCATCCCGCGCTGCAGGTCGACCCCGGCGGCTACGACACTGCAGGCAGCGTGAAGATGATCATGGAGGCCCGTGACCCCTCGCAGGCTGCGATCGCCGGGGCCACGGCTGCCGAGGTCTACGGGGCCAACATCCTGGTTCCTGGCATCGAAAGCCACGCCCAGAACTTCACTCGCTTCTTCGTACTGACCGCGCCCGAGCGGCGCGGCGACTTCACGCTGACCGGGACCAAGCCCGGACAGAAGACGTCGATCGTGCTGCGCATCGCCAACCGCCCCGGGGGGCTCTACGACGCCCTCTCTGCGTTCGCCCGCGAGGGCGTCGACCTCACGAAGATCGAGTCCCGGCCGATCGAAGGGCGCCCCTGGGAGTATTCATTCTACCTGGATTTCGCGGGCGCCGAGGCAGATGCGGCCGTGGCTCGGGCCCTCGCGCGCCTGGCCGAGGGCTCCGAGTCCATCCGCGTTTTGGGGTCTTACCCTACGCTCGTCGTATGAACGTCTGATACATTCCGGGCCGATGTCGAAGGATGACCCTCAAGGCCCGGGGACCGGCGTGCCGGCGCCCCACCCGCTCAAGGCGCTGCGCACGCAGCTCGACCACATCGACGGGGACATCGTGCGCCTCATCGCCGCGCGGCTCGAGACCGTCGGCCTCATCGTCAAGGCCAAGTCGGGTCGCCAGGATACGATTCGAGACCCCGCGCGCGAACGCGAGGTGCTCTCGAAGGTCGAAGAGCGGGCGCGGGCGCTGGGCGTCTCCGGCGCGCTGGTGCGCAAGATCTTCGCCGACATCATCGCGCATTCGGTGGCTGTGCAGGCCACCACGATCTCGGGGGGCGACGCCGACGCCGGGCGTGCGTGCCGCGTGGCTTTGCTGGGTGGGACCTACAGCTACGATCACCTGGCCGCCGAGCAGTATCTCTCAGGGCGGGGCCTCGTGGGACACTACGAGACGTGCGAGACCCTCGAAGCCGCCGTGGAGCGGCTCGCGTCCGGTGATGTGGATCTGCTGCTGCTGCCGATCGAGAACACCTTCGCGGGCAGCATGAATCCCGTCTACGACCTGCTCCGGGAACACGAGCTGCACATCGTGGGCGAAGAGACGTACAAGATCGATCACTGCCTGGCCGCGATGGCCGACGTGCCGCCCTCGGCCCTCGAGCGCATCTACGGTCACCCCAACGTGCTCGAGCAGTGTTCTGCCTTCATCAAGGGCTTACCGCGCGCCCGTGCCGTGACCACGCGGGATTCGGCCGAAGCGCTCGAGCTCGTCGCCCGCAGCCTGGATCCCAGCCAGGCCGTCATCGCAGCCCCGGAGGGAGCGGCGGCCCACGGACTTTCGATCCTGCGGCATGCGGTAGGCAATCAAGAGGAGATCTTGTGCCGCTTCGTGGCGCTCGCACGCGAGCCCCTGCGGGTGGATCCGCGCGTTCCCTGCAAGACCAGCCTGATCCTCACCACCCGCCACGAACACGGGGCCCTGCTCAAGTGCCTGCAGGTGCTCTCCGATTTCGGGGTGAGCCTGACCAAGCTCGAATCGCGCCCGCGCCGAAACCGGCCCTGGGAGTACATGTTCTTCATCGACTTCGAGGGTCACGTGGAAATGACGCACGTGGCGGCCGCGCTCGACAGCCTGCGTGCCCAGGCTCTGTACCTCAAGATCTTGGGGTGCTACCCCTCGAAGGCAACGCCCTCCGATCCGCAGGCCGCCGCGCTCAAGGTGGCCGTGGAGCCGCGCGACGAGCTCAAGGGCCCGCGAGAGAGGCTGTCCGATCGTACCGTTCGCCCGAGCGACACCGTGATTCGCGTGGCCGACCTTCTCATCGGCGGCGAGGGCTTCACCGTGGTGGCGGGCCCCGCCTACGTCGAGAGCCGGGCGCAGATCGATGCGGCCGCGGCCAGCGTCCACGCAGCGGGCGCTCACATCCTGCGAGGCAATGTCTTCGCCGCGACGAGCGAGCCCGGGGCCTTCGAGGGGCTTGGCGCGGAAGGGCTCGACCACTTGGCGGCCGCGGGCAAGGCCTTCAACCTGCCCATCATGACGGAGGTGACGTCTCCCGAGGAGGTGCGGCTCGCCGCCGAGAAGGCCGACCTCTTGCTCGTGGGCGCGCGGAACATGCAAAACTTCGCCCTGCTCGCGGAGCTCGCCAAGGTTGACCGTCCGGTCGTGCTCAAGCGCGGCTTGTCGAGCACCATCGACGAGTGGCTCGCATCCGCGGAGTACGTCATCTCGCACGGCAACGGTCAGGTCATTTTGTGCGAACGGGGCATCAGAACCTTCGAGAGCACCACCCGCAACACGTTGGATCTTTCGGCCGTGGTGGTCCTGCGCGAGCGCACGCACTTGCCCGTGCTGGTCGACCCAAGCCAGGGCACGGGCAAGCGCTCACACGTTTTGCCCATGGCGAAGGCAGCCCGGGCCTGCGGCGCTCATGGCCTGATGCTCATGATGCACCCCGATCCCGAGCACGCGAAGGTGGGGGGCGAGCAAAGCTTGAACCCCGAAGAATTCGGGGCGCTCGTGTCGGCGGTGGCGCTCGTGAAACCCTGAGCGGGGTTTTCCCGTGATCGTGATCGAGGACGCACACGATCCGCGCCTGGCCGACTACCGCGAACTCAAGGAGAACCGCCTCCGGGAGGACTCGGGAAAGTTCATTGCAGAGAGCGAGACCGTGGTGCGCCAGCTCCTGGCAAGCGGGCTTTTCGTCGAGTCGATACTGGTCACCGCACCCCGTCTGCGCAGCCTCGCGGCGGTGAGCGGACGTGAGGCGCTGCGGCCCGACATTCCCGTTTACCTCGTGCCCCAGGCGGTGATGGACGACGTGGCGGGGCTGCACGTGCACCGCGGCTGCCTGGCGGTGGGCCGGCGCCCTCGGGGGCCCGGACAGGCCCTCGAAGCGGGTCTGCTGGTGGCCCTCGAGGATCTGGTCGACGTGGACAACGTGGGCGCGATCGTGAGGCATGCGGCCGCTTTCGGTGCCCAGGGTGTGTTGCTATCACCCCGCGCAGCCGATCCCTACTACCGCAAGGCCATCCGTGTCGCGATGGGCAACACCTTCAAGGTTCCGATACGAAGGCTCACGACCTGGCCCGACGACTTGCTCGCCCTCAAACAAAGCGCGGGCGCCCGGTTGGTGGGCACCGTCGTCGAACCCGAGGGGGCAAAGGTCTTGGCAGGGTATGCCCCGCACGAGGCGAGCATCGTGGTGTTCGGTGCGGAAGGTCCCGGGCTCTCACCCGCCCTGCGCGCAGCGTGTGACGATCTCCTGACTATTCCGATGGGGGCCGCCGATTCCTTGAACGTAGCCACCGCCGCGGCGATCTGCCTGTATCATTTCACACAAGTGGCCCCCCAACGTGACAGGAGACGCGCGCCGTGACGACGCCCCGCCAGCCCCCGGGCGTTCGGCCCGCCGACATCTTGGCCCCGCTCGCCGGGGAGGACTTCGATTGGTACCGCGACGAGGAAGACTTGCCTTCCGCGCGCGACGTACGGGTGACCGCCGCCGTCCAGCACTATCAGGCCCTGGGCAGCGCCGAGGAGCGGCGCCTCTTTAGCGAAGCTGCGGATCCGTATAGCGCCCATACGCTGGTGTCGTTTGCGGAGCGTTGTGCCTCGATCGCCTTGCAGACGAAGAGCGTGGCGCCGCTAAAGCAGGCCCTTGCCGCCATCGCCTGGCAGTGGCAGGCCTGCGAAGATCCTTGCGATGGGATCGCCGTCCTGGGCGCCGTCTACGACGCGTGCCAACGTTTGGGTGAGGCTCCGATCCCTCTCTTCGAGGCGGCCGTGGCCTACGCGCCACCGGGAGTCGAGCGGGCGTTTCCAGACTTCCTGAGCCGCACCGATCTCCATGAGATCGCCGCAGCCATGGGCTACCTGGTGCGCCCCTCTCCTCAGGGCCTACGTTACCTACGCAGCTGGTGAGGCACGTTTGCCGGCCTGTTGGGCCCGGGTCACGGTATAAGCGTCTTCATGTCGACCGGTATCATCGTGGTGTTGGCCATCGCCGTGGCAGGCTCGGCGCTCTACCTCAGCCGGCAGATCCGGGAGGTGCGCCTGGCGCGCCGAAACCGCAGGCACTGGGAAAATGACGAGCCGCTCGAAGGCGGCGTCGACAAGTGGGACTAACGCCATCCCTCGAGGGGCTCACACCTTCGATCGCCGCTCAGTCGTGGCGGTGAGGAGGCTCGTGAACCTCGGCGGCGTGGGGCCCGTGCTCGCCCTCTTCTGGGCCGCAGGTCGATGCAAGACCAGTGGGCGCCGTGGCCTCGGCCGTGCGCCCCGCTCCGAAGCCCTGCGCAACGAGGTATGCCACGTAGTAGGACGGCTCTTGCCGCTCCTCGAGCTGCCCGGCGTCGACCGCCTTTTCGCAGAGGGCGCGAAGCTCGCCCACTTGCCGTGACGGCGGCAACGCAAACGCCTGCATGATCGCGTTGCCGAGCCCTGGCGGCAATGGGGGCATTTGGGCATCCAGCGCGCGAATCTCCAGGATCCTGCGCATGAGCTCCTCCACGTTCAGGGCTGCCTCCTGACGGCGCCCCGGACGCCGGGAGGTGACGTCGGCCAAAGAGAGCTGAATCAGCCGCTCGAGCCGCGGGCCCATCTCTTTGTCGAAGCGCCGCACGGCCGCATCCGTCCACCCTTTGCTGTACGCGTTGGCCCGCAGGTGGTTGTAGATCAGAAAGCGGATCTCCTGGCGCGTGTCCCGGTCGAACTCGAGCCGCCGCGAGATCTTGTCGAACATGCGAGCGCCCACCTCGGCATGGCGGTGAAAAGTGACCTTGCCATTGGGGTGCATGACGCGCGTGGGCACCTTCCCAATGTCGTGCAGCAAGGCCGCCCAACGCACGATCGGGTCGGCGGCGCTTTGGAGCACGACTTGCTTCGTATGCTCCCAAACATCTTTATGCCGCCGGCCCGCTTCTTGCGAAAAATCGACGGTGGCCGCCAGCTCCGGCATCACCAGCTCCAGGGCGCCACAACGGTGCAGCCATTGAAGCCCCGCAGAGGGATGCGGCGCGAGCAACAATGACGCGAGCGCGCCCCTGACTTTCTCGGGCCTGACCCGGCTCACTTCGGGAGCCACGGCGCGGGCGGCCAGGGCCACCTCATCGGGCAGGCTCACCCCGGTCTGCGCCACCTGACAGGCCAGGCGCAAGAGATCCTCGGGCTCGTTGCCGTAAGGGTGGCCAGACGCGGGAACGTGCGACATCTCGAATGGACTCGGGCTCAAGAAAAAGGGGCGCCTTGCATACCATGCGGGGCAAACGCCCGCACCGGAAAGCGCCCCCTGAGGGGACGCGGGCCTTCGGCGGCCCTCAGGACTGAGGCACCGAGTGGATCATGAGCTTGTCCTGCTCGTGCTTGCGTTGCAGATGCTCCACGAAATGGCACAGCGCGCGGACTCGCCCTCCCAACGATCGCTCCGTCACCGGGTATTCCGTGGCGAAGTCGCTGGCATGGTCGTAAAGCGTTTGGCCCAGGGCTTCGTCCCGCACGTACTGGAGGGGGTGCTTTTTCTCGAGCACCCCTTTGCGCAGGAGCGGCCAGCGCGCGTCGAGCCAGTCGACGATGTCTTCGCCGAACACCTCGCGGTACGCGCGCAGTTCCTCGTCCAGGTTGGTGAAGGACTCGGCCCAATGCGCCTCGAAGCCCTTCGAGGCCTCCGAACCTTCGCCGCGCACCCGCTGGAGAGCCAGCCTGAGGAAGACCACGTCTTCCGTGTGGCGCAGGTAAGGCTCGACGTGACGATCTTTCGGCGTGAACGAGTGGATGAGCGCCGCCGCGGCCACCTCCCGAACGGCTTCGGTGAGATCGGGGTCGACAACGGCCTCCACCAACACCTTCATGTCGAACGGCAAGGAGACCAGCGCCTGTGTGAACGCCTCCACGAACGCTCTCTCCGATTCTTTATCCATGAGTTTCGTAGTTTTACCAACCCGCAACGCAGACTTACAAGGGTCCTCCGACAAGTGAAGTGCACAGGCACGGGGATCTCTCGGCCGCCGCGGCGGGTTTCGTGCCTGCACCGGGATGAGATACCCTGGCGGGATGGCACGCGACTTGGCACGAGCGGACGAAGAGCTGGGGACTTGCCTTGGGGAGGGACGTTGGGCTTTGGCGCTCGCGACCTGCGGGGACATCCTGCAAGCGGCGCCTTCGGCTTTGTCGGTGCGGCTGCGCCTCTCCGAAATCTACGCAAAAGCAGGGCACCGCGACCACGCCCTTTTTTTGCTGGGCCTTCTCGTCGACCGCTGCTCGGCGGCGGGCCTTCCCCTCTGGGCTTTGGCGGCGCTGAAGAGCCTCGCCGCCCTCGGCGCCGCGGACCCCGCTCGGGAGCGCGCCTGGGTGGAACGCTACGCCGCAAGTTCTGCCGCGCTCTCGAAGACCGCCACCCGGCCGGCTCCGCCCGACCCGGCCACCCCCGTGCCCACCGGACCGGTTCCGGACAGCCTCGACGAAGCCGCCCAGACGGCCTTCGCGCGAGCTTGCGACCTGTCAGCCGTCGCCGAACCTGCCTCGCAGGTGGCACCGCTTCCCCTCCTTTCGGAGCTGGACCCGGCCAACTTGGAGGCGGTGTACCGGGCGGGGGAGCTTCGCCGGCTCGCGCCCTCGGCTTTGCTGATGCGACAAGGCGATCCGGGCGACAGCCTCTGTTTCATCACGAGCGGTGAGGCGCTCGTGTTTACGCAGGTAGAGGGCGGCCCCCCCCGGGAGTTGGCACGGGTGGGGGAAGGCACTCTCGTCGGCGAAATGGCCCTGGTCTCGGCCGAGCCCCGGTCGGCGTCGTTGGTGGCCGCAACCTTCCTGGACGTGTTCGTGGTGGGCAGCGAGACCCTCACGTACCTGGCCCGGCAGGAGCCCTCGGTGGCGAAGGTGCTCGAGCGGTTCACGCGGGAGCGGCTGCTGAAAAACCTCGTGGCGTCTTCCCCCCTCTTCGCGCCCTTCACTGCCGAGCAACGCGCGCAGCTGCTCACGCGTTTTCAAGGCGTCGAGTACGAGCCAGGCGCGCTCATTGTGGCCGAGGGCCACCCCGGCATGGGGCTCTACATCGTGCTGATGGGGCAGGTCGAGGTTGCCTCCGACGCAGGGGGAGCCCACGTGCCCTTGGCGCGCCTGCACAGCGGTGACGTTTTTGGCGAGATGTCCCTTTTGGGCGGCGGGCCTACGTCTGCCGCCGTGACGGCCGTCGCGCCGACAACCGCCTTGTTCCTGCCCAAAGACGACTTCCTCGCGATCGTGGAAGGGGTGCCCACCCTCCTCGCGCATTTCGCCACGCTCGCGAATCAAAGGGCGGCGGCCCAATCCGTGTTGCTGGGTCGTTCAGGCGATCTCGCGGGCCCCCCACCCGGGCCGTGACGAGCGCACCGATCCCTTGACGTTCCGGCACTTGGCCCGCCGCTGACAACCGTACCGGGGCTGTCCGGTTGCGCTGGAGGCTACGCCCCCCCCCTGCTAGGGTTATCCTCGTTATGCGTACCTGGCGTTGGACCGTGGCCTTTTCGATGTTGCTCCTGCTTTTGGCAGCACCTCTCGATGCGTTCGCCCGGCGTTCGGGAGGCAGCTTCAGTGGCCGAGGAGGCTTTCGTTCGCCCTCCACGTCACCGAGCCGCAGCCCCAGTCCCGGGTACAGGCCTGGGTACAACACGGGACCAAACGTCTTCGTGGTGCCAGGCTTCGGCTGGGGTTTCGGCGGTTTGGGAGGGGGCATGGGCATGGGCAGCCTTCTCATGGTCGGCATGTTGGGTCTGGCCGGGTTCTATGCGTACCGGGCCCTCCGCAACGCCAGCCGGCGCGAAAGCGGATACCACCCGGGTGATGACCCCGATGAATCGGCTGCGGACTTCCGCCCCGACCGCGCCTACCTATACAAGGTTCAGCTGGGCCTCGGTCGCTCCGCACGCGGCCTGCAAAATCGGCTGGCTCACTTTGCAGAGCAGGGTGATACGGGCACCGAAACGGGCCTCGCCGCCCTGCTGTCCCAAACGGCGCTCGAGCTGATTCGGGAGAAGGACTCGATCCGCTACGTGCAGACGAGCGCCGACGGACCCATGCCGCTCGCGAAGGCGGAGACCAAGATGAACGGACTGTCTTTGGCCGAACGGTCCCGCTTCGACGTCGAAAGGGTGCGCGCGGCCGATGGCGGCGTCCGCAAGGCAAGCGAAACCCTCGCAGACAGCGAAGCCGTGTTGGAGTACATCGTGGTGACCCTGGTGGTGGCCACGCGCGAGCCTCTTGCGGAGTTCGGTTCCGTGGACGAACACGTGCAGCTCGAACCCCTTTTGAGCGCGCTCGGCGGCGTTTCGCCCCGGGAGCTCTTGGGCCTCGAGGTGGTATGGACTCCCGCCGACCCCAGCGACGCGCTCACCGAGAACGACCTGCTCACGACCTACCCGAACCTGCGCGGACTCTAGGCCCAGCCACCGCCGCACTGCGGGAGGGGGGCGCAGCAGGAGGGACGCCGCCCCGGGCGGCTTCGCCCCCGAGCGCCGCCCAACGGCCTCAAAACACACGAGTTTCGGAGGCCAGTCGGCTTGACCGACCGAACGCTCGACGGCTAAAGTCGGCAGACACCCGAGCGGCGTTCCAACAAGGGTTCGATGCACAAACTCATCATCGAGGACGACGAGGGAAAATCCGTCGTCGTCCCACTCATCCGAGACGAGATCACTGTCGGCCGACAGGAGGGAAACACCGTCCGGCTTACCGAGCAGAATATCTCGCGTCATCACGCGCGTTTCGTTCGGCAAGACGGCACGCTCTTCGTTGAAGACCTGGCGAGCTACAACGGGATCAGGCTCAACGGTGAGCCCGTCAAACAGAGGACCGCCCTCAAGGACGGAGACCAGATCGCCATTGGCGACTACAAGCTGGGCCTCAAAGCCGCCGACGGGCGAGCCGCGGCTCCCGCTGTGAACCGTGCCCGGGTCGGCAGCGAGACACCGCCGCCCCGCGCTTCATCGCCCTCTCCGTCGCCCGCGTTGGGGATGCAAGGGGACATCATCGAAGGTGCGCCCACGATCCCCGTCCGCACGCTGGCAGACCAGGGGCTGGATTTCGGGCTGAACGCTCCGCCTCCTGGGCGCTTGGTCGTCATGTCGACGCAGCTCTCGGGCGCCGAGTTCGCGCTGGACCGTGCGTCCCTGGTCATCGGACGCACACCGGAAAACGACATCATCCTCAACCACAAGTCGATCTCGCGCCATCATGCCAAGGTGATCCGAGACGGAGAGCGGTACGTGGTGGTGGATCTCGAGAGCGCAAACGGCGTGCGCGTCAACGGCGCCCCGCAAGAACGCATGGTCCTCGACAGCGGCGACGTGATCGAGCTTGGCCACGTGCGGCTCAAGTTCTTGGTGGGTGAGGACGTCTTCGGAGCAGCCAGCCTCCCGGGCCTACGGGGTTCCAAAAAGCCTCTCGTCATCAGCGCCGCGGTGGCATCGGTCGTGTTGGCCATCGTCGTGTTCGCGATGTCCGGAGGTGACGAGGCCCCCGCCCCTCCCCCCGTGGCGCAGACACGCCCCGAACCCGCGGCGCCCGAGACCCCAACGCCTCCGCCTGCTCCGCCCGCGGCGCCCGAGCCCGAACCGCCGCCGGCCGCGCCCGTGCCTCAGCCCCAAGGCCCAACACTCGAAAGCGTGAGTGCCATGATCGCGCAGGGCCAGTGGGACCAAGCACAAGCCACGCTGGGTCAACTGCCTCCCGCCGTTCAGGCGGGGCCGGAGGGCGTTGCCCTGAAAAAGCAGATTGCCGTTGAGAGGGCCGCCGAAGCGGCTCTGGCGCGGCTGGAGGTGGAGGCCGAGGCCGGGCGCATCGAACCCGCTCGCAAGATCGCCGCCGCCATAGCCGCCGATAGCCGCTTCGCCGGGGACGCCACGCGCCTGGTCGAGCAGGCTCAGCAAACCTTCGTCGCCGCGCGGTTGAACGTGGCAGAGGGACACAAGGCCGCGGGGCGCTGCACCGACGCCCGCAAGGAAGCGGAGAAGGTGCTCAAGCTCGTGCCGGGACAGCCCGCGGCCACGGCCCTCGTTGCGGCATGCGCGGCGGCTCCAGCCCCAGTCGCGGCGGCCCGGCCTGCTCCCCAAGACAAGCCACGGGAGGCGGAACGGCCGGCGCGCCTGGCCGCAGCCCCCAAAGCGCCGCCTCCCCCGCGGCCCGCCCCGCGGGCCAACGCTCCGGTGGCGCTCACCGAAGACCCGCTCCCGCCCGGCGACGCCGACGAATACATCAAGGAGGCGCAAGACGCGTGGCTCAAGGGGCAGTACGCCGCCGCCATCGCCTCCTCTCGCAAAGCGCTCAGGCTCAAGCCAGGGCTGGTGCGGGCGTATCAAATCATCGCCGTCTGCTCGTGCTCGCTGCGAGACCAAGCCGGTGCCGTCAAAGCGTACGAACGCCTCGACGACAAAAACAAGCAGCTCGTCCGCTCTCTTTGTGAACGCAACGGCATCAGCCTGCCGGAATGACGGCAGGCGCCCCGCACGGACGGCACCTCTTTTTCGTTCGCTCCGTGCGGCCCTTCAGGGCGCTTTGACCTTGGCGGCGAGCTCGGCATAGGCCGAGCCTTCGGGAGAGGCGGTGGATACGGGCAGACCAGAGTCAGCCCAACCCGGCACCGTCACGCGTCCGTAGGGGTCGCGTTCACCGGCAAAACCACCGCGCACGTCCACGATCTGCGTGAAGCCTGCGGCCTCCATCAGCGTGGCAGCCTGAAGTGAACGGCCGCCCATCTTGCACCCTACGACCAGAGGGTCGTCCTTCGCGAAGAGACCCTCGACCACGCTTTGGAAGTCTGGATTGCCAATCAGGCGTCCGTTCTGCATGTGCAGCAACGGCACGTTCAAGGCGCCTTCGGGGTGGCCGGCCTCGAATTCGGGCACCGACCGCACGTCGAGGTAGCGCCAACCCTGCTTCATCAGCTCGGCTGCTTCGGGGGGAGTCACGCGCTTGGGCATGCCCCCTATGTAGCACGGTCGTTCCGTGAGGACAGATCTTTGCGCCCGGTCTCCCCGCGCTGGGGGGTTCCCGAAACAGCGTCGTCGTGGTTAACATGCGCGTCCTCATGACGACCTCAGGAACACCGCGCATTCGGGTGGTTGCGGCCGTGATCGCCAAGGGCGACAAGTACCTCATCACGCAGCGCCGAAAGACGGCTGTTCTGGCCGGACTTTGGGAGTTCCCGGGCGGCCGAGTGGAAGCCGGAGAGACCGACGAGGAGGCCCTGCGGCGAGAGCTCCTCGAGCGACTGGGCGCGCGGATCGAGGTGCACAAGCCCATCGCCAAGCGTACCCACCAGTACGAAGGGTACGGCGTGGACCTCATCCTTTACGACGCCCGCTTCGAGCCTTCTGCCACGGGTGAAGCCGAGCCCGCTCTGCAGACGCTGCGCGTGGCCGATTTTCGATGGGTGCGCTCGGACGAGTTCGAGCGGTATCCCTTCCCTGCCGCGGATCAGGCAACGACCGACCTGTTGTTGGGCGTCAAGCGGAGCTGAACGCATGTCTGCGAAGACTTCATCCCCGCCCCGCAGCTCCACCACCGGAAAAAAATCCGGCGCGTCGCGCGCCCGCACCCCTGACTCAGCGCCCCTGGCGCCGATCACCGATACCGCGTCACCGCGCCTGGCGTCACTGGAGCCCGCGGCCGCGCGCTGGATCGCCACCCTGATTCGGGTCGCGTCGGCTCACCCTGCCATGAGCCACGTGTTGGACGTCCTCGAAAGGCTCTCGGACCGCCCCTATCGCACCAACTTGCTGATCTTGGGCGAGCCAGGGACCGGCAAAGGTGGCTTGGCGCGAGCGTTGTCCCACCTGGTGGCCCCGCACGGGCGCACCGTGCGGGTGGACCTGGGAGGATATCCGGAAGAGGCAGCACTCAGCCGGCTCTGTGGCGAAGGAGAGCAGCCGGGGCTGGCGGAAGAGGCCAACGAGGGCACCTTGCTCATCGAAGAGGCGGCCGAGCTCAGCCCGAGGGTGCAGAACGAGCTGCTGCGTATCCTGAAGACGGGCCGCGTGATCCGTCGTGCGGCGCCGGGCGGGTCAGCGCAGGAGTGTCGGGTTCGGGTGAGCGCACTGGCGCTGTCGGACAAAGACTTGCGCGCCGAGGTGGCAGCGGGGCGGTTTCGGCATGATCTCTATTACCGCCTGGCCCGGATCGTCCTGTGGTTGCCGCCTCTGAGAGAGCGCCTGGACGACATCGCCGCCGCGGCGGTGTGGATGGGTAACCGCATCCTGGAGCAAACGGGGGTGCCTCTGACGCTCAGGGGCCCCGAAGACATGCGCCGGGCGAACGTGGAAGAGCAGCGTCGATCCATCGAGCTCACGAAGGGCGCCATCGAAGCGCTCCAGCAGCACAGCTGGCCCGGAAACTTCCGCGAGCTGGAGGCCGTGCTCGAGCGCTCGCTCCTGCTGTACCGCACCGATCGCCGTCTCGGCCCTGACGAGGTCGCCCTGGCGCTGAGGGAGACGCACGGCTAGAGCTGTCAGCGGAAGTAAGTCTCGTAGAGCACGTCGGAGAGCAGGTTGCACGAGGCGTGGAAGACCACGCCCGGCACGATTGAGCCCGAGCGTGCCCTCATCCACCCAAACACCAGCGCAGGGAAGATCACCGCCATGCGACCTGGATCGAGATCCACCGCCACGTGTCCGAGGGCGAAAAGCAGGCTGGTGACCAGCCAGGCAAAACCGAGAGGGGCACCCAGCAGCCGGCGGGTGCCCGGCCAGCGCGAGGACAAGCGCGACCACAGGTACCCGCGAAAAAACAGCTCCTCGGGCAGCGCGACCACCAGAACCTGCGTGAGCGCAAGCAAAGCGAAATCAGGGGGCAGGCGCCAAGGCGGCGAGAGGCTGCCGAGCCACCGCGGGCAGATGGGGGCAAAGGTCTGCCACCACCAGGCGGCCCAGGCCGGAACCTCGGGTTGGCAAGCGTTTCCGTAGAGCCAAAAGAAGCCCCCGACGAACGGAGGCCACGTGAAGAGAAGCGCAAACGCCAAGGCGCCGAGCTGCGGGCGCCAGCGCTCGAACGTGAGCGCCCCTTCCTGCGCGTAATCAAACGGTACCTGCGTGACCCGTGCGGCCACCGTGGGGGCGTAGAGAAAGAGCACGGCGATGAAGCCGTGCAGGTTGTTCCCGATGAACGGAACCACCTGGCCGGCCCAAAACAGGCCTGAAGCCAAGGCGGTTGCCACGGCATAGGTGACAAAGGCCTCGCGCACAGCGCTGCGCGGCGTGGCCTCACGCTCAGCCGTAGAGGTCACCGAAATCGGAGAGGCTGGCCATGGCGGCGCGGGCCTCGTTGGCCGACGCGCGCAAGCGATCGGGCGCCGAATGGTCGAGGGGCCGGCGCCCGTGCAGATGGTCGAGGATGCCGTCCAGCTGGACTTCGATCTCTTCGATCGCGTGCCGGGTGCGGCGCAGGGCCGCCACCGCGCGGATCCGGACGCTCAGCCGCGACGGGGCGGGCAGAGGGTCAGTGGCGGAAGCCGGCCCACGGGGCCGACGCGGCGCCGGGTTCGTCGAGCCAAGGGAACGCCTCATGGATCGAGTCTCCGCGACAAAAGCGGCCTGTCAAATTTTCTCACATGCCTCATGGGGGCTGCAGCGTCAGGAGTTTCCAAGGGTGGAATCCTCGTCGTCGAGATAGGCGAACGTCCTCACGAGACGAGTGAGCCGACGTTGGGTGTCGGGATCCAGATCCACGAACTGAATGCCCATGCCGGGGTTGATGCTGTTGGGATCTCCCGGGCGCACCGGGTTGATCCAGACCACTTGGCCATCGACCACGAATTCGGGGGCACCAAGAGGCTTAAAGCGGAGCGTCAGGCGCGCGCCGGGGGGGTGCGGCTCGGTGGTCTTCACGAAGATGCCCATCGCGGACAGGTCCGTGATGTAGGCGAAGAGAAAGTTATCGTCGCTGCGGTAGTCGACCTCGATCTTGACCGGCACACGCGGGTGGGCGCGCCGCTGGCCAACGCGTCGCTCTTTCTTCGCCGGCCCGGTGACACGTCGCCGTTCTTTCTTCATGCGAAGAGGTCCGGGGTTCGTCGGTTCATCGAATCTGGATGGTACCCAGGGTGGCGCGATCGGCGCCATCGTTGGGGCCCGAGGTGATCCGCCACCTTTGTCCCTCGCCGCCCGGCCAGAAGCCGATGTACACCGTATACGTGCCTGCCACGGTGGTCATGAGGGGCGCATCGATTTCGGTGCGATCGCGGATGTACTCTCCGGGAAGCCAGAACGAGGTGGGGAAAGCACCCGCGAGCGGCTCGTGATCGCCAATGAGGCGTGGATGCCCGGGCACGTCCACGTGCACGAAGACCTTGAAGCCCGGAGCGGGCCGGCGCCGTACACGAAGATAAAGCGTCAAGGGGATCTTGGCAGGCCGGCGCACGGACGACGGAAAGTCGGCCCCGATGAGCTCGACCGCATCCTGGAATACGGTGCTCATCTTCACCGGGTAGGTCCACGGAGGCCGCTCGTCGGGCCACTGGTACGTCACGGCCGCCGCGCCGGGCTCGGAGATCGGCACCGGCGGCCGCGGGGCCATCCACACGTTCCGCTTGAGCGGGTTTTGGTCCTCTTGGCCCGGCTCCGTCTGGTTCGAGAGCAAAAGGAAGCGGCTCGAAGACGCGTCCAGCACGACGTAGGGCACGGCGGCCGTCTTGAAGGCGGCATCGAGCGCAGCCAGGTCGTCGGTGTTCACCAGGCAGAATGCACGCCGATTCGATTTGAAGAAGGAGATGAGCCGATCCTGAGAGGGGATCTCTTCGATCTGGCGGGCGGTGTAAAACTGGATGCCGTGCCCTTGAACGCGGTAGCGGCCGAAGGGATCTCCGGGTTTGGAGACATGCACCAAAGACTCGAAAACGGGCTTGAACGAAAAGTGATGAGAGAGTCTGGGGATCAGCATCTGGCACACGCCCAACGCGAAGATCACCGCAGCCCCAAGCGCGATGTGAATGCCGTAGCGCCCGACCCGAATGATGAGGGCCTGCCCCCAAGCGTAAAGCCGGGCCGCCTCGTAACGCCATGACCGGCCGTTGCCTTCCGGACGTTGAGGCGCCGGAGGGCGAAAGCCCGCGAGCGCGCGCGTTCGCGTTGCCAGTCCGAGGTAGACACCCACCGCTACGACCAACCCCAATAGCAAGGGTGCCAGACCGACCCGCATGGTGGGCGGCCATTTGAGCGTCTCGAGCAGGTGCACCGAGAAAAGGTCTTCAGGCACCAACTTGAAGTCGCGCGCCAAAATCATGATGCCCGTGGCAGCAAGGAGCCCCAGCACAGGCTGGGGGCGCTCGGCCTCGAGGGCTTCGTCGAGGAACCCGCCAAGCGCGAGCGCAATGGGCGCCAACACCGCGAAGCGCGCATCGCCCACCATCAGCACGTGGACGGTCGAAAGCGCAAAGCCGAAGCCAGCCCCCACCAACCAGTACGCCTCCACGAACGCAAGCCGCGCGCGCCGATCGCCGACGTCCCCCTGCTCATGAACGGGAGGCACGCCGGCTTCCGCGTCGGCGCCTGAGGCACGCACCAGGGCTCGTCCGAGGGCGAACACAGCCAGCGCGCTCCACGGGAAGGTGCCAAAGCCGACCTGTCGAATGAAGTAGACGAAGAGCTGGGAAGGGGTTCCTCCCCGAGGGGTGCCGCCCAGCCAGGCGTTGTACTGGCCCGCGACGTTTGACCCCAAAGCAAGCCACAGAACCACGAGGCCAAGGGCAAAGAGCACGAGCAAGGGCCATCGGCCCCGGGTGCCCCGGACAAAGAGCCCTGTGCCCAAGGCCGAGCCCGCAGGCACGTCGACGCCCACACCCGGGGCCGTGAGCGCTGCCATCAGCGGTTCACCCGGGCCCGCCGCCGGATGCGCCTTGGGGTCGATAGGCACGAGGGACCACGTCGCCAAGAGCGTTCCTGCAAGGGTGAGGCACGGCAGGGCGATGCCCAACAGGCCGCCCCCCGCGATGTGTCCCAGGACCAAGCCCACGCACGCCACGGCGAAATCTCGCCAGCGCCGCTGCCCCGTGGGCGGCCAGGCGAAACGGCCGAGCCCTCCCAGGGAGAGCGCCAGCGAAAACGAAAGCCCCATATCGGACGTCAGCTGACGCGCCTGCAAGAAGAAGAGCGGCATCGTGCCGAGAACGATCACCGACAGCAGGGCGGCCCGGCGGCGCAGAAGCCCTACCCCCGCCCAGTAAACGGCCAAGAGGTTGGCGATGGCCAGGAGGCCCTGCAGAAGACGCCCCCCCCACTCGCTGGCCCCGAACACCTTCATGCCGAGAGCGCTCAGCGCCAGGTCGAGCGGAGGCTGCGGGGCGTAGCGCCCGTTGGCGGTCACGTCGAACGCGTGGCCCGTGTCGAGCATCTCGCGGGCACGCTCGGCGAGGTTCAGCTCCCAGGGGTCCCAGAACCCGAAGCTCCCGAGCCCTGGCAGAACGAGGGCAGCCGCGAAGAGGGTCGCCCAAACCAAACTGGGAATACGGGCAAGCCGTTCGGTCGATCGCATGGTGGAAGGGGAAGCGCTCGGACTCTAACGGACCGGCCCGGGTCCGTAAAGGCAGGTGGACCCGGGAGCCCCCAGAAGCTTTTTCGATACTTGGGCGTGGCCGATGCGGCGCTCAGGTGGGCCGGCGCAACGTCACACGCTCTCCGGGAGCGAGCAGCGCGAGCCGCTCCGTGAGCCCGCGCGCTTCGCAGGCGGCGCGCAGCCACCGCGGGGGCTCGTCAAGGGGTTCGTAGCCGAGCGGCAACACGCCGAAGGCGATGGGCACCAGCAGCCGCGCTTGCAGGTCCTCGAGGGCGTAGGCGGCGTCGAGCGGCGACATGTGCGTAGCGCGCAAGGGAAGCGGGGCATAGCCCCCGATGGGCAGGAGCACCGCGTCCGGCCGGAAGCGCCGGCCGATCTCCTGGAAGCCCGAAAAATATCCCGTGTCGCCCGCGAAGAAAACGGCCACCTCCGGGCCCTGCACGACGTAGCCGTTTGCACCCGCACCCCGGCCGCCCCCTTCGTGCCGCGCGGCCACCGCGGTGAGGGTGAGGTCGCCGTGCTGACAGCTTTCTTCGGGCGCGAGGGTCACGACCTGAGGAAAACCGAGCCGCGCGAGGGTCGTCTCGAATCCGGGCGGTGCCACCACCAAGCTCGTCTTGGGTAGGCGACGCAGGCTCGGGGGGTGAAGGTGGTCGCGATGCCCGTGCGAGAGCAGGATGCACGTGACGTCGTCGCGGTCAGGACCGGTGAGAGCGGGCATGATGGCCCGACGCAAGCCGAAGACGAACTCCGTGAGCAACGGATCGGTGAGCACCCGCGCACGGGAGGTGACGATCTGAACGCAAGCGTGGCCCACGGGCGCGAGCGACATCTCGCCCGGCGCAGGCGCATCGACGCGCCCGGCCCGCACGGTCTTCGGGGGCGTCACGAGCCGCTGAGCAAGCTGGCGCAGGTAGCGCAGCGAGAGGGCTTGACCCACGCCCGTGGCGCGCAGGCGGTTTCGATGCGCGAGATCCAGCTCCTTGATGCGCTCGAGGAGCCGTTGCTCGCGCTTGTGGGGGTCGTCGTTCACCAGGCTAGGCGGCATGGCTCCACGCGGCCCGCCGCACCCAGCGAGCGCATGGCGGCCGAGACCCAAGCCGTGACACGTCTTGCTCGTCAAGGCGCAAGAAGCAACTTCCGCGCGCAGGTGCCATCATTCAGGTTGATGATCGGCGGTGGGTCGAGGATCACCGGTGGGTCGAGGATCACCGGTGCCACGGTGTAGGCCGACATGGTGGAGGTGTTCTTCGCGCAGTAGCCCTCGCCGGAGACGGGCTTGATGACGGGTCGGCATTCCCATTTGCACATGTCGCAGTCTGCCGCAACCCAATCCTTCCGGAGGGGATCCAGGGAGGCACCGTCGTTGACCCAGGCGAGCGCGCCACATTTGAGGTCGCTCTCCGCCTGGTCCTTGCACTGTTCCTTGGCCAACGTCCGACACGCTTGCGCCTTCGCAAACGCCGTCAGGTAGCGGGTGTGAATCTCTTCGCACACCTTGCGGTTGCAGCTTGGGGCCATGGCGTCGGCATTGACGGTAGCGGCATCGGGAGCCGCACCGGGCATCGGCTCCCCCCCGGCATCCGCAGAGGCGTCGGCTTCCGCGAGCACACCACCGTCGGTGCTTTCGAGCAAAGGTCCGCCTCGCCCTCGCCCCGCACCCGGCCCCAGCACCTCGGCCTCGACGCCCGCGTCTTGACCAGCGCCGGGCACATTGGCGTCGAGCGCACCACCCAGGCCGTCATCGCCGCCGCAGCCCGCGATCACCCAGGCCGAAACCAGACAAACACCCCCAAGCGCGTGCGCAATGCCCTTCATGTTCGCCGAACCTCCGCTCTATCGCAGCGGCGCCGGCTCGGGAAACCCCGTGCCCCCCCTCCGGCGCGCAGGGTGCCTACAGTACGCCGGAACGCGATTGAGCGCCAGCCGGGGCGAAGGGCTCACGCCGCGCTTTGATCGTCGGCGATGCTCACCTGGTCGCGGCCCGCGCGCTTCGCCTCGTACAGGGCACGATCGGCACGTTCGAGCCACAGGGAGGGGGTGTCGTTGAGCGTCGCAGGGGCCACCCCCACGGAGCCGCGCACCTCGAGGCAAACGCCCTCGCGCTCGATGCGCACCGTGCGCAACGCCACGAGCAGGCGTCCCGCCAGGGCGCGCGCGTCCGCAAGCGCCGTTTCCCGCAAGACGACCGCGATCTCGTCGCCCCCGAAGCGCGCCACGAAGTCGCTCTTGCGAATGAAAAGACGCGTAACCGTGTCGGCGACCTTCCGCAGGACCTCGTCCCCCGCGCCGTGCCCCAGCGTGTCGTTCACCGTCTTGAAGTTGTCGACGTCGATCATCAGCAGGCAAGCCTGCTGGCCGAACGCCCGTTGCAGCTCGAGGGTGCGTTCGACGTAGTCATCGAAGGCCCTTCGGTTGAAGAGCTGCGTGAGGGCATCCACTTCACTGTTGCGTTTCGTGACGTCGAGCTCTTGCCCCAGGGTCCTCACCTGGGCCCCCAGGTCCGCCATACGCTTGCGGTGCTCCTGACGACGCTCTTCCATCATGCGTGACAGCTCAACGACCGTGGACAGCACCTCTTTTTTCAAGGTCGAGGGCTCGGAGCCCAAGGCCAGCTGCTCGAGCCGCTCGAGCTGCATCTGCAAGCGCCCGTCGGTGGCCTCGTCCATCCGCAGCTGATGACTGAGGTTCTGGATGAACACCCAGATCACCTGGCGCAAATCTCCCAGCACGCCGCGGGTGTGTTCCGTGGCTTCGGCGCAGTACTCGCGCACGAAGTGACGAACACCCGCCCAATCCCTCCGGCTGTCCGCGCTCCCTGCGGCCGGATTGCCGGAAGGCGGGGGCGTGCCCGTGGTGATGTGACGGGCCCATTGGTCCGCCAAGCGGGCGAACGCGGCTGCCGTCACACGCGCCTGATCGAAGGGGTACTCGCCGAGCGTGCGCAGCAGCGCGCCGAGCGTGTCGAGCCCCATGTCCGTGGGGCTCAAGACCCGAGCCTCCTCGGCCACGACGGGCGTTTTGCCGCGGCCGAACAGCCCCACTCTGTCGCGCCCCGTCAACGACGCCTCTTTCGGGTGAACGTGCCCACCTTGGGCACTCTCATCGACGGAGGCCCGGAGGAGGTTGAGGGGACAAGGCCGCACACAGCGGCCGTTTAGCGATGATCTTCGGGGTCGAGGCCAAACTGCTTGATCCACCGCCACACGGCCGCGCGCTGGCGGCCGAGCGCCCGCGCCACCTCGGCCACGTTGCCTTGGTGCTGCGCCAGAAGACGAGCCACGTCGCGGGGCTCAGGAGGAGGCTGGGGCGGCTTGCGGCCCACGCGCGGCTCGCCGAGAGGGCGTTCCGAAGGCAAGGGCACCGGAGGCGCAGAAGGCAAGCTGTCGGGAAGGTGCGCGCGATCGATGAGCGCCTGGCCATGGGCCAACGCCACGGCCGCCGTGACGATCTTTTCGAGCTGTCGCACGTTCAGAGGAAGGTAGGCGCCGGCCAGCGCCGCGAGCGCGCGGGCCTCCACCCCCCGGGGCGCCCCACCGCGCTTTCTGCGTTCTTGCGCCAAAAAGTGTGCGATGAGCGCGCCGAGGTCCTCTCGCCGCTCGCGCAACGGGGGGAGCCACAGGGGGGCGGCGCCGAGACGGCCCAGGAGATCGTCCCGCAAACCATCGGTGGCCCCGGGCATGACGTGGCGGTTCGTGGCCGCCACAACCCTCACATCGAGCGTGCGCGCGCGGGTGCCCCCGAGCGGCGTGAGCGTACGGTCTTGCAGGAAGCGCAGCAGCTTCGTCTGCGCGTCGCGGGCCATGTCCCCGATCTCGTCGAGGAAGAGGGTGCCGCCTTCGGCCTCTTCGACGAGCCCTGTCTTGGCCCCGCTGGCGGTCGAATGCGCGCCCGCGCGAAAGCCGAAGAGCTCGCTCTCCATCAACTCGCGCGGTATCGCCGCGCAGTTGAGCGCCACGAAGCGCCCCTTCCGTCCCGAGGACGCATGGAGCGCACGGGCGTAGATCTCCTTGCCAACGCCGGTCTCCCCCACGAGCAGAACCTCGGCGTCGGAGGCGGCGAGCTTGCTCAGCCGCGCGCTTTGCAGCGCCATACGGGGGCTCACCGTGGCCACGGGACCCAGCGGCAGGGCCAGCTCGGCGCGCACGGCGTCGAGCTGCTCCTGCGTGGCCATGCGAAACACGAAAAAGTGCCCGCCGAGCTGAACGAGGTCGCCGTCCGCGAGGGCCGCTGCCCCCGTGAGCCGTGTGCCGTTGACGAACGTGCCGTTTTTGCTGCCGAGATCTTCGAGCGTGAACCCTTCGTCTCCCCTGACGAGCCGCGCGTGTTTCGACGAGGCCATCGGGTCCTCGAGCGCCCACGCTCCGGGAAGCACCGCGGGCCCCGCGCCCGATGTGCGGCCAAGTTCCAGAGACCGACCGAGCACCATGAGCCGATCCTCCGGCCGTACCTCCCCCTGCCCGGCCCGCGCCGCCAAGAGCAGAAGCGGAACGCTTGCCGACCCGGACGCCAGGGCCGCATCGACCTGCGCTGTCAGCGTGCGTTCGGGGCCAGACGGCATGCGAAGCTCATCATAAACCAGAGGAAGGTCGCGGCCCTCCTGCGGGACGCGGCGAGGACCGCCGGTGCTATGCTGAACCGCCCTATGGGCATCAAGCGCGCGATCGTTCCTGCCATCATCTTCGCCGGGCTCGGCACGGCCGTGGTGCTCGAGCTGTCGACGAAGCAAGGCGTGGAGTGCGAGGTCTGCATCAGCTTTCAAGGTCGGCAGAAGTGCGCCAAGGCGCGAGCCGACGAGGCGGAGCAAGCCGAACGAGAGGCCCAAAGCAGCGCGTGCTCGTTGCTCACGTCCGGGGTCAGCGAGGCCGTCAAATGCCCGCGCATCCGGCCTGACAAAGTCACCTGTAAGTAGGGGCCCTCAGCGGCACACGAGCGCCACGGGAACAGCGGTGGCTCGAAATAGAGGCACGCCCGTACCAAGCTGCCCCCTTGCGTCGTTGCCCCAGCAGGTGACTTGGCCCTTGCCGGAAAGACCGCAGGTATGCCCGCCCCCCGCCGCGAGCGCGGTGAGCGGTGGGGCCTGTGTCCGCACCGGCACGTGGGCGGTCCGGGTGGTGCCATCACCCAGCTGGCCGACGCGGTTGTCTCCCCAGCACCACGTGGACCCGTCGCGCAGGCGCGCGCAGCTGTGCCGGGCGCCGGCGGCCAAGGCCGTGGCGGCAAGATTGGGCACGGCCCGCGGCAAGGGTTCGTTCTCTGCACGGCCGGTGCCGAGTTGCCCTTCCTTGCCCCGTCCCCAGCACCACACGGCGCCCCCCTCGAGACGGGCGCACACGTGGGCTCCGCCTGCGACCACCTCCCACGCAGGTTGCGGCAGGGGCACCTGCGCCGGAGCACCGAAGGCCGTGCTGGCACGGCCAAGCTGGCCCTCCTGACCCGCCCCCCAGCAGGTCACATCCCCGCGGGCCGTCAGGGCGCAGGTGTGCGCATCCCCGGCCGCAAGGGCGCGCGCGGCGGGCACCCCCGGCACCCGCAGGGCCTCGACGCGGGCCTCCTGGGGCTGGCCATCGAGCTGCCCGGCGTCGCCCCGGCCCCAGCACCACACGGCGCCCGATTCATCGAGGCCACAGGCGTGTTCCCTGCCGAGCGCCAGAGCCTGCGAGGGCGCGAACCAGCTTTGCGCCGGACGCCAGCTGTCCTGACGAGAGCCATCGCCGACCTGTCCGTGTTCGTTGCGACCCCAGCACCAGATCCCGGACTCGCCCTGCGCGCAGGTGAAGGCCCCACCCGCCGCGACCTGGAGGGCCGGCGGCAGCGGTGCGGCCATCACGGGCGCGGGGCTGTCCACCGCCAGGCCGTGCCCCAGACGCCCGAACGAGCCCGCCCCCCAGCAGGAGACGGCACCGCCTGCCGCGACCACGCAGCTGTGATCGTGGCCGAGGGCCAAAGCGCGCGCGGCCGAAAGCCCCAAGACGGGCACCGGCGTGGGACGCACGATGGGGCGCCCCGCGCCCAAGGTGCCATCGCGATCGTCGCCCCAACAGAGCACCGAGCCGTCGTCACGAACGGCACATCCCACGCCCTCCCCCGAGGCGATCGCCACGGCCCCCTGCACATCCACCACTCGTACCGGTGAGGTGGCCGCGGTGGTGGTGCCATCTCCCAGCTGGCCGTTGGTGTTCGAACCCCAGCACACGGCGAACGCGTCGCGGGTGCGCGCGCAGGCGTGCGCGCCGCCCGCAGACAGGGCGGTGATCCGCGTGAGCCCCCGCACCGGGACCGGTTCGGCCCGGGCGATCGTGGTGCCGTCACCCAGCTGCCCTGCCCCGTTCGCGCCCCAGCACACCACGCTCTCGTCGGCATCCCCCCGAAGCGCGCAGGTGTGCAGATTGCCGACCGCGAGCGCCCGTGCGTTCGACAGCCCCCGCACGGCCACGGGGCCGTCGCGGGGACCACTGCCCCCATCGCCGAGTTGGCCGAAGGGGTTGGCGCCCCAGCAGAAAACTCGTCCGGCTTGGCTCCGTGCGCACACGTGGCGAGCGTGGAAGGCCAGCTCTGCGATGGTGTCGAGCCCTGGGACCGGCCGGGGCGTGCGCACGATCGGATCCCCGCGGGCTCCGACCTGGCCCTCGTCGTTGGCGCCCCAGCAGGAGACAAGACCGTCTCGGGACAGAGCACACGTGCTCCCGGCGCCGGTCGCCACGGCTCGGGCGAACGGAAGCGCCGCCACGGGGGCCGGGGTGAGTCGTTCGAAGAGGGTGCCATCGCCCAGCTGGCCGAAGGCGTTGTCGCCCCAGCACAGGACCTGGCCCTCGGCCTGCAGCGCGCAGGTGTGTCCGTCGCCCGCCGCCACGGCCCTGACGTTGCTCACACCCGCCACCAACACGGGCGCAGAGCGGGTGATGGTGGTGCCGTCGCCGAGCTGCCCGTGGTCGTTGCGGCCCCAGCACTCCACGCCCCCGCTTTGCCGCACGAGACAGGCGTGACCGCGCCCCGCCGCGACTTGCACCACGCGATCCCTCGCACAGACCACGGGCACGCACGTGCCGGCAGCCCCCGAGCCATCGTCGGTACGGGCGTAGCGACGGCCAGTGGTTTGGTTGCAGGAAGAGTCCGCGAAGCTACAAAGCCCATTGGGCTCACAGGTGCCCTGGCGCGCACCCACCCGACACGCGAAGTCTGACTGGCACACGTAGCGCGGGGGCTCGAGGCAGGACACGAGCGTCACCAGGAAGGCGAGCGGCGCGCCCCACAGGGCCCCTCGGCTCACAACGGGCCTCCCAGCGCGAGCACCGCACCGTCGCGCCCCCCCGAGATCCACACGTAGCGAGTCGCCCCCAGGGTCAGCGCCGCGGCCCCCACCGCAGCCAAGCCCACCCCCCAGGACCACCGCCGCTCCGCCTCCCCTCGCATCTGCTGCGCCTCACCCAAAGTGGCCGCGCCCTCGGCACGCCCCGAAAGGCCGTGGGCCGAAACCAGCAGGGCAGCCCCGCCCACCGCAGACAGGACCCCAGTCCCGAGAGCCACACCGGCCCAGGCGTCTCGATACCAGGCTGGCAAAGAGACACGCGGCGGGGCCGTCAGGGGGGGCAGCGGGGCGGCCGGCTCGCAGCGACGCATCGCCAGGCGGGCAGCGGCCGCCTGGCGCTCGGGCGCTCCCGCATCGATGAAGCGCTCGAAGAGAAGGCGCGCCTCCGCGCAGCGCCCGCTCAGCCGGGCCGCCTGGGCCCAGGCGAACAAGGTCTGCGGCTGGGGATCGAGGCCGTGGCTACGCGCAAGCGCCGTGCGGGCCTCCTCGAAGCGCTGGGCCTCATAGTGGGCAAGGCCTTCCTCGTAAAGCGCCTGTGCCTGTGCGGGCGGCGCCGGCGACGGGTCTGCCAAAGCCGAAGGCGGGCGCACCCACGAGAGCATCAACAGCCCTGCGCCAAAGCCGCTCGACCCCCGACGCCCGCGGCCCTTGCCCGATCCAGCAACGTTCAACACCTCGATGATAACCCGGCCCTCGTCCGATTGCGCCGGTCACAGGAGTCAGGGGGGAAGCGGGGAATCGGGATCCCACACGGCGGGGCTTTTGGGCCTGGCGGCAGGCTCTTGCGCCTGGGGGGCGGGCGGAAGGGCCGAGGCGGGCGGGGCCACGGGGTCTGGCGGCGGCACGGCCCGCGGCACGCGTCGCGCCTTGCGGGGCGCCGGAGGAGCCAGATGCGGGGCAGAGGCGCCTTGCCGAGGCGGCGGTGCGTTCGCGGCTGCCGCCGGGACGGCCGGGATCCCCGGCGGGCGCCTCGATGACGGCTTCGCCTCGACGGCCCGAGGCCCGGAGAGCGCCGGCTGGGGCGGCGCGGGAGAAGGGCCCTTCGACCACAGCCAAGCCGACCCAACGAACATCCCCACCGGGAACAAGAGCCAGGGCCAGCGCCTCCTCCCCCCCGATAGGCTCTCGGTCGCGGTCTTGGGGGCGTGGGCCGGAAGCGCCGGCAAGGTCTCGGTGACCGGGCGAAGAGCCATGTGGGGGGCGGGGCCTGGGCAAGGCGCGCCCTTTGCGGCGCGGGCCTCGCGCATCCGGCCGGCCCGCAGCGCCAGCCCCGCGGCCCCCCGCGCAAAACCGTCGTCGGGTATGAGGGAAGTCAGCTGCCCTGCCAGCACGTGCATGTCGGGCGTACGCTCCTGCGGAGCCAGCGCCAAAGCGCCCCGCACGATCGCTTCGAGCGGCGCCGGGTAGCCCGGGCGCCGCTCAGAAGGCAAGGCGAAGCGACCCTCGGCTATCGCCTTGAGAGTCTCGAAATCGGAGGGAGCCGCAAAAGGCTTGTCCCCCACGGTGAGCTCGTAGAGCATCACGCCGAGCGCAAACACATCGCTGCGATGATCGAGCGGCTCACCACGGCACTGCTGCGGGGACATGTAGTTCACCTTGCCCTTGAGCACGCCGTGCCTCGTTTCGCTGCGCTGGGCCCGCCACTTCGCCACACCGAAGTCCACCAGCTTCACGGCCCCCGAGGTTTCGACGAGCACGTTCGAGGGCGTGACGTCCCGGTGCACGATGCCAAGGGGCCGACCGTCTTCGTCGCAGAGGTCGTGGGCGTAAGCGAGGGCCCGTGCCACTTCCCGCACGATCCACAGCGCCTCTTCGAGGGGCAGGGGCGCGCCTTCGTTGTCGTCGAGCAAGGCGCGCAGGTCGACGCCGTCGATGAACGCGAGCGCGAAGAAGTACTCGTCGCCTTCGCAAGCGATGTCATACACCTCGGCGATGTTCGGGTGGCGCAGGCGGCCCAGGAGGCGCGCTTCGTCCACGAACATGGTGAGGAGCTCTTGGTCGCGCCGGTGTTGCGGCAAGAGCCGCTTGACCACCACGGTTTTCTCGAAGCCTGAAAGCCCCTCGGCCACCGCCTTGTAGACCTCGGCCATGCCCCCCACGGCGAGGCGCTCGCGCAGACGATAGCGGCCAAGGCGGCGAGGGGCGTCGACGTTCGAGGGCAAGAGGGTTCCAGGTGAACGCAAGATCGAGTGTGCCACGGATTGCACCGGCCCAGGAGGCCCGGTCGAACCTTGGGCCGGGCGTCACTCGCAGTGAGTGACGCAACTCAGGCCCGGTGTCGGGGGCTTTGCGCGTTGAGTCCTCCCACCTGCACCTGCAGGCCGTCGCGGAAGAAGGATGAATGGTTTTGCTGGCCTATGAGAACTTCGCCGAGAAAAAGGCACGATCGCTTACCATGGTGACGTTCTTGCAAACAGGAGAGCCATGCGGACGAGCCAAACGAGATGGGTCGTGAAGACACTCGGAGCCCTGTTGGTCCTGGCAGAGGCCGGAGGCTGCCGGTCATCGAGCAGCGATGACGGCAGCGCGGCGGCGTCAGGCTTGCCCCAGGACGTGGACGCCATCGTGTTTTTGCAGCGGGCCGCGCGCGACGGGGTGGGCAACGTCTTCGACTACACCGACTACAAGCCCGGGGGGCGCCTGGTCAAGCTGGCGCCTCCGGCCGCCGACGGCACGCTCACGAACCTCACCGCGGATCCCCTCTTCGCCGGGGCCGACATCATGGCCTGGGATCTGTCCTTCGACGCCCGGACGATCGTTCTGTCCGCGCGCCTCGCGAACGCCGCCACCTACCACCTGTTTCTCATCGGCACGGACGGCACCAACCCCCGTCAGATCACCGAGGGTCCTCACCACTACGTGTACCCGGTGTTCATTCCGGGCCAGAAGATCCTGTTCACCACGAGCAAGGTGGTCGAACAAGGAGCCGCCCAGTTCCGCGACGAATACGAGCGTGCCACGACCTCGCAGATGGGCGTCATCAACGCCGACGGCACGGCGGAGGTTCTGGGGCCCCGCAACGTTTCACACCGGGTGACGCCCACGCTGCTCGACGACGGCCAGGTGATGTACACCGAGTGGCGGCACCTGGGGCGGCTCAACGATGGGCACTTGCGCCTGATGAACCCGGACATGACGGGTATGCGGGAAGCCTTCGGCGGAGAAGGCGCCGGCATCACCAACAGTTACATCAAGCCCCGGTTCGTCACGAGCTACACCACGGCCGCCGGAAAAAAGACCTCCCGGGTCGTGGCGGTCGCGACTTCACGCGAGCGCACCTTGCAGTCAGGAAAGCTGGTGCTGGTCGATCTCAACGACGACGAAAAGAGCTCGAAGCTGATCGATCTGACCCCGCTCGTTCCCGGCGATCGAGAGCGATCCTTCCCCGATGTGGGTCGCTACTACGACGCCGAGCCCATCGGTAACCCTGCCGATCTCAAGTTCCTCGTGTCCTGGGCGGATGGGCCCGTCCAGTCTGAAGTGCTCGCGGCGGCGAAGACCAACGCCAACTTTGGCCTTTACGTCTTCGACGGCAAAACGGGCAAACGCTTCCCCGTGTGGGACGATTCGAACCAGTGGGACGTTTCGGCGCGGCCCCTCAAGCCGCGGGTCGAACCTACCCCCGCAAGCAGCCCCGTGGACCAAACCGAAAAGAGCTTCGTGTTGGGCGCCCTCAACGTCTACGAATCATCGCTCAAGACGCTCGCCCCCGGGTCCGTGGTGAAGGTGCGGCTGCTCGAAGGGTTCTCTTCGGAGGAGGGCTTTCCCAACATGTTCGGCCTCACCGAGTTCGACGGACAATCCCTCTATGCCGAGATCCCGGTTCAGGCCGACGGCTCTTATGCGGCCAAGGTGCCTGCGAACGTGCCTTTGCATCAGCAGCTCGTGGACAAGTTCGCCATGTCTGTCTTCAGCGAGGACATCTGGATCAGCGGGCGCCCCGGGGAGCAGAGGTTCTGCGGCGGCTGTCACGAAGACCGCGCCAAAACGACCGTCATCAAGCCCGGCACCATCGAAGCCGTGCAAAAGGGCGCCGTGGACCTCGACGTCCCGCGAAGCGAACGGGTGTCGATGGACTTCAGCTACGAGAAGATCCGCGGGGTGCCGTGGGATCTGGCTCTGCAGCCCGTCTTCGATGCCAAGTGCATCGCCTGCCACGACGGCGACCCGGCCAAACCCGGCAACCCGACCTACACCATCGTCGACAAGACTTTGGGGACGATGCAAACGGTGACCTTCGACCTGCGGGGCCACAAGGTGGCGATCGCCGTGGGTGAGCGCTCCGCGGGCACGGAGTTTCCCGCTTCCTACGTCTCCGTGGCAGGGCTCGGCATGGAGCTCGGCGAAAACGTGGTGGAGATCCTGGGCGACTACCGCGCGCACATGGCTCCGGGGTCCGCGCGCGACTCGCAGATCATCCAGAAGCTGAACCCTCCCCAGCGCTTTCCCGCGGTGGCGCCCGAGGTGCGGGCCTTTGCGGGCGCCGTGCATCCCGCCGACGTGGGGGGGATAGAGCTGACCCCAGACGAGTACTACCGGCTCATCTTGAACATCGACATGGGCGGGCAGTTCTTCTTCCGCGAAAACAAGAAGGGAAACAACTGAGCCATGGCACGTACCGGCTTCTTGGGAGTGTTCCTGACCCTGCTTCTCCTGCGTGCGGCGCCCGCCCAGGCGGGCCGGGGCGCCACGGCCGGCACGATCGCCGGCGCGATCCGTTCGGGCTCCGTGGAGGCGATCGAGGCCGAGCTCGAGCGGGCTGAGGTGCTGGTGTGTCACGCCTGTCTGCAGCTCGTGCGCCCCCTCGTGGACCACGAAGACGCCCGGGTGCGCCGCGTGGCCGCTTGGTGGCTTGCCCGCCGTGGGCTGCGCCCCGAACTGTCTTTGGAGATGGTGACGCGCCTGTCGCAACCCGACTCTCGGCGTGCCCGCAACGCGGCCGACGTGCTTGGGGAGATGCGGGCGTGGAAAAGCATCACGCCGCTCGGTGCCGCCTTGAACAACCCGATCTTCGACGCCGAAGCCCGGGCTGCCATGGCCCACGCGCTCGGCGCCATCGGCGATCTGGACGGCCTGGGCGCGCTCGTGACGGCGCGGGACGCGGCCGAGGCGCCCGTACGCGCCGCCGCGCTCGAAGCGATGCGACAACTGCGCGGCTTCCAGGATCCCGGAGCCGCCGTGAGTGGGCTCGGTGACGCCGCGCTCGAGGTCCGCGTGGCCGCCATCGAGACGGTGGCCTCGACCCGTACCGCCGCCGCTTCGAGCCCCGTGGCCAACGACGTGGTGAGCACACTCGTTCACCTGCTCGGCAACGATCCCAGCCCCGTCGTGCGCAAGAAGGCGGCCTGGGCGTTGGGTGAGATCCGCGCCCCGGCGGTGACCGCGGGCCCCGCTTTGCAGAGAAGCGCTTCGTCGGATCCCGATCCTTTCGTACGGTCGCTCGCCAACGCGGCCCTTGGCAAGCTCGCCCCCTGACGTTCCCCTGCGCAAGGTCAACGGGTACCTTCAGCCAAGCGAAGCTCCTCCCGAATACCATGAGCGACGTGACCTCGAGCATGCGGCTTGCGCGCGCCCTCTTCGTGCTGGTCCTCGCGGGCACGGCCTTCGGCTGCGAGCGCGCAAAGGTTCCCGAGAACCGCTTCTACGACACGCAGATCCAGCCCATCTTCGACGGGTTCTGCGTGGGCAACACGTCGCCTTGCCACAAGGTCGACCCCACCACGGGCGCGGCCCTCGGCAACCTGGATCTGTCGTCGTACGAGGCAGCCGTGCGCCGGCCGGACGTCCTGCGCACCTACGGGGCGTTCCCCGAGCCGCTGCTCCTGCTCAAGTCGATACCGGAAGAGTCCACGTTCATTCCTTACGCCGGACAGCTTTACACCAGCGAAATTCGTCACGCGGGTGGCAAGCCCCTCGTTCGCAACTCGGACGCGTTCGAGCTCATCAAGCGGTGGCTGGCCAACGGCGCCACCCGCACGGGGCTGCCCGAGGGACGCGAGCGGCCGCGGGGCGCCGGAGGATGCAACACCACCGTTCCTGCCGACGAAACACGCCCCCCGGTCAACCGGTCCAGCGCCGCCTACCAGGCCTACGTGGCCAACGTTGCGCCCTTGCTCCGCGAGTCCTGTGCCTTCTCGACCTGCCATGGCTCTGCCCAGTCGGACTTCTACGTCACCTGTGGCGACACCGACGCCGAGAGGGACTTCAATTTCCTCCGGGTCGCGAGCTTCGTATCGCCAGCTGGTGTGGCCGTGGAGCAGAGTGAGCTCTTGCAGCGGCCCCTCGATCCACGGGCGGGGGGCGTGAGCCACACAGGTGGGGCCTTTTTCAGCTCCACGAGCGACGAGGGCTGGACCCGCCTGCGGGCCTTCGCGACGGCCGTTCAAAGCGAGCCGCCCGCGGTGGCGTCCCGGTCCGCCGGTGAGACGTTTTTCGCCGAGCGCGTGATGCCCGTGCTGATTCGCCGCGGCTGCTCGCTCGAGGGCTGCCACAGCCCCAACGGCTTCAACGACTTCCGCTTGCGCCCGGGGGCCCTCGGTTTCGTGTCGAGCTTTGCGGTACGACGCAATTACGAGACCTCGCTCCGCGAGTTCATGGCCCTCGAGACCCCCGACGTGCGGATGTCCCGGCTCGTGCGGAAGAACCTCTTTCTTTCGCGCGGTGGGATCGCTCATCGCGGCGGTGCCTTGCTCGAAAGCCCGAGCGAAGACTCGACAGATCCCTGCCCCACGCCCTACGATCCCACCACGGCAAGCGCCCTGTGCACGCTCGCCGAGTGGCACCGGCTGGAACGACGCGATCATGCGACCTCCGTGTCGGCCCTGCGCCCTGGCGATCGCATTCCACTCGCCTTCGTGGCCCGTCCGGCCGACGGGGACTCACCCGTGGAGTTCGACACGTGGCGAGGCGGCGCCGATCTCAAGCTGGCCGACGCTCTCATCGGTCCGGGGGGCCGCATCGAGGCGATCGAGAACACGAGAAGCGGCCTTCAAACGTGCGCGGGGCTCGCCGGTCGTGCGGATCTCGACGTACGAGGTCCCGAGTGGAGTTACGATGCCACCAAGCTCGTCTTCGCCGTGCGGGCGGGCGCAGACGAAGGCCTCGACCTGTGGCTGCTCGACGTGGGGGCGGGTACCTGTGCGCGGCTCACGACCGACGCGGGCCGCAAGCTGGGGGATGTGCGGGTTCACAACTTCGATCCGCTCTTCGCTCCCAACGGGGCCCTGGTGTTCGCGTCGACCCGTGCGGGCACCTTGACCCTGAAACGGCTGCTCCCGAACGCCGATCTTTACCGCGTGGGCCCGGACTTGAACTTCGGCACCATCGAACGCATGACCACGCTTTCGAATGCAGAGCTTGCCCCGTCGTTCATGGGCAACGGCCAGATCGCCTTCACCACGGAAAAGGCCACACCCGAACTCTATCAGTTGGCGGGCCGGCGTATCAACTGGGACCTCAGCGACTACCATCCGCTGCTCGCCCAGCGCAAGGACTCCGACGACACCTTCGGCCAGGTGTTCCCCTCGGTGGGCTTCGATCAGGCCACCGAGATCCGCGAAGATCTCGACCGCAACTTCCTGCTGATTCTCTCGAACACGAACGCCCGGGGAAGCGGGGGCGCGCTGGGGATCTTCAACCGCTCGATAGGCACCTTCGAGGAGGGACGAAGTGAGGTCACCTTCCTTCGCGCGCTCGAGCTTGCCGATCCGAGCGCAACAGGGCGGGACGGAGGAAGCGGTGTTTATCGCTCGCCCCATCCCACGCCCAACGGCGAGATCCTCGCGTCTTTCGCCGCGAACGTTCGCACCCCCGCCATGGACGTTCCCCGCTACGATCTCGTGGCCGTCGATCCCATCACGCGCACCCGGAGGCTGCTCTTGTCGGGTGAGACGCAGAGTCTGGTGGAAGCCGCCCTAGGCTACGCGCGCGCCGGGCGCCACCTCTTCCGCAACGTTCCGCAGCTGGTGTTCGGGGGCTATCACGACCCCCAGTCGCCCCAAGGCGTCATGCACCTTCCGGACGTGCCCATGCTCGCCACCTTGCTCGACGCAAACCTGCGTCGGGGGCGCAACCTGGCTCCCTTCGACAAAGCGCGTGCGTTGAGGGTCTACGAAGTGCTTCCGCCCCCCTCGGCCGCCCCGGATCCCGCGGCCCTTCTGGGATCCCAGCGGGTCTACACGGATCGCAAGCTGCTCGGCAGCGCGGCCCTCGAGAGCGATCGTTCCCTCAAGGTCGAGCTGCCCGCAGGAAAGCCGCTGATTCTCGAGCTCGTCGATGGCGACGGCCAACCCGTGTTCACGATGCGCGAGGAGCACCAGATGGGCGCGGGCGAGGTGATCACCCCCGGCGTGCCTCGCCAGCTCTTCGATGCGGTTTGTGGCGGCTGTCACGGCTCGATCAGCGGCCGGGAGCTGGATGTGGCGGTGAGCGTCGATGCGCTGACCGGCGCCTCCGTGTCACTTTCGCGCGACAAAGCCGCCAAGCCGCTGCGCTGACAACGAGTTGTCACCAAGGCGTTCTCGTTGGCCGCTTGCGGAGCGCCCCCGCTCAGGGCAGAACCTTGGCGAAGGCGCTGGATGCGATGGCATTCTGGGCGCCTTTACGACCTTTGCCCCCACATGCCCCGACGTCGTCTGCTCTATGCACTCCTTGGCAGTGGCCTGTTGGTGGCTTCCGCGGCGACATGGGCCTACTGGCCCTCCGCCGCCAAGACCTCCGGGCCTTTTGCCTCCGCGCAGGCCAGCGGCACGCGGCTGCATGTGCGCATCTTCGACGGCACCACGCGCACGCTCATGCCTGGGCTCGTCAGCTTCCGGGGTGCGGACAAGCAGATGGTGGCGTTCGGCAACTTTGCCGATTTGCCGGGGTGGGCCCAGGGACGTTCGGCGGTGGAGCTCGACCCCGAGGCGGGGCTGTTGGCGTTTCGGCACGGCATGGCGGTCTGGCGGGGGGAGGCCACGATTCCCGTAGGCGCCCCCTGGTCGCACTTGGACGTGGGAGGACAAACGCCCGTGCAGAGCGAGCTCGTCCCCGGCATCTACGAGGTTATCGTCAGCCGCGGCGCCACGTACGACACGGCCACCTACACGGTCGATCTGCGGGAAGGCAAGGGCCGCGTCACCCTCGACGCCACGCTCGTTCGCACGGTGGACACCACCGGATACGTTTCGGCAGATGTGCATGTGCACAACGCCCCCGAGTCTCCCGATGCCCACGCCAATGCCGAGCAACAGCTCAAGGTGGCGGCGGTCAACGGCCTCGACGTGCTTGTCTCGACCAACCACGGCGTGCTGGTGGATCTCGCTCCCGTCGTCGCCAAGCTGTGGAAAGGCCAACACCCGATCCAGGTCGTGACAGGGAACGAACAAGCGGGGCCCAACTCTCACTTCGGGGTGTTTCCCTTGCCCCTCGACCCCGGAAAGCCGGGCCGCGGCGCTCCCGTCGTTCGCCCCTTTCCCCTCGAGGTTTTTTTTCAGGACCTAAGAGCGCTCGAGGGGCGCCCCGTGGTGGTCGCGAACCACCCGCGGCTCGGATGGCAGGCCTACATGGACGAGGGCTTTTGCGGCGGCTGGGCCCGCAAGGATTTTGGAGCCCCGCCGCCCTGTCCGCAAAGCTACGATGCCTTCGAGGTCTTGAACGGCTGGCAGACCTGCGGCACCCGTATGCGCGACGCCACGGACACCTGGCTGGCCTTGCTCTCGTACAACGCCATCTCCGCGCCCGTCGGCGGCTCCGACAGCCACTACGTGTCCGCCATGGTGCCTGGATACCCGCGCACCTGGGTGCGGTTGGGCGATGGCGATAGCGACAGCCCGATGCCGACCCGACTGGCCGAGGCCCTGCGCGCGCGCCGAACGATTGCCTCCACCGCGCCCTTTGTTACCTTGCGCAGCGGGACGGCTTCGGAAGGTCAGCTGGTCACGCACACGGACGACACCGTTCCCGTGCGCGTGCGCGTGCAAGCGCCGAACTGGGTTCCCGTGGACACGGTTCGCTTGCTCGTGAACGGGACCCCCGTCAAAACCTGGAATCTCGCCCGCGCGGGACGAGCACTCGACTTCACGACCGACGAAGCGCTCACCCTCGATAGGCAGGACGCGTTCGTCACGGTAGAAACCGACAGCCAGGTCCCCCTGCCTCCGCACCTCACGGGAGAAGAGGATGCGGTGGTTCAGTACGGACTTTCGCGCTGTGCGCCCCGACCCGGGCAAGCACCGGGCACGCCGGCGTTCGCCGTCACGAGCCCGCTTTTCGTGGACCGGGACGGCGATGGTCTCTTCAAGGGCCCTCGCGCGACGACGCCGATCAAGATCTAGGTCTGTCGTGCTTTACGGGCGTCTGGGCTTGAGCCAGGGGGATTGCCGCTCACGTTGAGCCCGTGCCTCCGCCTGCAGCTTCTGAAACGATTGGTACCGCTCGGCGACGAGCCGCCCCTCGGCCACCGCCTCCCGTACGGCGCAGCCGGGCTCGCGTTCATGCGTGCAATCGCGAAAGCGGCAGGCCGTGGCCACGCCCGCCACGTCCGCGAACACGTCGTCGAGACCCGGGGCGGCATCCCAAGGCTCGATCTCGCGGATGCCCGGGGTGTCGATGAGCAAGGTACCGTCGCGCAGCGTGAACAGGGTGCGCGCGGTGGTCGTGTGCCTGCCCTTCGCGTCGGACTCCCGCACCTCGCTGACCGCCCCCAGCTCCGCACCTGCAAGGTGGTTCACCAAGGTGGACTTGCCCGCCCCCGACGGGCCCACCACGACAGCCGTTGTGCCGGGGCCCATGTGATCCCACAGGGCCGAAAGCCCCTGCCCCTGCCGGGCGGAGAGCGCCATGACGGTCGTGCCGGGCGCCAGCTGCTGCACCTCGGCCGTGGCCTCCGCGACGGCGGTGGGCGCGCACAGGTCAGCCTTGCTCAGCACCACGATCGGCTTGACGCCGCCGCGCGCGGCCGTGGCCAGGAAGCGTTCGAGCCTGCGGTGGTTGGGCTCGACGTCGAGCCCGTGCACCACCAAGGCCACGTCGACGTTGGCGGCCAGCACCTGCTCGTCATCCGTGCCCGGTTCCTTGCGCGACAGCTTCGTTCGTCGCTCGAGCACGTGCGTGATCGTGGCCGTGTTGTCCGAAGCGCGCTCCTCGACCAGCACGAAGTCTCCCACGGCGGGCAGGTCGGCGCGGCTGCGGGCGGCATGCCTCAGCTTGCCTGCGATGCGCGCGAGGCGGGTGCCCAGCGCCGTCGTCACGAAGTGATAGCGCTTCTGCTCTTCCACGACCCGGGCCGCGACCGTACGGGCCGACGCCTCCCCCGGGGCGGAGGGTCCGGGGAGATTCAGATTTGGCAGTTGAGCCGAGAAAAACGGCCCCCAACCGAGCTGATCGAGCACGCTCACGAAGCAGGCCACTATAGCAGGGCACTTTCGCGAGGTTCGATGCGGGAATCGGGCCCGGGCCCCCGGTATGCTGCCGGAATGCGCTCCTCCCTCGTTGCCTTCGCGCGATTCGTGCTCCTCGGGGGGCTTTCGTTGGCCGCCGCCTGTGGCGGTGAAGACGCCTCTCAGGAGACCAAGGTCACCCTGTCGCCCCGAACGCCCGCCCTCACCGGCTACGTCACCGTGACCGGCACCGTCACCGTGGCGCCGCCCCTTCCAGAGGGAGCCCGCGTGGTGCTGGGGCTCAACGCGGGCCGCCCCGGGTCACTGGGGATCTTCGATGAAAGCGCCGAAACCCGTGCGCCTGCGGCGTCCTCCACCATTTCCTACCGCATCAAGGAGCTAGCGCCCGCCGACGCGTACAGCGTCTTCGTGGGTGTCGATCTCGACGACAATGGGGTCATCGGTCCCGGAGATCTCGGGGGCTACTACGACGGAAGCACCGTCTTGCCCTTCACGGACCCAAGCGCTGCCCGTCTCATCGGGGTCAGGCGCAACCAAGATGGCCTCAACTTCGGCATCGGCTTGATCGGGCCCTGAGCCATCGTGAGCTCCCCAGTCCAGCTAGCCCTGACGAACGTCCATGCATCGCAGGGACAGTCTTTGCGCGGCATAAAAACGGGTCAAGGTATGCCACCTGAGTGTCGTTGTAAGCGCCGTTCGACACCGCGCAAAGGCTTGACCCATGAACCCACGACGCCCCTCCTCGAAGGGCCGAGCGCTTCGTCTCGACCCTAACCACGACCCCGACCGACACTTCAGCGGAGGGCCTTATTGGTTCGTGGGCTGCCTGCTCCTGTGGACCCTCACCCCCTCCTGCGGCCCGGACACCCGGGTGACCGGGTTTGGGGGGGAACTTCCCCGCGGCCCCTCCGGCAACGCCGTGGACGCGGCACCCGACGCCGGTCCCCCCAGGGCATCCTCCGACGCCGCCCCTATCAACGAGCCCATCCCTACGAATGCGACCGCCGTGCCTCCCGATGCCAGCGCCACTGACCTGACCCCTACCGTACCGGCGCCCAACCCCATGCCCGACATGCCCATGCCCGACATGCCCATGCCCGACATGCCCATGCCCATGCCCGACGCGGCCCCTCCCCCCGCCGACCCAGGGAGCGGCCCGGATTCGCCTGGTGACGGCCCGTCCGAAGAGCCCGACGCCCCCAATCCCCCCCTCCCCGTCGGACTGCTCGGCCATTGGGCCATGGACGAACAAGACGGCCCGCGCCTCGACGACGCCGGTCCGCTCGCCTGCCATGCCTTGGTGCAAGGCGATTCGCTTCCCACGCGAGCCCCGGGACGCATCCGGAAAGCCTTCGTGTGCGGGGGCGCCGCCGCGCCAGCCGGGGGCCTGACAAGCGTGCAAAGCGCCCTCACCGTGAGCGCCTGGGTCATGCCCCAGCGTACGAGAAGCGGAGGACGCTCCACCGTCATTGCCCGGCGCGGGCAGTCCTCCGAGCGCGAGGCGTTTTGGCTGGGTCTGGCCGCGGGCCGGCCCGGGTTCATCAGCGACGTGGGCCGGTTCTTCGTGGGAGCCCCTCTACCTGACGATAGGTGGGCACACCTGGCCGTCACGTTCGAGGGCAACACGCTCAGGCTCTACGTCAACGGTGCCGAGGCGGCAGTGAAGAGCGACGCGGGCCCCGGGTTTACGCCTCAGGTGGGGCCCCTTACCTTCTGTGGCACACCGCCGCTCGCGGGCGAAGGCCTCTCGAACCGCTTCGAGGGCCTCATCGACGAGGTGCGGCTTTACGCACGTGCGCTTTCGGCGAAAGAAGTCGCCGACCTCTCCGCGCCCGGACCCTGAGGCGCGCCGCAGCGGTGCCTGGCTGCATCCGAAGGGCCGCGCTTGCCGGCCGGCGGGGCGTCGGCGTATACGCCGCCCTTCATGCCCTCCTCCCGACGCCAAGTCGCGCCCTGGAACATCTGTTCGTGGAACGTCAACGGCCTGCGCGCCTGCGTGGGCAAGGGCTTCGTGCCTTGGCTGCAAGGAGGCCCCCACCACATCGTGGGTCTTCAAGAGGTCCGCGCGTTCCCCCATCAGCTGCCCGAAGCGCTCGTTTCTCTGCCGCAATGGCACACGCACTACACGCCCGCCGAACGGCCCGGGTATAGCGGTGTGGGGATGCTGGCACGCAGGGCCCCCGACGAGGTGGGCGCGGGACTCGCGCACGCCGCCTTCGACGTGGAGGGGCGCTTTCAGTGGATGCGCTTCGGTCGGCTCGTGGTTGCCAACGCGTACTTTCCGAAGGGCAGCGGCAAGGACCGCGACAACAGCCGCGTCCCCTACAAGCTGGCGTTCTACGAGGCCGCCCTGGCTTTCGTGGAGCAGCTTCGCCGCGCGGGGCACCACGTGTTCGTCATGGGCGACTACAACACTGCCCACACCGAACTCGATCTGGCGCGCCCCAAGACCAACCACCAGACCAGCGGCTTTTTGCCCGAAGAGCGCGAGGCGTTCGCGCGCTGGGTGCGGGCGGGATGGGTCGACACGTTCCGCGCCCTCAACGCCGAAGGAGGGCATTACTCCTGGTGGAGCCAGCGGCTGGGTGCCCGCGCACGCAACGTGGGCTGGCGCATCGACTACGTGCTGGCCTCACCCGAGGCGCACGCGTTCGTGCGACGGGCGTTCATCAGCGCGGACGTGATGGGCTCGGACCATTGCCCCGTGGGCATCGAGGTGGATCCCCACGTCGTGGAGTGACCGGCAGCCTCTCAGTAGGCAAGGAACACGTTGACCGCCAAGTTGTGGTTCACTTGATCGTCGGGCTCGCGCTGCAGATACACGTGGAGGTACCCCACCTCCACGCGCATCCCAGGGAGGGCCGGAGCGCCGAGACCGACGAAGACGCGGTTTTGGTCGAAGCCTCGCTGGGCGCCCCAGCTCGTGTCGTTGAACTGGAAAAACAGCTCGTCCCAAACTGCCAGCAGAAGGGGGCTTTCGGCCCAAGGTGCCCATGCCCCCCTCACAAAGAGCCGTGCCCTGTGGCCAAGGTCGTCGCTGCCAAGGGAGACCCGCTGCTCGAGACGCGGCCTCAGGGAAAAACTCCAACCTGCAGGGGCAGGAAGCGTCCAAAGCAGCTGCTGCCAGCTGCGATGCTCGTGGCGGTTCGCCCCTTCGTCGACGAAGGTGGGAATCCACGCGTAACCCACGTGGAGGCTGACACGCTCGGCCACTTGGTAGCCCACCCCCGGGCGCACGATGAGTACGGTCGCACCGTCCCGTCGGCGATCGTGCAGATCGAACCAACCCAGCACCCGGCTTCCGGGACGCAGCCGGGCCTGGGCGATGCTGGCCACCCAGATCTGGTGTTCGGTTTGGGTCTCGGCGCGGGCGGAACGCACGGCGGCGCTGCCAAAAAAACAAACGAGAAGGAGGGCTCGGGTCTTCACCGGGCCTGAGGGTAACAGTCCGGAAGGTCTTTGCAGCCAGGTCTGGGGCCGCGCGCGCGGAAGGCCGCGGCGTACAGGCAGACTGTTGGCGGAAGCCAACATTCGTAGGCCACAGCCAACGGGGTTGCAGGCGCAGACGCGGTGAACGCCGGGGCTCCGCCGCGTTTCCGGTTTGGTCTGGTAGTTGCATTTGAGGACTGAGCCGATGGGCCCGTAGGGCCGAACCTCAGCCAGGAGTTCCCGTTGAGACGCACCAGCCTCCCTCATTGCCCGGCTCTGACGCGCCAAGCTACTCGGGGCGCGCGCGGGTCGCGCTTCGGCGCCGGCCGCCTCTCGCTGTTGTTCGTGGGCGTGCTCGCCTCGGCGTGCTCCGGCCGCGTGTCCTCTCAGGACCCCGGTGATGAAGGGCCTAGCGGGAGCGACAACGGATCCGGGGACGACGACGGAACCGGCGTGGTCGTGATGCCGCCGGGCGCCGGAGGAGGCGGGGGAAGCGGCGGCACCACTGTGGTCGTCAACGACAAGCCGTTTACGCCGCCTGCGGCCCACATGCTGCGTCTCACGCGGACGCAATACGACAACACTCTGGCCGACGTGTTCGGGCCGGAGGTCAAGCTCGACAAACCCATCGAAGCCGACGAGACCAACCGCCCCTTCCTGTCTTTGGGCGCGGCGGCGGTGGGCACCTCGGAACGCGGGGTCGAGCAGTACCAAGAAGCCGCGATGGACCTCGCCGAACAGATCTGGAGCCGCAAGAGCTCCATCCCCGCACTGGCGGCCTGTACGCCCAAGGCGGCCAACGACGCCTGCGTGGGCAAAGCGGTGACGGCCCTCGGCCGCAGGCTCTGGCGGCGCCCCTTGACCGAGGCAGAGGTCAGCCGCTACACGGCCGTGATGGCGGCCGTGGGCACCGACGCCGAATCCCTGACGGTGGCATTCAAGGTGGTCCTTGCGGGCTTGCTGCAGTCACCGCACTTCCTTTACGTGCCCTTCCAGGGCGAAGCGGACGCACAAACCGGCCTTCGCAAGCTGAGCAGCCTCGAATTGGCGAGCCGTATGTCCTTCTTTCTCTGGAACACGGGCCCCGACGAAGCGCTGCTCAACGCCGCCGAGACCGGCAAGTTGGTCTCGAACGCAGACATCGGCGCCCAGGTGGATCGCATGCTCGACGATCCACGGGCGCGCGCGTTCGTCACCAAGTTCTTCGAGGAAAACTGGAAGGTGTCGCAGCTCACCGCCGCAGCCAAAGACCCCGAGGTGTTTCCGGAGTGGACGGCTGACCTCTTGGCTGCCTACCGCGAAGAGTTCCGGAGGGTCCTCGAAGATCTCGTCTTCGAGCGCGACGGCGACGCGCTCGACGTACTTACCGGCACCACGACCATCATCAACCGGAAGGTGGCGACCGCCTACGGACTCTCGGGCGGAAGCGACGGATTCGAGACGCGCGAGCTCGGTGCGGCGCAAACGGGGCTGCTCACGTCGGGCGCAGTGATGGCCGCCAACGCCTACTCACAGCGGACCTCACCCACCAAACGCGGCGTGTTCGTGCGGGAGCAAATCCTGTGCGACGAAGTCCCCGCCCCCCCTCAAGGGCTAGACACCTCGTTCAAAAATGCCGATCCCAGCTTACCCCTGCGCGAACGGCTCGCAGAGCACCGCGACAACCCGAACTGCAGCGGGTGTCACGCGCTCTTCGACCCGGTGGGCCTCACGTTCGAGGGCCTGGACGGCATGGGCCGCGTGCGCAGCGAAGAGGCCGGAATGGCGATCGACACGTCGGGGGAGATCGACACGGTAGCCGTTCAGAACCCTCGGGATCTGGCGAAGTTCTTGAGAGAGCAACCGCGCACGCTCACGTGTTTGACGAAGCAGCTCCTCACCTTCGCGACAGGCCAGGAGATCGGGGACAAGCAAGAGGGCGCCGTGGACGTCGCGAGTGAGAAGTTCAAGACCGCGAACCACAGCTTCAAGCGACTCGCGCGGGAGGTGGTTTTGTCGCCTGCGTTCCGCTTCATGGCGCAAGAGTAGGCACCACCCAGGTTCAGCAACGTGAAGAAGGACGAGCACGTGAAGATCAAAAAGCCTTCGATCATCCGCAGTGTGGCCCCCCAGCGCCTCGACCGCCGCACGTTCCTCCGAGGCTCCCTCGCCGGGGTGGGCGTGTCTTTGGCCCTGCCTACCCTCGAGGGCATGCTCAACGGCAACGGCAACGCCTGGGCAGCCGACAACGCCGCGCTGCCCATGCGCTTCGGGGTCTTCCACTGGGGCGGTGGCATCAACTACAAGTCCTGGGTCCCCGCACAAACCGGGCCCAACTTCCCCCTGTCCGACTCCCTCAAGGACTTTGCCGACCTCCAGCAATACGTCAGCGTCGTCACGGGTCTGTCGCACATCGAGACCAGCCCGGGGCACATTCCGGCCCGCGGCATCGCGCTTTCGAACAGTCACGACCTGACGGTCTGCCAGGGCAGCTGCGTGGGGACCTACCGCGGCCAGGCGATGCCCGAGCCTTCACTCGATGCCCTCGTGGCCGAGGCGTGGAAAGGCAAAACCAAGTTCAACCTCATCCCCGTGGGGATCTGCCGCAAAGGGCCCTACGCGAGCAACAGCTCCTGGAACCGGGGCGGCACGGCCTATAACCGTCACGAGCCTTCCCCTCAGGCGCTCTACGATCGCCTCTTTGCAGGTGGGGGTCTGCCGATGCCCGGCACCCCGAACGCCCCCGCCGACAAGCTGCTCGACGCCACGCTCAAGGCCAAAAAGAGCATGCTCGACGCCGTTCGCAGCGACGCGGACGATCTCGTCAAGAAGCTCGGCAGTGCCGATAAACAAAGGCTCGAACAACACCTGGCGGGCCTGCGCGCGATCGAAGATGCACTCCAAATCAGGGAGCAAATGCCCACGTCGGTTTCGTGCGCAGCCCCCGACGCGCCTGGCACCCGTAACTTCGGCGACGGGTCCACGAAAGAGGAGAAGGCCGCGAAGGCCACCTTGATGTCGGATTTGCTCGCGGTGGCCATCGCCTGCGACCTGACACGGGTGTTCTCCTACGAATGGTCGGCCAATCAGTCGCAGTCGATTTACTGGGAGGTGGACTCGAGCGGGCAGCACCATGAGGACATCACCCACGGCAAGTCGCAGACGGAGGAGCACGCCCGCATCGTGCGCTTCATCATGAAGCACCTCGCGGATCTGAGCCGCAAGCTCAAGGCCATCCCGGAAGGGGACGGCAACGTGCTGGATCGCACGCTGATCTTCGGCACCTCCGAGCACGCGGACGCGGGTGACCACAACTGGGAAGACCATCCCTTGCTCCTGGTAGGCAAGGCCGGTGGCGCCATTCGCAGCGGCGTGCACGTGCGCGGTAGGGGCGAGATCGCGCCCCGGGTGATGTTCTCGGCGGTCAAGGCCGTGGGCGTGAACATCACGAAGCTCGGCCACGCGGATCGGGCCGCCACGATGGGCTTCCCCGAGATCGAGATGGGCTGACCGGGCCGCCGCCTACGGGGGGCGGCTCGCCGTCTTGTCCCGCCGCGAGAAGCGCGTTAGCCTACGGGCCACGATGCACGACTTTTGGTTTCGGCGTTCTGCGATGCGGGGGCTTTTGGGGCTGGCGGGCGGCGTGCTCATGGTCTCGCTCTTTGCCTGTAGCGACGACGGTGAGGGCGGTGGCCCGAAGGATGCCGCCGCCGACGCGCCTCTTGCCGACAGCGCCGCTCCCGATGCCCCCGCCGACGCCGGCTCCCCGGCTGACGCCCTGACCGATGCCCTCCCCACCGCTCCGGACAGCGGCCCCGACCTGGGCGCCCCGCCTGCCCCGGACGCCGGGGGCGCCGACGTGCTGCTGAGCGCGTGCACGCCCGGGCAGCCTCAAACGCTGGGCGTGGGCGCTTCGGTGGCGCCCGCGTTGCTCTGGGGCGACAACCGCTTCACGGTGCTCTGGGGTGACGCCCGCGAGGATGCCCCTGGCATCTATCTTCGGCGCCTCAGCGCCGAAGGCCTGCCCGAGGGTATCGCCGATGTGCAGGTGGGGGCCGGCACCATTCGGGCGAAGAATCCCGAGATTGCCCCTCACGCCGGGGGATACCTGGTGACGTGGGAAGACTGCACCCAAATTGTGCAAGGTAAAGACGGTCCGGAGTGCGCCTCCTGGCTCGTCAACGCGCGCCTGCTCGACGCCACCTTTGCCCCCACGGGCACGGTCAAGCTGATGGCAGAAACCCGGCCCATCGAGCGGCGCCCCTACGTGCTGAGCGCACTCGGAAAGACCTTCGTCACCTTCCGTGACTCGGATCCGAACGATGCGACGAAGCGCGAGTGGATCAAGGTCTTCGCGGTGGATGCCGCGGCCGACGCGCTGGCCACCCCGCCCCCCAAGCTCTTCGACGTCGCCGGGCTGTCCACGCGCTTCCCTTTCCTGAGCACGAACGGAACCCACCTGGCCGTGGCTTACGTGACGGGCGAAGGCCCCTCGGAGCTGAGCCTCGCGCTGCTCGACGGCAACTTGAGCTTGGTCCAAGAAGCCAAGTTGAGGACCGGCATCCCGGGTCCTGCCACCAACCCGCAGGCCGCGTGGCTTGGCTCCGAATGGCTCGTCACCTGGGAGGATAGCCGCGGCGGGCAGGAGCGGATCTGGGCGGCCTTCGTCGCGGGGAACGCCACATCGGTGCGGACGGCCTTCAGCGTGTTCGACAGCGTGGGCCTATCGTCCTGGCCCACGCTGGGCTTCGACGGCACCAACGCGCTCGTTGCCTTCCACGCCTTCCCCGACGGCGCCCAGGTCATCGGGCAACAGTACACCCCCGCGGGCGTGGCGCTGCGCGGGCCCATCGGCATTTCACCCCTCAGGGTGCAAAACGGTCGTTTCCCGGTCGTCGTTCACACCGGCACCGAATATGCGGTGGCCTACGTCGACCGCAAATCGAGCCGGATCGGGTTCCTCCGTATGCCTTGCCCCTGAGGCGCCCGCGCCTCGCACGGTTTCTGTGGGCCCGGACGTACCTTGGACTTCGGCAAACGAAGCGATCTCGACGGCGTCTCCTTCGCGTTGCCAACCGACGCGCCGGCCACCACCCGCTGCCTGGCCTCGGCCACGCCTCCTCCGCCAGAAGACGCCCCCTGGTTGCGCATGGGGGCGCCCGCGTGGGCACGTCGGGATTGGCTCGGATCGCTTTACCCTGCGGGCACGCCGCCCGCCCGCTTTTTGGAACGCTACGCCGAGCGTCTGCCCGCGATCGAGCTGAACGCGACGTTCTACCGCGAGCCCAATGAGGCCACCATCGCCTCGTGGGTGAAGGATACGCCCCCCAGCTTCCGCTTTTGCCCCAAGTTCCCACGCCCCATCACGCACGACCTCGGCCTGCGAGAGGAGGCTCTTCCACGTGCGTTTGCGTTTCACGCGCTCATGAGCGGTCTTGGCCCCAGGCTTGGGCCTTATCTCCTGCAGCTGCCCCCCACCTTTGCGCCGCGCCATGCCGCCGCCCTGGCCCGCTTCGTGGCCGGCTTCCCGGGCCCGCTGGCGGTCGAGTTTCGCCACCCCGATTGGTTCGTCGGCCAGCAGCTTCAACCGCTCGCGCTGCGCGCCTTGGGCAAAAGTCCCAACGCCGGTACCGTGATCACGGACGTGGCGGGACGCCGTGACGTCTGCCACGCCACGCTCACCACGCCTACGGCCTTCGTGCGCTTCGTGGGCAACGCGCTCCATCCCAGCGACGAAGCGCGAACGGCCGTCTGGCTCGACAGGCTCATGGCCTGGCGCAGCGCCGGCCTTCACACCGCGTACTGGTTCGTGCACCAGCCCGACGATCGTCTGGCCCCCGAACTTCTGGACCGCGCCGCCGCGCTCGCCCAGGGGCGGGGTCTCACGACCGGCGTCGTCCGCGCTCGCCAGCTCTCTTTGCTCTGAAGCCCGCGGGTTTCGATACCCTTCGCCCACCGACGCAGCAAGGCGGGCGCGCCTCGCTGTGGCCCACGCAATCATTCGCAGATTGCGGTGTAACTTTTCGCCTTCCCGGGACACTATCCTAGTGGACTCAAAAATGAGCAGGATTACGGACCGGTACGGCAAGCAGGGCCGCGCGAACGCGGGGTTGAAATGCGCCCTCACGGCGCTTGGCCTCCTGGGGCTCACTCTGACGGCGTGCGGCTCGAGCGCGGATCGGGCGGACGACGGAACGGAGCCTTCCGGGCCGGACGGAAGCGCTGGTGGGGGCGGTGAAGCGGGAAGCTCGGGCATCGGAGGCAGCCTCGGGGGAGCGGCGGGCTCGCCAGCCGCGAGCGGAGGGAACGGCGGCCTGGAAGGCCCTGGAGGCGCAGGAGGCCGCACAGAAGGCTCCGGAGGAGCGATGCCCCCGGGCGCCGGAGGAGCCATGGCCGCCACCGGGGGAACGGGAGGTTCCTTGAACCAGGGCGGAGCGAGCCCCGCCGGCGGGACTTCGGGGACGGCGTCGGTACGCTGGCTTTACGACGGGGGTACCCGACTCCAAGCAAGCTTCGTGACTGGGGGAGACATCAAGGCGCCGCTCGCGACCATCCGGGGGGGCCTCATCGACCCGAACTATCGTTCCTACGGCGGAAGCAACCCGCTGCCGCTGTTCGACACCAAGCTTTCCACGTACTGCACCTTTCGAACCGCCGAAGATGGATCCTGGCGCTGCCTGCCCGAGAACGCGCAAGCCTCGGCCCTCGGTGAAGCTTTCGCAGACGCGGGCTGCCAGCAACCCGTGGCGTTCGGCACGCGCGCATACTGCCCCACGGCCAAGCTGATTACGTGGTGGGTCGACAGCCAGCCGTTGCTCTCACCCTCGCCCACCGAGGTCGCCTTCGCCGCGCCCGCACCCGTCTTCGACTTGGGAATCCCTCTTTCGAAAGGGCAAAATTATCGGTTGCAACGCGATGGGGCCTCGTGCGAGGCCGAAACCATTACAAACAAGCAGGTCTTCGTCTATCCGCGAGGGGCTAAACGTCCCCCTTCTGACTTCGTGAAGGGCGAGAGGACGAACGAAGCGGTACGGGTCAACCTCAAGGTGGCCAAGACAGTTGGTGAAGACGGGTCCGAAGCAGTCGAGGGCTGGTACTTCCCGGCGGCGATCGGAGACACCCCCTGCGATTGGCGGGAGTCGAGCGACGCCGAGGCACATTGCCTTCCCGTCGTGCGAGCGCCTGGCCCCTTTTTCCTCGACGACAAGTGCAAGCAACCCTCGGAGACTGCCGTGCTGTTGGGCGACGCGCAGCACCTGTTCGTTCCCACCTCGACGGCAGCAACCGCTTACCAGATTTACGAACGCGTCCCCGGCCAAACGACAAACACCGTCCTCTACGTGTCCGTGCGCGGAAACGACGGCACGCAGCGCTGCTTTGCTCGTTCAGGCCGACGCTTCGCTCCAACGTCCTTCCCCCCACTCGCTCTCGTCGACCTGCCAAGGGCCGACATCAAGGTCGCAACGAAAGGCACGATCGAGCATCGCTACGTGGCCGTTTCTTCCAGCTACCGATGGCACCTCGGGTTCCAGGACCAGGACGCGAAAGTCCCGTGCTGGATGGCGCTCGGCTCCGACGACAAGTTTCACTGCCTGACCGAGACTCCCGACGCTCAGTTCCTGTCTCGCTACACCGACAGCGAATGCACCCAGCGGCTTCAGGTCACGAAGAAGACCGCCAACGAGGGCGCGTTCGCCCACTACGTCGGCCACGACTGTGGCCTCGACGTGACCGTGTTCCAGCGTGCGAAGGCTACCTCGAAAGCGGTGACCACTTACTTCACGTATAGCTACGACTCGACCCTGAATGGGCATGTCTGCAAGCAAAACGGAACGTTTCCGGTCAACGGTTCGAGCGCAGGACCCGGATACGAAATCACACCGCTGGCAGGCGCTGCGGACAACGTCTTTTCACTCGTCCGTTAGCCCCAAGCGTCACACTGACGCAGCGAGAGTCCGTGCCCTCTCTTGGGCCGGCGCTCGAACCCGGTTAATCTTCCGTGGTCCGTGCGCCGCTATTTCCGCAAGAACCGCAAAGCGCTCGAATCGAAGGTGCTGGCACACGTCTTGCCCTTCGTGGCAGGCACGGTCAACGCCAGCGGGTTTTTCATCGTGGGCTCCTACACCTCCCACGTGACGGGCAGTGTCGCGCGCGTGGGCGACGACCTGGCCCAGGGGAACCGCGAGGGCGCCTTGGCTGCCCTCGTCCTGGTCCTCAGCTTTTTCCTGGGCGCCGTATTCGCAGCGGCCCTGGCCGAGCGCGCCCGGGTCCGCGACAAGAGCCCCTATTCCGGAACGCTCGAAGGCGAGGTGCTCACGCTTTTGGCAGTCACGGGACTGGGGCTCGCCGAGCCCAAAGGTTTGCCCTTTTTGACCCTGGTCACGACAGCCCTGCTCTGCGCCGCCATGGGCATGCAAAACGCGATGGTCACCAACCTTTCGGGCGCGGTGGTCCGCACCACGCATCTGACCGGCATCGTGACGGACATGGGCATCGAAACCGTGCGAGCCCTGCGATGGGCGTGGAGCGCACGGCGCGCACCTGGCTCCCGGGGCCTTTGGCACACCCTGCTGCAATACCGCCATGTTCCCGAGCTCAACATGTTGCGCTTGCATACAGCCATTTTCGTGTCGTTTCTCGCGGGCGCCGTGGTGGGCCCCATCGGGTACCTCCGCTACGGCTACGCGTCGATGCTCCTGCCCATCATCGTGCTGGTGCTGCTGGTCTCGTTCGACCGGTCGATTGGCTTTCGAGCCCGCCGACAGCCGCCCGTACCCGAAGAGACTCAGGGCGCCGGCTGAACCTCGAAGCCCTCGTAGCGCACGGCCTGCTGGGAGTAGTTGTAGAAGCCAAACTTGCCCGAGGTGAAGGTCGCGTCGTTCGAGACGAGGCTCACCACCACGTTCTCCCCCTCGCGCACTTCGATGCGAATGTCGCCAGGCTTCCAGGTCAGCGTGAACTGATAGGTTCCGTTGTCCTTCCAGCCTGCGGGATTTTCGCTGCGGTTCACCAGCACCGTCGCCCGCGGGCTCCCGGACGAGTTCCAGAAGTCTTCACACTTGTCGGGCGCCCCGTTGCCCGCAAACAGCTTCAAAGAGGCCCCGACCTGGGCAGAACCGCACGGGTTGTAAACCTGGGTCGCTTGTTTCCAATCGAACAAGTAAAACCGCTCGGGATCCTGCCAACCAAACACGAAACCCACGAGGTCGTCGTCGCTCGTGGTCTGGATGCTGAACGTGCCCCGAATGACCACGCTCGCGTAGGTCTGCAGATTGACGTAAGCCGAAGGGTCGGGGTTAGCCGTTTGGATCGCGACCAGGCCATCGTTCTCGAACTGGTACCTCGCCAGGCCCGTGTTGTCGTCGGTGAGCCGCCAGTTGTGCAGCATCCACCCCTGCTCGAGGTTAAGCACCCCAGCCTCGAAGCCGCCCTCCCCACCCGCATCGAAGCTTCCGGCGTCGGGAAGGCTCGGCGTTTCCTCGGGAGCGTCGCGATCTTCTGCGTCGGAAGCGCCCGGGGCGTCCAAAGGAACCAGGAAGGCGTCTCCTGAGGCCGCCGAACCGTCCTCTCGAAAAACCCGAGAACTCTCGTCGTCACATGCGCCGACGACGAGCGTTCCACCCATCACCCAGAAACGAACCCACGAACACGAAGGCCGGTGCGTCATGCGCCGCAGATTAAACGAAGTCGGCCACCTGTGCACCACGGGAGAGTTTACAAGCTCTCGCCGCATCCCGGCGGAGGCCCGGAGGTCCTCCGCCTCGCACGGGACACCGCCCGGGCGCGTTCGTCCCCCCCCTTTACGAGAGAACGGACTTTTTGCCCTCTTTACCGTCGCACGCCAACGAGAGCGACTTTTTGCCCTCTTTGCCGTCGCACGCCAACGAGAGCGACTTTTTGCCCTCTTTGCCGTCGCACGCCAACGAGCCCACGACCGACTTTTTCCCTTCTTTTCCGTCACAGGCGGCGGCCGAGGCGGTGCCGAGCAGGGCCGGACCGGAAAGCAACGCCATGAGGGCTCCCACTACGCGAATCGTCTTCATGCGGTCTCCTTCGTCGATGTGATTCCCACTATGCCATGGACACGGGCGGCGTGGGCCGAGACCACCCGTTGCGTTCACCTTTGATGCCCGGGGGCCCCCGAAGACGCATAAATTAGACGCATAAATTCGCTCGGAAGGCCCGCACACAAGACCCTACAGTTCGCAGTAGTCGGTGTTCTCCGAAAGGTTTTTGCAGGGCTGACGCCAGGTGCGGCCATCCGCGCCCAGCAGGCGGTCGGCCTCGGGTGGGCCCCACGTGCCGCCGGGGTAGCCGTAGATCTTGGATTCGGGGTTGCTGCGCCAGCCCTCCAGGATCGGGTCGACGAAGGCCCAGCAGGCTTCCACGGCGTCGCCCCGCGTGAACAAGGTGGCGTCGCCGTGCAGGCAGTCGAGCAGGAGCCGCTCGTAGGCATCGGGCAACCGCACGTCACTGAGGTCCGAGTAGTGAAAATCCATGGCCACGCTGCGCGCCTCGAAGCCCGCCCCGGGACGTTTCAGGCCGAATTTGAGGACCACGCCCTCATCCGGCTGGATGCGGATGATGAGCGAGTTCGTGATGTTCTCCCCTGTGCCGAGGGAACCGAAGATCCGATGCGGCGTGGGCTTGAAATGAACCACCACCTCCGAGACCCGCGTGGGCAAGCGCTTTCCGGTTCGCACCACGAACGGCACGCCACCCCAGCGCCAGTTGTCGATGTGAAACCGCACGGCCGCGTAGGTCTCGGTGCGCGATTCGGCGTCGACGCCTTTTTCCTGTCGGTAACCAGACACGTCACGCCCGCGAATTTTCGAGGCGATGTATTGGCCGCGGATCGTGTGGTGCTGAACGTTTTCGGGCGTGATGGGGCGCAGGGACTGAAACACCTTGAGCGTTTCGTTCCGCACGGCGCGTGCGTCGAAAGACGACGGCGCCTCCATCGCCGTCATGCCCACCACCTGCAACATGTGATTCTGCACCATGTCCCGCAGGGCACCGCTGCCTTCGTAGTAGCCCCCGCGATCTTCCACGCCGATGTTTTCCGCCGCTGTGATCTCGACATAGTCGACGTAGTTGCGGTTCCACAAGGGCTCGAAGATGCCGTTCGCGAAGCGGAACACCAGCAGGTTCTGCACGGTCTCTTTGCCGAGGTAGTGGTCGATCCGGAAGATCTGGTCTTCCTTGAACACCGCCTGAAGCATGTGGTTCAGGTCCGTGGCGCTCTTGAGGTCGATGCCGAAGGGCTTTTCCACGATGAGACGCCGCCAGCAGCCTTCGTGCGCCGGGATCTGAAGGTGCTCGGCCCCCAGGCCGCTCACGATGGGGGCCGCCAGCGCCGGGGGGGTCGACAGGTAAAAGAGATAGTTGCCGCTCGTGCCCTGGCTCTTGTCGAGCTCCGTGAGCCGCCTGCGGATGGCGGCGTAATCTTCGCGGCGGCTGGTGTCGATGCTTTCGTAGAAGAGCTTGTTGATGAACTGCTCGCGCTGCTCGGGTGTGGCGTCCACGGTTTTGCTGAAGGCCTCCAACGCCTCGCGCTGCGCCTCTCGAAACGCCTCGTCGGAGTAGGCGGTGCGGCCTACGCCCAGCACGGCGAACCCCTCGGGCAGGAGCCCCTGGCAATGAAGCTCGAACAGGGCCGGCACGAGCTTGCGCTTCGTCAGGTCGCCCGAGGCTCCGAAGATCACGATCGCACAACTGTCTTTGACCGGCATGCGGCGCAGTCTACGGAGCCATGTCGCAGGCGGCAAACCCCCGCTTGGCTTTCCGGTCGTTCGGGGCGCCCGGCGCCCTTACCGAACGCCACGGGCCACGCTAGAGTGCGCGGCCCATGCGCCGCCACCCGCTGCTCATCGAGCTGAACGCCCGACTGTGGCTTCGTCGCCTCTCGGCCCGTCACGGACGGCCGCTCACGCTGGGGACCCTGCCCGACCACCTGGTCAAGGAAACGGTGGCGGGCTTCGACACCGTTTGGGCCATGGGCGTTTGGAGCCGCACACCGGGCTCTCGGCAACAGGCGCTCGGCAGCCACGGTCTGACGACAGAGTTCGACCGGGTCTTGCCGGGCTGGACGGCGGCCGACGTGGGGGGCTCGCCCTACGCGATCGGCGGATACGTTCTGGATCCCGCTTTGGGTCCGCCCCACGCGCTGGCCGATCTGGGCGCTCAGCTCGGCGCCATGGGTCGCTCGCTCATCGTCGACTTCGTTCCCAACCACCTGGCGCTCGACCATCCCTGGACCCTGACCCATCCCGAGCGCTTCATGGGGGGCACCACCCACGACCTCGTCCGCGCCCCGGAAGCCTACTTTCGCACGGACCGCGGCGTGATTCTGGCGCACGGCAAGGATCCGAACTTCGCCGCGTGGGCCGATACGGTGCAGCTCAACGTGTTTCGGCCCGACACGCGTGAGGCGTTGATCGACATCTTGATGGGAATTGCGCAGGTGGCCGAGGGGGTCCGCTGCGACATGGCCATGTTGTTGCTGAACGATGTCTTCGAACGCACCTGGGGGTGGGCGTTGGGCAACACGCCAAGGCCCGCGACAGAGTTCTGGGAAGAGGCCATCGGGCGCGTGAAGCAGCGGTACCCGACCTTTGTGTTCATGGCGGAGGCTTACTGGGGCACCGAGGGGCGCCTGGTGGAGCTCGGGTTCGACTACGCCTACGACAAGACCTTCTACGATCGCCTCGTCCACGGCGACGCCGAGAGCGTGCGGGTTCATTTTCTGGGTCAAAACAGCTTTCTTCGGCATGGCGTACGCTTTGTGGAAAACCACGATGAACCGAGGGCCATCGCCACCTTCGGGGCCGCGCGCGTGCGCGGGGCCGCGGTTGCGGCGGCCACCCTACCGGGTGTGCGCTTGATGCAAGACGGTCAACTCGAAGGCAAGCGCGTGCGGGTGCCGGTGCAGCTCATCCGCGAGCCCACGGAGCCCCGCGACGAAGAGCTCGCAGATTTTCACCGGCGGCTGCTGGTGCTGTCGGCCTCCCTTCCCTTGCAGCGGGGCCGCTTTTCCCCGCTGAGCGTCGAGCCCACGGCCCCAGACGACGGGCACGGGGCGCTCGTGGCCTGGGCCTGGTGGGTCGGCAACGTGCCCACGGTGATCGTGCTCAACCACGGGGACCACCCCTCCCGCGGACGCGTGCGGTTTGCCGCCGAGACGGGTCTGCCCGACGAGCTCCGCTTTTCGGACCCGTTTGGCACCGAGGTGCAGGTTCACGGCGGGCTCGCGCTGGCCCAAAAGGGCCTGCCGGTCTCGATCGGACCCCGGCAAGCCCGGGTGTTCTGTGGCTTGTCGCTCTGAGCGATCTTGCGTCCCGGCCCCGCACGCCGCGAAGACAGGCCCCGAGCCGTTGACGGGCTTTCGCACGGCCGTCTATGGTGACGAGGCATGTCCTCTCCGCCCGCCCCCGCGCCCGCCCCCAGATCCATCGTCCCCGTGCCCGGCCGCCGGGCTTTTTTGCAGCGAAGCGGCGTGGGATGGCTAGCGGCCACGGGTGTGCTGGGCTGCGCCCACGGGCCCCAGGGCGTGGGCTGGCTCGACGTGCGACGCCTTGGCGCCCGCGGAGACGGCGTGGCCGACGACACGGACGCGCTGCAAGCCGCCCTGGACCAAGCCGCCCAGCAGGGCGGGGGCACCGTCTTCGTTCCGGCGGGCGTTTACCTGACCCGGCCCCTTCGTATCGGCAGCCGCACCACCTTGCACCTCGACGCCGGCAGCGTGCTCGCGGCCACCACCCGGCTCGAGGATTACCCTCAGGAGGAGGCCGGCGCGAGTGGACACGAATCGAACCGCGCGGGCCTCGTCACCGCCCGGCAAGCGGAGGACGTGGCCATCGTCGGGAGGGGCACCATCGACGGCAGCGCACGCGCCTTCGTGCGCGAAGACCTCACGTACGCAGGCAAGGACTTCGACGCACGCTTTACCCGACAAGGGGAGCAGTTCATGAAGGTGGGGCCCGAGGGCTTCGTTCACGGCCCCTTCGCACGGGGCGACGATCGGCCTGGGAACCTCGTACGCTTCATCGACTGCCGCAACGCCCTGCTCGAGGGCGTCACCATCCAGAACTCGCCTACCTGGACCGTTCACTTCGAGCGCTGCGTGAACGTGCGCGTGCACGGGGTGGACATCAACAGCCGCAAAAACGGCAACCGCATTCCCAACGATGATGGCATCGACCTTACCCGCTGCGAACGCGTGCGCATCATCGGATGCGACATCGACACCGGCGACGACTGCCTCGCGGTGTTCGGAAGCCGCGACGTGATCGTGTCCGCCTGCACCTTGACGAGCCGGTCCGCGGGCGTGCGCGTGGGCTTCAAGGACGGCCATATCCGCGACTGCAGCTTCGACAACCTCGTCATCCGGGCGGCCAACCGGGGCCTGGCCGTGTTCGTGCGCAGCGCCTTCGACGTCGAGAACGTTTCGTTCTCGAACATCATCATCGAAACCCAGCACTACTCCGGGCGATGGTGGGGCAACGGAGAGCCCATTCACGTCTCGGCGCTGCTGTGGGACCCAGAAGCCCAAACGCCGGGCCGCATACGCAACCTGCGCTTTCGCAACATTCGGGCAGTGGGCGAAGCCGGCATGATCGTTTACGGCAGCCCCGACAGCGTCATCGAAAACCTCAGCTTCGAGGACGTCGAGCTGCACATCCGCAAGGGGGCCCTGCAAGCCGACTACGGCGGCAACTTCGACCTGCGCGCCACGCGCGACAAGGCCCAATCGATCTTCAAACACGACATCCCAGCCCTCCACTGTGAGAACGTCAAAGATCTCGCGATTCGCGCCTTCGACGTGTCCTGGGAAAGCGGCGTCCCCGAGTACTTCACGGAGGCGCTGCACGTGCGGGCCTTCGAGGACATCAGCATCAGCCAGTTCAGCGGCCGCCAAGCCCAGGCCGCAGGGGCCGCGATTTTCCTGACCCAGGGCAAAAACGCCACCATTCGTGATAGCCAGGCTTCCCCGGGCACCGATCTGTTCGTCTGCGCCGAAGAAGTGCAAGGCCATTTGCTGCTTGCCGGCAACGATGCGAGGCGAGCGCAGGCGTTGCTGGCGCCCGCCCAGGGCCAAGCCGTGCTTCGCGACAACCACGGCGGCTGACCATGCGCTATCGAACCTTCGGCCGGACCGGCCTCGCCATGCCCGTCTTTTCCTGCGGGGGCATGCGCTTTCAGGAGTCGTGGGTGGCGAACACGCCGGTGGGAAAGAAGAGCCAGGCCAACCTTCTCTCCACCTTGCAGAGAGCCTTTGCGCTCGGCATCACTCACTTCGAGACTGCACGGGGCTACGGCACCAGCGAGGCCCAGGTGGGCGCTGCGCTGCAGTCGCTGCCTCGTGACGAGATCATTTTGCAAACGAAAGTGGCACCAAGAGCCGATCCGGCCGAGTTCGAACGCCACCTCGAGGAGTCGTTCGCGCGCCTGGGCGTAGCGCGGATCGATTTGTTCGCGTTTCACGGCCTCAACGACACCAAGACGGTGGAGTGGACCTTGCGTCCCGGCGGCTGCCACGAGGTGGCCGAACGCTTCCGCGCCCAGGGGCGCATTGGTCACATCGGCTTTTCCACCCACGCTTCGTGCCGTGTGATCACGCAGGCAATCGAGAGCGGTCGCTTCGACTATGTGAACCTGCACTGGTACTTCATCTTTCAAGAAAACGAGCCCGCGCTGGCTGCCGCCGCCGCGCAGGACATGGGTGTGTTCATCATCAGCCCCTCGGACAAGGGGGGGCACTTGCATACGCCTCGACCGCTTTGGCAGACGCTGTGCGCCCCGCTGGCGCCGATGCAGTTCAACGATCTTTTCTGCCTGTCGGATCCGCGCGTGCATACCCTGTCGATCGGCGCGTCCAAGCCCCAGGACTTCGACGCGCACGTGGCAGTGCTCCCGCACCTCGACGACGCCGCCAAGGTGGTGGCCCCCGTGGTGGCTCGCCTCCAGGACCAGTGGGTCCGGGCCCTGGGCGATGCGTTCGGGGGCGATTACCTCGCGGGCGTTCCGGAGTGGGAAGAGCTGCCGGGCGGTGTCAACGTCCGCAAGATTGTGTGGCTCTTCGGCTTGGTCAAGGCGTTCGACCTGCTTCCTTATGCCCGCTCCCGCTACAACATGCTTGGCAAGGATGACCCCTGGTTTCCGGGCAACAAGGCGGTGGGCTGTGACGCCCCGGCGCTCCGGGCCGCGCTGTCGGCAGCGCCGCTCGCCGACACCCTGCTCGGTATCCTGCCCGAAGCGCACCGCCTGCTCGACAACCAGAGCTGAGCAGGCGAAACTAGGGGCGATGCTTCGCCTTTGGTGCACGGCGGCTTTGGGGCTGCTCGTGGGCTGCGCCCCGGCGGTCAAGGCGCGCCCGGCAGGCTCCGGTCCCGCATTTGCCGCGCCGGGGCAGGCCGACCCGTTGCGGGCCGAGGGGCCCGCCCAGATCCTCTCCGTGGGCGAGATTCACGAGCGCATCCGCCGCTCGCCCCACACGCTCACTCTGCTCCACGTCTGGGCCACCTGGTGTTCACCCTGCGTCGAGGAACTGCCGCTCATGGCCGATCTCGCCGACCGTCTCCCCGCACGCGGCATCGCACTTTTATCCGTGTCCCTCGACGATCCGAGCGCCCGCAGCGCCGTGCGGGTCGGGCGGGTCATCGATGGGCGTGCCAGGGGCCAACTGACGCGCGCCATCGCCCGTTTCGAAAACGCCGACGCCTTCATCGAGAGCGTGGATCCGCAGTGGGAGGGCTCGATCCCCGCCCTCTTCGCTTTCGGGGCCGGCGGAAAGCTCGTGGGGGCGCTTTACGGCGAAGCCACGCGGGCCGAAATCGAAACGTTCGTGGGAACGTTGCAAGAGCCCACCCGCGGGCGGTGAACACGATGTCACACGACCCCTTCGCCCCTCCCGAGGATCCCCAGGTCGAGCTCAGCCTGGACCGCCCGGCCGTCGTTCCCGGCACGGCCGCACCCGAGCTCCCGATCCCGCGGGCGCCCCGACCCAAGCCGCGCGCGCGCCGCCCGTCTTCGACACCCTGGGTGGTATGGGCTCTGGCCGCGCTGGGAGGAATTGCCCTCTTCGGCATGGTCACCCGCGCCCTCAAGCAAGCCGTCGAAGGGCAAACCGCCCAAAGGCAAACCGCCACGCCGGCTCCTCCACCGGCCGTCGCACGTGTCCCCACCTGGAAGCCCGTGGAAACGGGCGAGGGCGTGCTGATCGACGTACGTCTCGTGCCGCGGGCGGCCCGCCTCTTCGTGGACGGAGCCCCTGCCCCCTCGAACCCCCTGCGCCTGCCGCGCGGGAGCACCCGGCACGAGCTCAGCGCGACAGCCGAGGGGTACGAGACCGCCCACCGCGTGATCACGGCCGAGCAGGCTCAGACGATCGAGCTGCGCCTCGCGAAGCGCGCGCCCTGACGCGCGTCCGAGAGCGGCTTCCGGGACTGCGATCCGATATACCTCAGGGGAGACGCGTGTCCGAAGCTCCTCCCGAAACACCCGAAGGCCCCACCTTGCGCGAAGCCACCGCCGAGGAGGGGGGGCGCTCGCTCGACGAGATCCTCGCCCGCCTGCCCGCCCTGCCCGGGGTTTACGTGATGAAGGATCACGCAGGCAAGATCCTGTACATCGGCAAAGCGGGAAACCTGCGCAACCGGGTGCGGCAGTACTTCCAGCCGAACACCGGCGACGTGCGCGACTTCGTTCCGCTGCTCGGGCGCATCGTGGGTGACATCGAGACGGTGATCACCACCAACGAAAAAGAAGCGCTGCTGCTCGAGAACACGCTCATCAAGAAGCACAAGCCGCGCTTCAACGTGAACCTGCGCGACGACAAGAACTACCTCGTGCTGCGCCTCGACCCGGCCGCGCCCTGGCCGCGCCTGGAGGTGGTCCGGCAGCTGCGGGATGACGGCGCCCACTACTTTGGCCCCTACCATTCGGCTTCATCGTGTCGGTACGCCCTGCGGGTGGTGAACCGACACTTTCAGCTGCGGACCTGCACGGATCACGTGCTGCAGACGCGCCGGCGCCCTTGCCTCCAGCATCAGATCAAACGCTGCCCGGCTCCCTGTGTCTTGCCGGTGGATCGCGACGAGTACGCCGAGCAGGTGCGCGACGTGCGCCTGTTTCTCGATGGCAAAAAAGACGAGCTGATGGAGCGGCTGCGGACCCGCATGATGGCGGCGGCAAAGAGCCTGAACTTCGAGGCGGCCGCCACCGTACGGGACCAGATTCGGGCACTCGAGAACACGCTGCAAGAACAGCGCGTCGTCTCGGGTGATTTTGCCGATCAAGACGTCGTGGGTTATTACCGCGAGGGTCTGGCCCTCGAGATCGCGGTGATCTCGATCCGCGGCGGTCAGATGTCGGGGGCACGCAACTTCTCGTTCGCAGGGCAGGAGTTTCCGGATGCCGAGCTTTTGTCCACCTTCCTCGGTCTCTACTACGATTTGAACCCGGCGCCCCCCTCCGAAGTGCTCTTGCCTTTTTCGATCGAAGACGCCGAGCTCAAGAGTGAGTGGCTCACGGAGCTGGCGCGAGGCGGGGGCGGACGCAGGGTCACCCTGCACGTGCCCCAGCGGGGGCCCAAGGCCGATCTCGTCTCGCTCGCGCAGAAAAATGCGGCGGCGGCTTTCGCCAGCCGGCGCAACGCCCAAAAGGACGCCGAGGAGACGATGGCCCTTTTGCAAAGGCGCCTGCGCTTGCCCCAGCTGCCCCGGGCCATCGAGTGCTACGACATCTCGCACGTCCAGGGCACGGACGCGGTGGCCTCGATGGTCGTATTCATCGACGGTAAACCGGACAAATCGCGCTACCGCACGTTCAAGATCAAGCATGCAGCCGGCGCCGCCGGCAACGACGACTTCGCATCGATGTACGAAGTGCTCTCGCGCCGGTTCCGGCGGGCCCGCGAAGCGGCGGAGGCGGGCGAGCAGGAATCCTCCTGGCGCTTGCCCGATCTGCTGGTGGTGGATGGCGGCAAGGGCCAGCTGGGGATGGCCCTGGCGGCCGCCCGCGACGTGGGGATCGACACCTCGGCAGGCGGGGGCCTCGTGATCGTGGGCCTCGCCAAGGCCCGCACCGACGAGGCGACGTCGACATCAGCCGCGCCCCGCGCGAGACCTCGCCGGGGGCGCGCCAGCATCTCGGGGGAAGGCGACGACGACAGCCGACGCCCCGACCGTGTGTTTCTCCCCCACGCCAAGGATCCGATTCCGATCCGGCCCAACAGCGCCGAGATGTTCGTCCTGCAACAGCTGCGCGACGAGTCCCATCGTTTCGCCGTCACGTTCCACCGCGCCCAGCGCAAACGTCGCACCCTGCGTTCGTCCCTGTCTGACGTTCCGGGCATCGGCGCCACTCGGCAGCGCGCGCTGCTGCGCCATTTCGGCAGCCTCAAGAAGATCCGCGACGCTTCGCTCGAGGCCTTGACCGACGTCCCGGGCATGAGCCGTGCAGCCGCGCAGGCGGTGTTCGAACACTTTGCACGTCTGCCCCTGGCCGAGGCGCTCGCCGGGCCCGAGGGCAGCGAGCCCCGCGACCACGTCGCCGAGGGGTCTTTCCCAAGCCCGGCCGAGGAGGCCGATGACGACGCCCTCGAAAGCGCGTTCGCCGCCGAGGACGCCCTCGCGTTCGAGGGTCCCCTTGAAGTCGAAGGAGAAGGGGAAGGTGAGGCGTCCGACTCTGGCCTCGCGCCTGACGAGGAGGCCGACGAGGACGAAGGGCCCACCCCGCCGGGGAAGTGACAAGGCCCGGGGTCCAGCGCTACTCTGGCGGCATGATCCAGCTGTACCCGCGATCGGCATTTCGTTTTTGGTCGGCGGCCCTCGGGGCCGTTTGCCTGTCTGCCGCTGTGCCCGCCTGTGGCAGCGATGACGAGAAAAAACAAGATCTTTCGCCCTTCCTGGGCGCTTGGGTCATCAACCAGGGCGCCGTGGACGTGACGTGCCAGGGCTTCTCGCCTCCGGCAACCACCGTATCCGGGAACGTCACGATCAAGGAAGGCAGTGGCTCTGACTTGGTGTTGTCGTTCTCGGACGCCGCGCTTTCTGGCTGCCTGGTGGCGATGAACGTAAAGAACGGTGTGGCATCCCCGGTTCCTGGGCAGAGCTGCACGTTCACGTTTCAAGGCACGAGCGGCACCTTCGCCGTGAACGCCGGCACGCTGACGGTCACGCCTCCGACGGGCAACGTGAACCTGGTGGGCACCGCCTCCGTGGCCCTCGGCAACTTGCCAATCACGTGCAACGGCACCGTGAAGGGTGGCCTGTCGGCCCTCGCGGTGGACGCGGGCGCGGGCGACGGGGGCTGAGCGCGGGCTCAAAACCGGGCGAGCACGCCCAGCTGTGCCACCAGCGCTTTGGTGCGGTCTCGGTTCGGGGCGCCTTCCTCGAGCTGATAGAACATCCCTTCGAACTTCATGCTGACCTCGAGCGTGTCGAGCCAAGCCTCGGGCCGCTGTTGGCGGGAACGTATGTACGTCAGCTTGAGACCACTCGAGAGCGTGCCAAAGGGAGACAACTCACGGTCGCCCGTCCAATACGAGCCCGCGGGGCCCAGGCGCTCGTAGTCGGCTGCACTCCGGTAGAAGACCGCCCCCGTCTGACGGTGGTAGCGGCCATGCAGACCCAAGAGCAAGCCTTCCATGAGGTACTTGTGAATCCAGAGGTCAGCCGTGGCGGCCAAAAGGTCCCAGGAATCGCGGTAGGCACGCCCGTGCAACGCAACCGCGGCCCGCAAGGCGGGGAGCGCATAGTGGGCCCGCCCGAAGAGCGCGTAGCGCTGGCGTTGCGCGGGCACACGCTCCTGTGGTGTCCGCCCCTGACTGCCCACCAGGACCTGGCGGTAGGGGTTCGATTGGAATCCCTCGAGCAGCTGCAAGCTGACGCCGAGCTGCAAAAGCAAGCGGGGAGTGGCGGTCCAGGTGAGCGAGGGCTCGAGCGTGTGGATGTCGAGGTCGCGCTTGACCGTCTCGGTCTGCCCGCCCTCGAAGCAGCGCGCAGACGACCCCAGCGCACGCAACGCCAAAACCCCCTGGGCCAAGCCGTTGTTGGCATCGCAGACGGTGTCGAAGTTGCGCGTATACGCGAGCCCCAACGTGAAGTTCTTTTCGAGGAAGTCTCCACGCGCCGCCACCTGCAACGTGTGTGAGAGGTAATCGCTTTCCCATCCGTAGGAGTAGCCGGCCAAGAGTCCCACGTCCGAGACGTTCCAACCGAGCGAGCTCTTCACGGTCTGGCGCAGATCCGAAAAGCGCGTGGCGGCGCTCACCGCGTCGACGCCGCCGAACACGCGCGGTGTGGCACCGCTGACGATGTCCACCTCGTACCCCGCAGCCAGGGACGCGCCCCCCAACGTGGCGCTCACATCGGTTTGCGGATGAATGACGGTGATGCCCTCCGATTGGCTTGCCGGCTCGCGGAACAGGGTGAGGCGAGAGGCGCCTTGCACATCGGCGTGAGACGCCGACGGCTGCGCCGCGAGCCAGCTCACGCCAAGGAGCGCCAGGCATGCTGCCACCCGAGGGCAAAGTCTCAGTTGCACCCGCAGCCTCCTCCCACCGTGCCGCTGCCCCCCACGGCGCCCTCGCGCGTGGACCATACGTGCTGGTCCGCGGCGGCTTCTTGCGCCTCCGCCTCGGGGCGCATGATGCGATCTGCCAGGTGCTCGCGCTGGTGGGGCTTCACCAACCATGCGCGTGAACCTCCACATCCGGGCAAAAGGCTCGCCCCCGCGATCAGGCAGACGAGAAGGGCGCTTCGTCGGAGGCGTTTAAAAGAACACGGCCAGTCCACCCGAGTACTCCTTGAGCTCTTCGGTCTTGTTGGGATCGAAGACCACGTAGTTGCGAAAGTCGAAGCGCAAAGTGATGCGCTTTTTGAGCGAGATGAGGATCCCGCCGCCCACGCAGGCCGCCTGCTGATGTCCCTTGCGTGCCCTCACGCTTGGCCCCTGCGCCTGCACCGCCTGCTGATCCAGCTTCGTGCGCCCCCACGTGCCTCCCCCGCCGAGGCTGAAAAAGGGCGTCACGGGAAAGTGCGGCCACACATAGAGGTTCGCCGCCAGCCCGTAGTAGAGCACGTCGAGTTGCTCACCCACGGTTTCGCCGACGAAGCCTTCCAGCGCCAGGTGGGGCGCCAAAAGCACGGCAGGACGAAACATCACCATGCCCTCGCCTCCCAACATCCCCGCCGAGAACGACAGCCCCACGTCGCCCACCCACAGCGCCGGAGGCGCAAAGACAGCGGCCGCCACGCGAGACAAAAAACCGGGAGGTGATCCACTCGTGGGATCCACGTTGAGCGCAAGCACTTGGTCTCCCAAGATCCAGCCATACGTGCCATCAGGCAGGCGCACGCGGTACCAGTAGTCGCGGTTCGCACGCGCCACCGCGGTGAGGGTATCGCCCCGCGGCGCCACATAGATCGTACGGTAAGCAAAGCCGGGCCCCGTCTTCACCTCCGCAAGTTCGGCAAGCACCCGCACCACACCCCAGGGGGCCTCCTCGTCTTGCGGGGACACGTGCGCGGACACCGCCTCGTCCGCGCGTGCGGACGCGCTTTCAAGGCTCGACAGCGACGCCAGCGCCCAGGCCCACAATGCCCGCTTCATGGAGCTTCCACCCACATCTGCAGGAGCGTGCGCTCCGCCCCCCCGGGCTCGACCAACTTGCCGCCCACGTGCGCCTGCCGTCCATCGATCTTCATGAGCAGCGGCGATTGGGCCACGTCTGTGCACTGCAGCTGCGCCGTGGCCGAACGGTAAAGCGCGAGCCAGTCTTCGGGCAACGGCAACGTGGGCGTACTCGTGGGCGCCACGACGATCAACGTGCGTCCACTGCCCGCATCGTGGCAGCGGGCATCACCGCAGGTCTTGCCGCCCCGCGCTTGTGCCAATAGCTCCGGCCATACACGCTGATGAAAAAACGTTTGGCTCGGACGGCAGGTGTTCACCTCGGCCGGCGTGGGTCCGAGATCCACGGTCCCGCACCCCAAGCCCAGCATGAGACCACAGGCGATCGCGCAGCCACGCGCTTTGGGGAAACCGACAGATAGCCGCCTCATGCCCACCCCATTGTACGCGCAAGTTCGGCGCCTCCGCCAACACGGGCGAACGCACGCCCACGTGGTGTGTGGTCACTTGTACGTGCGGTTTCGCAGCTGTCGACCTGCGCGTCAGACCCGTGACGGCGCCCTCAGAAGGCCAAGGCCCAGCACAGGCCCACGACGGCGGCAGCGCAAAGCCCCAGCGCGATGTTGAGGGGCCGCGACACGGGAGGCAGCCAGGCGCCCGCCGCGCCGAAGGGAAGACCCCAGCCAAGCCCTGCAAGGTGGGCCACCACGTCCACCTGCGCGCTCTCCCCCACGCCCAGCATGGCGAAGAGGCCAAGGCACGCCGCCAACGCGGGCAGCGCCCGCCCGAAGCGCCTGTTGCGGTGCCACCATCCGTGCCGCACCCGGTGCCGAGCCTGCAAGCCGCCCAGCAAGCCAAGCGCGGCGAAGGTCGCCGTGGACGCTCCCACCGAATCGTGATGATTCACGTAAATGTAGGCCGTGGTGACGTTTCCCAGAAAACCCGCCACGACCATGAGCAACACCGACAGTCCCCCGCCGAGCCACCGCGCCACCGCGCTCAAGAACACCAGCATGGCGATGACGTTGCCCGCCAAGTGCATGGCATCCGCGTGCAAGGTCATGCCCGTCACCGCACGCTCGAGAGCGCCCGAGAGGATGGCCGTGGCCTCGGCGCTGCCGTGACTGAACCAAAACGAGTTACCCGCACGGGGCCCCGTGAGAAGGAAAAACAGGGCCAGAGCCACGCACACCAGCGCGGGGGCCAAGGGGCGCCCGCGATCGGGGGGCTGCACATCCGGCGTCGAGGCGCGCTCCGCGTCTTCGGACTCGGTCTTCGCCAATGCGACGGCCGCCCGGCGCAGCTGCGCCACGGGTACAACCAAAGCGAACGAAACCTCGCCCTGGGTCAAGGAGGATCGTGGGGACTCCGACGGCCCGGCCCCTTCGGGTAAGTCCGCGAACGTACGAACGATGGCGTGAGGGATGGACTGTGAAGCCAACACCAGCGCCCACGCCTCCACCGCCTCGCGCCGCGCGGCGCGACGAACGATGGCGTCGGGGGGGGCTTCGCCGACAGGGGTGTCCATCGTGGGACCTAACCGCCGCCTTGCGCGGCCGGGCTCACCGCGCGACACGCCCACAGTTGCCGGCGCACCGCCGCCGGATCCAGCCCCTCGCCGATGAACACGAGCTCTGTTTTGCGAGGGCGGTTGCCCCACGGGTCTTCGAAGCGCAGCGACGTTTGATCCCCGGCTCGTTCGAGAAACGCACGCCGCTCGTCGCCTTCCACGTGCACGAACCCCTTGACCCTCACCGGGTTCCATTGTGTGACCAGCGCGAGCAGCGGCTCAGCAAGCAACGGCGCTTCGTCCACGAAGCTGGCGGCGATGAGCTGTCGGCTGTGGTGATGGTGATGGTGCCCCTCTCCGCGCGACGTGAGGGCCCGGGGGCTCCCCACCTGCAGCAGCCAGGGCACGAGTTCGGCCGTTCCCTCGGGCGTATCCGGAAATCCCGCGCGCTCCGCCTGCAAATTCAGATGAGCCAGGTGCGCGTGCAAGCGAGGCAATTCATCGGCACGCGCTCGATCCAATTTGGAAAGCAAAATACGATCGGCGTCGAGCACTTGCTGCCGGGCTTCTTCGTAAGCGGACAGCTGGCCAAGCCCCATCACGGCGTCGACCACGGTCACGACGCCCGCCGGCTGCACACGACGCTCGTCTGCGGGCAGGGCGTCGAGTCCCTGCAGAATCGGACGAGGCTCGGCGATCCCCGTGGTCTCGAGCACGATGATGTCGGGCCGCGACCGCTCCACGACCTCGGCAAGGCCCCCCCACAACTCTTCTTGCGTGGTGATCTCGTGACACACGCACCCGCCCACCAGCTCGACGACGTCGCCCGAGCGGCTCTTGAGCAGCTTGCCATCGATGTCGATGCGCCCGAGCTCGTTGACGATGACCGCCACCCGCTTTAGATGCTGAGCCGCCAGTACACGATTCAAAAGAGTGGTCTTCCCGGCTCCGAGAAACCCAGTAAGGACGATGAAGGGTACGGGGGTGGTCATGACGAAGCGCAGGCCCGGCGGAGGCCGCAGCGCTCGTTCTGTTAGCATGCCGCTGCCGTGGCCGCCCAGGTCGCGCCGTTCAGAAGGTGTACCGCAGGTAAGCCGTGGACCAGATTCCACCCGGAGCCTCGAGCACACGCAGCTTGGAAAACGCCCCAAGAACGCCCACGCTGAAGTGACGGGTCAAGGGGTGATAGTCGAGACCCGCGCCCCCCATGAGAACCAAAGACGAGGTGTCGTCGGGCGCCGTCAGCCCCGTGGTTCCGATCAGGTTCGTGGACAGCTGTGCGATCCCGCCGCCCCCGAACACGAAAAGCGACCACTGTCGAAGAGGCAGCGTGAGCTTCACCTCACCCGTGAGCTGATAAATCTGCAGCAGCTGCCCCGACTGTGGCGCCGCACCAAAATCCGTTCGGTGCGTGGAGCCGAAGACATGCGCCTGAACAGCGAAAAAGCGCCCGAGGTCGTAGCCGATGCGGCCACCCAGCCCCACGCCCGAGCCGAGGGCATCGGCCTTGCCGAGCGGCACGAACGTGCCCAGCTCCGCGTCCACGAAGAGTCCGCGAGCGAACTTACGCGGATCGGGCCGCGGGCGGGCGGGCTCCTCGGTGATCTGCGCCCGCACCGAAGGAACGCGGTGGCACGCGAGCGCGAGCGCCACCGCCAGGAGGACGGGCCATTTCATGGACCGCCCCCGTCGCCCGGAGGCATCGTCATTCCCGGCATGCCTGGCATCATGTTTACCGGCACGGCGCCCTCGATGAGGGGCACGAAGGGCGTGGGGGTTGGCATGAAGCGGGGCTCGTTGCCCTCGGCCAGCAGCCCCGCCTGGTCGCGCACACGCACGAGGAAGTCGAGACGCATCGGCACCGAGGCGGCGAACGTGACGATCACGGTTTGGAGCTGAGGAAGATCGACGTTGGCAGGCACCAGCTCCATGCCCGCGGGATTCGCGCGCGAGTCGTTGAGGAGCACCGTGAGGTAAGGGGCCATGAAGCGGCCGATCGCGTCCAGGTCACGCGCCGCTTCGACGAACTCGTCTTCGCGCACCTGACCCGTATACGTGGCGCCTGCCACCAAGGGCAGCTTCGTCCCCTCGATGAGGGACCACAGGGTAGGCCGAGCATCCTCGGGTACCATCAAGGTCGCGAGCTGGGCTTCTATCGCGCCGAGATCGTAGCTCGTGTACTCGTTGGCGCCGTTGACGAACACGCGCGCCCACCCCGCTTGGCCCGACACGTTGGTGATCGTGTACTGGATCGAGACGTCCACGTGGCGCCGGCTCACGAAGGGTGCGCCGAACCCGAGCGTTCTACTCTTGGCCTCGAGTGTCGTCCGTTCCTCGTCGGTGGGACGCCGGAAGGGAATCTGTACGGCCACCGAGACCGAGGCCATACCCTCTGCACCCGCGAGCAGGGGCGCCTCGGGCACGAAGTAGCGGGGGGTGTTCGTGGAACACGACAGTCCCAGGGAGGCAAGGGCATACAGCCAACCAGGGCGCACGCGCATCAGGAGCCTCCTTTGAACAAAAACGGGTAACGCTGCACGATCGTGGGCGCGGTGGCCTTGGGAAAGCGCCAGTTCTTGACCTGACGCTGCATACAAGACTCGACGTCCGCATCGCCGAGGGTGCTCACCGCCACCTTGACCCTCTCGACCTCTCCGCTCGTGCGAATCACCCAGTAAAGTTCGATCTTGCCCTCGAGGTGTGGCTTTCGCTGCAGCTCCTTTTCGTAGCAATACTTCAGCGCTGCCTTGTGCGCGGCCACGACGCGGTTGATCTGCTCCTTCGTAAGGCCACCGTCGGCATCAGGGGCACCCGTGCTGAGCCCGATGGAGACAGTCTTTTCTTTCCCGCTGCCGAGCCCCGGCCCTTTGCGTCCCCGCCCGCGCCCCGCGCCCACGTCAAGATTGCCCGTGCCCTGGATCCGCCCAAACCCAGTGCCCCCGCCGCCGAGGCCCGTTCCCGCCACGCCCAAGCCCCCCGCCCCCTCACCCACTGCCAGCTGCGTGCCCGCCAAGCCCGTCACGGCCTGTTCGAGGTCTCGCGTGTCGTCTTGTTCGAGCAGCTTACCCAGCCCCGAGCCCGCGGCTTTGGCCTTGGCCAATGCGGCAAGCACCCCGGTGTTGGCCACCTTTTCGTGCAGGATGTCCTTTTGCCCCTGGGGCATGGCCGTCTCCGCTCGAGCGTCTTGCCGTCCCAGCTTACCCTCCTCCTCCTGCGCCCGCTTGGACTGTGCGGCCTCTTTGTCTCGCTTCTTTTTGTCTCCCCGTTGCTTCACCCTATCGCGCGCCTCGAGCGTCTTCGGTTTCAGTAGCTCCGGTTCAACCACCTTCGCGAAACGGTCCGGGGTGATGAGCTCGTCACGTGCCGCCTCGGGCCCCACGAACATCAGCGCTCCGACCAGCATCGCCAACAGCGTCGAGGTCACGCCCAGAACGCGGTAGAAGAAGGGGCTGCCTTCGCGCGGCGAAGGCCGTCCGACCCGCGGCGGGGGATCGACCCACGAAAGCGCAAAGCGCAGGCCGAACGCGCCTTCAATTTCGATCACCGCCGTGTCGCCTACACCCAAGGGCACCACGACCACGTCGCGATGGGGCCAGGAGCCGCGGGGCGCGCTTGCGAGCACGTCCGCGATCCGCTGGCGCTCCTGCCCTGGCCGCTCGACGTAACCGGAAAGCCCGGCACGCAAGCGGAGCGAGACGCGTCCCCCGCGAGCGGGCGTGCACAAGGCCAGCTTGCGGGGCCCACTCGGTAAACGCGGCGTTTGGAAAAGCGCCCGCTTCGACGGCCCGATCGTGAAGCTCTCTCGTCGGCCGAGCAGGTGGTAACCCAACAGGCGACGCTGCCACGAACACACGATCTGAAGGCGCTGGGCGTGCATCACAGCCCCTTTTCCTTGGCGGTGGCGTCGAGTTCTTTCATGAAAGATTTCTCGAGCACGGTCGTCGAGTCGAGCTCGGCTTTGACCCGGTTCAAGAAGAACAGGAGCTGCGGGGTACGCATTTTTCCCTCCACGTCCATCGCGCCGAAGGTGAGCACCTTGGCCTTTTTGCCCTCGACCTTGCCCCCGTCTGCCTTGGCCTCTGCGTTGGCCTCGGCCGGTACCTGCTCCTCATGCACGCCCGCAGGCGGGCTAGCTTCGACCGCGCGGCGGCGCACCGGCTTGTCGGACTTGGGCGCTTTGGCCCAGGCAGAGACGCTCCCCATGGTGAGGCTCCCGCCCAGCATCGACGCCAGGGCGGCCGCCACGAACAGACGGAGGCACGATCTCCGAAGGCTCGAGGTCACCGTCATCGCAGCGTCCTCAGACGAAACTTCACGTCGTCTCGTTTCGGATCCTTGTCGGGTGCGACCTTCGCGAACAGCAAGAGCGCCTCTTTCGCCTTTTGGGGATCCTCTTTGTGGTCCATGTAGAGGACACCCAGATTATAGAGCGCCGGAGGGAAGTCTGGATGTAGGTCCAGCGCCCGTCCGTACGCCACCGCCGCTTCGTCGAAGCGCCCAAGTCCACGCAGAGCCACACCCAACGCCACCTGAAGGTCCGCGTCGTCGGGTTGGGTGGCCACGGCCCGTTCGAGCGCCGCGAACGCCTTGTCGTAGGCGCCACTGTCGAGATACACCACAGCCTGATTCACCCAGGACACCACGTAGGTCGTGTCGAGCTCCGTGGCCCGCGCAAAGGCGGCAAAGGCGCCCGGATCGTCACCGCGGTCGAGTGCCAAGAGTCCCAGGTTGTTCCACACGAACGCCGCTTTCGGGTCGAGTTCGAGCGCGCGCTTGAACGCGGTCTCGGCCAGGCGGGGCCGGCCCAGTTTGCGGTACACTAGCCCCAGCGCGTTGAAGGCCTCGGCGTCTTTGCTGTTCTTGGCAAGAAGGGCACGCACCTGCTCGAGCGCGCGCAGGCCCTCGCCGCCTTCTCGCAGGGCTGCAATGTAAGCGAACCGCACCTCCCGATCCTCGGGCATCTCTGCCAGCCATCGTTCAAAGGTTTTGTGCGCGCGATCGCCTCGCGAGAGCTTCATCAGCGCGTGGCCCAGGCCCAGCAGCGAGCTGCGCGACGCAGGCTGCACCTTCAACGCGTGCGCGAACGCATCCACCGAAGCTTGCCAGCGTCCCCGCCGCATCTCGATCACACCCAGATCGTGCCAGGCCTCGTAGAGGTCAGGGTCGAGCGTCACCGCCCGGGTGAGCGCCGTACGCGCCGCTTCGTGGTGTTGGGGGCCGAGGGCCAGGTGGCGCAGGCCTTCCTCGAAGGCCTGTTGCGCTTCGGGCGTTGCCTCGGGCACGCGGACCTTTTGTAGCCCGGACGGCGTACGCGCGGGTGCGCCGCTGCGGCACGCGACGAGCCCGCTCGAGAGCCCCCATGCGGCCACGAGCCCCACGGCCATGTGCACCCCCCTAGTCACGCCGCAGCTCCTGCATGACGAGGGGGGCCGCCAGCGGCTCGCCGGGCCGGGCGCCCGTGCGGACCTCCGCTTCCGGGGGAAACGCGGTGGCGTCGAGCTCTGAAAGGGCTTCGCGCAGCGCCTTCGTGTGGCGGTTGTAGATCCCGAGCTCGAGCGCCTTGGCGTAGCCGGTGCGAAAGGCCGCAAGCGCCTTGTCTTCCACGACCACGACGTATTTGTCGAGTTCCTCGCGGTAGACCTCTCGTTCGGCGGCCGACAGGCTCGCAGGCACCTTCGCGTCACGCAGGGCGCGGGCGAAGAGCGCGTAACCCTGGCCTATGCGATAAAGCGAGGCGGTGGCCCACGCGGGCACCTTGAAGGCCAGCACCTCCATGAACACGCCACGGGCTTCGTCGAGCAGGGCCGCCTTGCGCTCGAGCGCCTTCGTCAGCTGCCGCGGCCCCCCTTCGATCCTCACCGCTTCGTACTCACGAAACAGAAGGTCCGCTTGCAGGTAGCGCGCCTCCGCCGCGAACGGAGAGTCGGACGCGAGCTGCTTGCGACGCCGGTAGGCCGCCAGCGCCTCTTCGAACGCCGCGCGGGCGCCGCGATCGTCACGGGTTGCGGAAAGCGCGCGCCCCTGCCGCATCAACGCCTCCACGACACGCGGATCGCGGGGGTGGCGGGTGACGAAGTCCTCGAAGGCCCGCGCGGCCTGTTTGGCGTCCTTTTTGTCCTCGAACAAGCTGGCGCGCGCGAACGCCACGTCACCCGCGGCCGGCGTGCCCCGATGGGTTTGTTCGTAGCTGGCGTAGTGGGCAGCCGCCCGCTCGTACTGCCCGAGCGTTTGCCGCAACAGCCCCGCGTTGCGAAGGGCTTCGGCATGTCTTGCATCACGGGGGTACGTCTTGACCAGCTGCTCGTAAAGAGCCGCCGCGTTGGCGTAGCCGGCGATGCTTTCCTCCAGCTTGGCCGCGACGAACAGCGACTCGGGCGCCCTGGGGGATTTCGGGAAGCGCTTTGCGACGTCCTCGTAAGCGGCCACGGCGGCTTCGGGGTGCCCGGCACGCTCGTGTGCCGCCCCTGCGTTGAACGACGCCACGGCCGCACCCTCTTGCCCCGGAAACTCGTTCGCGGCCTTCGCGAACGCAAGGGCGGCCTCATCGAACGCCTCGGTCTGGCTGAGCGCCTCGGCCTTTTTGTTGAGCGCCCCGAAGATCAGCGTATCGAGGCGCGCCTGCTCCTCGCGCGATGAGAACGCCTCCGTCTCCTTGAGTCTGCGGGCCCATAGCTCGACGTTGTCGTAGTCCTTGGCCTCGGCGAGACACTCGAGCAGGCGATCTCCCGCGGCGCCCGCGTTCGGGTCCTTGGGATGCTTTTCGACGATGAGGCCAAAGCGCTTGGTCGCCTCGTCGTAGTCACCGTAGTCGTAGAAGAACTGACCGTTTTTGTAGATGACGGTGATGATGTCTTTGTCGTCCGGGAGAATCTCGGCGTAAAGGTCCGCAGCGGCCGCAAACTTGCGGTCTTCCTCCGTCACTTTTCGCTTCTGCTTGTCTTGCAGGCTCTTCGGTGCGGGGGGGCGAAGCCTCTCGAAGGCGCTCATCGCCTGCAAGAGAGCCTCTTTGTGCAAAGGCCCCACGGGCTTCGATTGGCCCACCGCCAAGTACGAGTCTCCCGCTTCCCGGTAACGCGCGAGCTTGAAGAAAAGAATGTCGGCCCGGTAGTAGCGCAGCTCGTTCGCGTCCCGTGCGTCGGGAAACTGTTCGAGATAAAAGCCATACCCCTCGGCCGACTGGGCGTACAAAGCCGCGTCCACGACCCGGCTTTCCTTCTCGTTGCGCTGAGCCGCGGCGTGCAGCGCCTTGACGTGCTCGCGCACGAAGGCCTCGGCGCGGGTGCGGGCAAGCGTATTCGGACGATCGGCGTTGGCGCGCGCCCACGGGGAAAGCGGTCCGTATGCGGTGGCCAGGCGGCGCATCTCGAGCGCCGCACGCTCGCCCTGGCCGAGCTGCTGGAAACACTCCACCACCCGGATCTGATGGTCGGGGGCCTCCCCGCCCAGCGGATCGAGCTCCAGCATGAAGAGGTAGGCTTCAGCCGCCCGCTCGTACCTTGTTTGATCAAAGACCGTATCGGCGAGCCGTTGGAGCACGCGGCGCGAGTAGGCCTTTCCGCCGATCTGAACGAGAAAGTCGAAGGCGTCCCGTGCGCTCTTGGTGTCGTCTTCGATGAACAATTCCACCAAGTACTCGAGCGCCTGGTCCTGGAGCTCGGCCGCCCTCTTTTCCGCCCGCCCGCCCTTGCCCTTTGCAGACGCGGTGAGATCAAGCACCTCCTTGAAGCGCTGGGCCGCCGCGGCCGACTGGCCGAGCTTCCAATGGCACCATGCGCTCTTGAACAGCCCCAGGCCATGGAGCGGCGATGCCGGGAACTTGGCCACGTTGTCGTAAGCGCGGAGCGCCCCGGCGTAATCGCGGCGCTCGTAAAAACGATACTCTCCGAGGGCCATCCACGCGTCAGCCCGGAAACGAGACGCCGGAAAGTCGCGCAGAATTTTTTGGAAGTGCCCCACCGCCAGGTCGTTTCGTCCCTGCTCACGCAACGAGAAGGCATAGAGGTAAAGCACGGTGTCGATCTTGCGAAAGCCGGGAAAGGCTTCGATGAGCTGGCGGTAGGTGCCCTGGGCGCGTGCCAGATCCAGGCGCGGCCTGCGGCGCGGCACGTCCTTGCAGGCCGCTCGGGTGGCCCGGCAGGCCTCCACCGCAGCTTCGTACCGACCCATGGCATCGAGGTACGTCACTTGCGCCTCTTCCCATCTCAGTTCCGCAAGCTTGTAGAGCACCTCGGCGGTCTCGTTCGAATCGCGTGCGTCTTGAAGGTACGACTCGAGCAAATCGATGCCCTCTTTGCGGGCCGCCGCGGCTTGTCGGCTCTTGCGCGCGATCAAGGACTCGATTTCGGGAGACACGGGAAGGCGGGGCCCCTCTCCGTCTTGCACCGGGGCCTCCTCCGCGGGGTCCTCGCCACCAGCACGGGCCGCCCACGCTGGCAGGTGAGCGCCCCCGAAGAGGCCCCCCCAGACCCCGAGGCAGGCGCCCGCCCAGCACAGCGGGTGGGTCATCGATAGTTTTCGTACTCGTCGGCCCACTCTTCGCCCTCGAACGGCCAGTAGATCTCGTCGTCCGCCAACGTCCCTTCGGCCTGCATCTTGTAAAACAGCGCGGCGGGAAGGCGCCCCTCGGCGAGTCCCGCGATCTCGAGCTCGAGCTTCTTTTTTTTGCCCACCACGGCATCGATGTGGACGAGGCGGGTCTTGGCCAGGATGTTGCGAAGACGCTCATCGGCGTCGGCCACCGCCACACGCAGGCTCTCACGCAAGCTGTGTAGAGTCTGGGCCCGAAGCTCGTCGAGGGCGGTCAGCGTGTCGCGGGCTTTGCGAGCCTCAGAGGCATAGGGGCCCGCTTCGGCCATCGGGTACGCAAGTGAAGACGCGTCGCGGGCGAGGGCCGTGAGGCGGCTGACGAGGTCCGGGTCAGGGGGGGCTTGCGCAAGCAGACGCTGCGTGTCCTCGAGCACCACGACCGCCTCAACCGAAGCGGTGGGCGGCTGACGCGTGCGCGCGGTCTCGGCCAGCGCCCCCAGGGCCCGCCAGGTCTCTACCGAAACCAGCGCTTCGGCGCGATCGACCTCGAGTTCGGACAGCATCGCGAGCCGCTCGCGGAAGTCATCGTCGAGCGCGAGCACCTGGACCAGTTGACCCTCGAGGTCATCACCCTGTCCCGCCTGTCCGTCCATGAGCCGTAACAACAAGTGCCTGCGGGCCGCTTCATCCGTACGCACGCGGCTCGCCAGGGCCGAAAGAGGCTGATAGCGACTCACCAGGGCCGTGGCCTCGGTGCGGGCTCCATCGAACTGGCAGGTCTTCACGGCCAGGTTGGCGCGAAGCAGAGCCACCTCCGGCCGCAACGGCGAGCGGGGGAACAGGCGATCGAACTGCTCGGCGAAGGCCCGGGCTGCCACGAACTGCCCCTTTTGCAGCATCGACCACGACGCCTCGAAGAGCGCCGCGTTGAGCCGCTCGGACTCTTCCGGGATCGCAAAGTAGTGAAGGTACGCTTCGTCGTAGCGCCCCCGCTCGTGCGCAATCCGGCCCAGCGCCAGGCGGGCCATGTCTTTCAAGCGAAAGAACCGGTGATCCACATTGAAGGTGAGCCGGTCGCGTGCGCGCTGATCGGCGATGCGACAGAAGGCTTTGCGGGCCCCGTCGAGCTCCCCTTGCCTCACCGCAATCAAGCCCCGAAAGTAGAGCGCCGCCGGGAACAAACGGGAGCGGGGGCTGACCGAGGCGAAGGCGGCGTCGGCGCGCGGCCCATCCCCCCAAACCGCACGCCCGGACAGGTAAGCACGTTCATCCCGGCTGTCTTCGGGCAGGGTGTCCGGGGGCGCCAGGGCGTCCAAGCGAGCCGCCACGGCCGCAAAGCGCGCCGTCTCCAGCGCCAGGTCGACCATCGCGCGGTAGGCCGGCACGAAATAGGGCTGCGAGGTCCCACGCGCAACGACCCGACCGAGGTACCGTTCGGCCCCGCGAAACGCGCGCCCTCGCGCCAGGGCCCGCCCGAGCAGGAACTCGGCGTTTTGGTAGCTCGGCGTGTCGCGAAGAGGCTCGAAGCGCCGCGATTCCACCACACCAAAAAGCACCGCTGTGGCCGGCCGCGCGTCGCCGCGGGCGAAGAGCGCCTCGGCCTCCTCGAGGACCTGGCGCAAGCGCTCGGTGGTGGCAGGCTCACCCGGCATGCGCCCGGCCTGGACGAGCGCGTCCAGATAGGCCCCCAGCGGTTCATCACTCTCCTCCGCTGGCGCCGCCTGCGCGGCTGCAGGGCGCGCCCCTGCACTGAGGGCCGCCCAGGTCAGGGCAAACCCTGCCCATCGGGCACGCCGAAGGGCCCCGGCCACGCACGACATGGGCTTCGAGTTCGGCATGGAGAGTCCGCAACTTGAGCCGTCAGACCGCAAGGGGCGGCTAGGCCCGCCCGTAGCCCGCTCCGATGCCACGCAGGGGTGAGGTCGCGGGCGCGCCATACCCCGAAGGTCTGGAAGACTAAAGGATGGGAGGCGGAGGAGGAGGCCCCTGGCCCGGGCAGCCGAAGCTCACGATGGTCTTTTTGAGCTCGCCTCGCTTGAGCTTCGCGCAGAGCTCGCCACCCAGGATGATGCTCTTTTTGCCTTCACCGAAAACCCATCCGTCGGTCGCGCCCTCGGTGACCTGCGTGCCATCGACATCGACGCGGGCCTGGGCGTTGGCTGGCGGGGGCTCCGTCAGCGGCAAGGTGCAAGACACGGTGGCCGCCGCAATCTCGGCCAGCGCCTCCTTGAGGGCAGCCTCGTTCGTGGCCGGGTAATACTTCGTCGTGGCGTCGTTGCGGGCCCGCCCGCCGGCCTCGGCCAGCTGGTTGAGAGCGGCGTGTGCCCGCTTGACCGAGTCGTTTTCCGTGGCTCCGGACACCGCAATGCCGAGCACGAACACGGGAATCCCTGCGTCTTTTGCAGCCTTGACGGCGGCCACGGCGAACTGGACCTGCGCGGGGTCCCCGTCATCGCCGGCCGGCCACGTGGGATTGTTCGACGGGTTCGGCAGGCTCATGCAGTTGGGCGCGCCGTCCGTCGCCAACAACAGGAACTTGTCGGCTGGGCTCTGGGTGGCGAGCAGCCGCTCGACAGCGTCCTTGACAGCGTGACCCGTGGGGGTCGCTCCGAAGTTCAACGAGGGCCTAGCCCCCGCGATCGCGCCCGAGATCGAGGCATGACGCCCGAGGTCCGCCGACGTGTAGCCGCCCTCGATCGAGCAGGGGTTGGGAGCACAGGGGTAAATGCTGCCCGACTGCGTACCCGGCATGCACGAGGGGTACATCTTCATGCCCCAGCGAATGTCGTTCTCGGTGGACATGACCACGCTGTTCACCGCGCTGGCCGTGTACGTCCATCGGTCGGTGGCGTTGGCCGGCACGCCATCCCGTCCCGGCGTGCCGCCTTCGGTCGTCCGGCGCATGGAGCCCGAGCGATCGAGAACCAGCATGACCTCGGGCGGGTTCCGCGCAAGCTGGAAGACCGATCCTCCGCAGGCCTCGAGCGCGTCTTTCTTCTCCTCGCCCGTGCTCGGGGCATCGGTCTTCACGAGCGCATCGGGAAAGTCGATGACGAAGGGATCGGCGTCCACCACGCCTCCGTCGCGCGCCCCCGCGCCGCCTTGGCCGCCGCCCGCCGAGCCGGAGTTGCCGCCCCTGGGATCGAAGGGGTTCGGGGGCCGCTCGGAGTCGTAGCCCGAGGGGCCACATCCGGCCAGGCTGCTCACCCAAAGGGAGCTAGCCACGAGGCACAGAGCCACCGACAAACGGCCCAGGGCCGATGGCCCAAACAAGCTCTTAGGATTGACGAAGATCACGCTCACGGAACTCCTCACGGCGCTAAGGAAGGTAGGCAGTCGCTGACACGACTCCGACAGCTTACATGGGAAAACCTTGAAAGAAAGCGGAGAAAAGTGACGAACCTCGCATCCGGACGGCACCAACCGCGTCTCTCCGCACGCCAAATGTCGTATGTAGCCTTACATTCCTCTACCTCGGAACCAGAGCCAGCCCAGGCGGAATCATTGACTCGACGCGTCTCGTACGGTCGCAGGCTGCCCCGGACCGGCGGCGCGCCGGCTCACGAGCCACAGGGCCGAGAGCCCGAGGACACCCGCCAACACGGACGCAGCCATGATGCCAAGCTTTGCCAGCTCGACGGCGGGCCCCTGCCCGAACGCCAGCTGCCCGATGAACAGGGCCATCGTGAAGCCAACCCCGGCCAAACAGCCCACGCCCGTCACGTGTGCCCAGCCGACCTGTTCGGGCAGATCGGCCAGCCTTAGCTTCACCGCGATGAAGGAGAAGCACAGGACACCCAGGGGTTTGCCCACCACCAGACCCACCACCACACCCACTGTCACACGGTCGAAGAGCGCGCCCGCGGGCATGCCACCCAGAGACACGCCGGCGTTCGCAAGCGCGAAGATCGGCAGAACCAGAAACGTCACCGGCCCCACGAGGTAGTGTTCGAGGTGGCGCAGCGGCGCCTGGGCTTTTTCCACCAGCACTTCGATGTCCTCGACCAGATCGGCCTGCGCTGCGGGATCGACCTTCGTCCCGAGCGAGGCGCCCGCCAAAGCGTCGAGCCGCTGACGAAGCGTGGCCACGAAGGCAGGGCCTTCGATGACGGTGCGGGCAGGAATCGTGAAGGCCATGAGCAGCGCCGCCACCGTGGCGTGAACACCCGACTTCAAAAAAGCGAGCCAGACCAAAGTGCCGAGGATGAAATAAAAGACCGGGGACCTCACGTGAAGGCGGTTGGCAATGATCGAAAGGCCGAACACGCCCAGCCCGAAGAGCAAGCTGGTCGAATTGACGTCGGCCGTATAAAACACCGCGATCACCAGTACGGCGCCGATGTCGTCGACGATCGCCAAGGCCGTCAGGAACACCTTGAGGGACCCGGGCACACGGTCGCCGAGCAGCGCGAGCAGGCCCAGTGAGAACGCGATGTCCGTGGCCATCGGAATGCCCCAGCCGCTCGCCCCGGGGCCGCTACCATTCACCGAGGCGTAGAGCAAAGCCGGAATCAGCATGCCCCCCAGGGCGGCCACGGCGGGCAAGGCAGCCTTGCGGGGCGACGACAACTCGCCCGTGAGGAGCTCGCGTTTGATCTCGAGCCCCACGAGAAAAAAGAAGATGCCCATCAGGCCGTCGTTGATCCAGTGCCCCACGTCCTTGGACAGCGACCACCCGTCTACGGACACCCCGAGCTTCGTGTGCAGCAGGTGCCTGTAGAGGTCTCCGGCCGGGGAGTTGGCCCACAGCACCGCCGCCAGCGCCGCCAGGATGAGCAGGCCCGCACCCGAGAGCTTGTGGGCCGCGAAGTGCCGCAGGGGCCGAAGCACCCTTTCGATGGGTCGGTGCGCGCCGGCCTGGGGATGGGAACTGGTCACATGATCCTCCTCGACCCATCCGGGCACATCTGCCGTGAGAGGTCGGGGAGGTTCTAGGGGGAATCGAGGCGCTTGACCAGGCCTTCGGCCCACCCACCGAACCGCGGGGCGCCCCTGGCTGCTAGAATTTTGCGCTTCTCATGACTTCGCCCGCCGCCCCCGCGCCGTCAGCCGTTACCGCCACGTTGCTCGTTGCCTGCCGTGACCGCACAGGCATCGTGGCGGCCCTCTCCGACTTCGTCTTCAAGCACGATGGCAACATCGTCGACGCCGACCAGCACGCAGAGACGGAGTCCGACATGTTCTTCATGCGGCTGCGCTGGGAGATCGGAAACTTTCGCCTGGACCGGCAGCAGATTCGTGAGGCCTTGACCCACGTCGGCACGCGCTTCGACCTGCGGTGGGATCTGACCTTCTCCGACAGCCGTCCGCGCGTGGCCGTCTTCGCGTCGCGCACACCGCACTGTCTTTACGATCTGCTGCTCGCCGACCAGCTGGGTGAGCTCGGCGGTGAGCTGGCGGCGGTGGTATCGAACCATCCGGAGATGGACGCCGTGGCGGGGCACTTCGGCATCCCGTTTCACCACATCGCCATCAGTGCTGACACGAAAGACCAAGCGGAGGCCCGCCAGCGGGAGCTCCTGGCCGACTTGAAGGTCGAGTTGGTGGTCCTCGCGCGGTACATGCAAGTTCTTTCGCCGGCGTTCGTGAGGAACTGGCCCGGGCGCATCATCAACATCCACCACTCGTTTTTGCCCGCCTTCGTGGGCGCCCGGCCCTACCACCAGGCCAAGGAACGCGGCGTGAAGTTGATCGGCGCCACCGCTCACTACGTGACCGAAGAGCTCGACCAGGGCCCCATCATCGAACAAGACGTGACCCGGGTCACCCACAGGGATGACGTGGAACAACTGGTACAAAAAGGGCGCGAGCTCGAGCGCCGGGTGCTGACGCGCGCGGTGAAGCTGCATTTGGATCGCCGCGTGCTCATCAACGAGAATCGAACCATCGTCTTCGGATGAAGCGGGCCCCTTTCGAAGATCGCAAAGACCCACAGGGACAGGAGCCGACGTTGAACGAAACCCAGACCGAAACCAGCCCTCTCGCCACAGTCAACCAGCCTCCGCGCTTCGATGTGCTCAGCGCCGAAGGCATCGTGCCCACCGTGCGCGCGCTCATCGCGCAGCAAAACCAGGCGCTCGCCGCGCTCGAGGCCAACTGCCCCGCCGACTGGGACGGCATGGTCGAGCCGCTCACCGATCTCGCCGAGCCGCTCACCTACGCCTGGCGCCTGGTGCACCACCTCTTGGGGGTGAAAAACTCTCCGGCTCTTCGCGAGGCGGAGCAAACGATTCAGTCCGAGGTCATCGGGGCCGGCTTGCGGCTAGGTCAAAGCGAGCCCGTCTACAAGGCGTTTTGCAACCTGCGCGACGGCGCGGCATGGAGCAGCCTCGACGAAGCACAGCGCCGCATCGTCACCAGCACCATTCAAGCCGCCGAGCTGGCCGGCATCGGGCTTTTGGGTGAAGAGCGCGAACGATTCACGAAGATCGAGATGGAGCTGGCCGAGCTCTCCACGAAGTTCCAGAACAACGTACTGGATGCCACGAAGGCCTTCTTTTTGGTGTTGACCCGCAACGACGAGGTGGAGGGGCTGCCCCCGTCGTGGTTGGCGGCGGCCGCCCAGAACGCACGGGCGGCGGCCGAAGCCGAGCCTTTGGGGCCGAAGGCCAGCGCGATGAAGACCGCCACAGCCGAAAACGGCCCCTGGCGGGTCACCCTCGACATGCCCGTCTACATCCCGTTCATGGAGCATGCACGCCGCCGCGATCTGCGGGAGACGCTCTACCGCGCCCAAGTCACGCGGGCCTCGGCGGGAGACCTCGACAACCAGCCGCTCATCGTGCGTATCCTCGAGCTTCGCCACGAGAAGGCGCGCTTGCTCGGCTTCACGGACTTTGCGGCGCTCAGCCTCTCGCGCAAGATGGCCAAAACGGCCGACGCGGTCTCGAAAATGTTAAACGATCTGCGGGCCACGGCGCGTCCTGCGGCACGCAAGGAATACGAACAGCTGGTGGAGTTCGCGCGCGCAAAGAGCGGCGAAGGGGGCCTCGAGCTGGCGTTGTGGGATATCGCCTACTGGGCCGAGCGCCAACGCGAGGAGCTCTACGCCTTCACGGACGAAGAGGTCCGCCCGTTCTTCACCTTGCCTGCCGTGCTCGAGGGTCTCTTCGGCGTGGCCGAGCGCCTCTTCGGCGTGCACATCGAGGCCGCCGACGGAGAGACGCCGGTGTGGCATCCCGATGTCCGCTTCTTTCGCGTCAAGGACGAAAACGACGCGCCCATCGCGGCGTTTTTTCTCGACCCGTACAGCCGCCCCGCGGAAAAGCGCGGCGGGGCTTGGATGGACGTATGCCTCGATCGCAGGCGCCGCACCGACGGGCGCCTGCGGTTGCCCATCGCCTACCTCACCTGCAACCAGACGCCTCCCGTGGACGGCAAGCCTTCACTCATGACCTTTAGTGAGGTCGAGACCCTCTTTCACGAGTTCGGTCATGGGCTGCAGCACATGCTGACCCGGGTCGACTACCTGGATGCTGCGGGCATCAACAACGTGGAGTGGGATGCGGTGGAGCTGCCAAGCCAGTTCATGGAGAACTGGTGCTACCACCAGCCCACCGTGATGGGTTTCGCCCGGCACTACGAGACGGGTGTGCCCCTGCCGGCGGATCTCTTCACGCGCATCGTCGCGGCCCGCAACTACCGCGCGGGCAGCCAGTTCCTGCGCCAGGTCTACTTCGCCACGCTCGACATGAGCCTGCACCACGCGTCCCCGCCGAAGGGCACGACCGGTGTGCTCGCCACGGCGGCCCAGGTGGCGGCCGACAACACGATCGTGCCCCCGCTACCCGAAGATCGCTTCCTTTGTTCCTTCGGGCACATCTTCGCCGGAGGCTACGCAGCCGGATACTATAGCTACAAGTGGGCCGAGGTTTTGGCCGCCGATGCCTTCGCAGCCTTCGAGGAGGTGGGCCTCGACGACCTGCCCAAACTCGCCGAGGTGGGGCGCCGCTTCCGCGAGACCGTGCTTGCGCTCGGGGGCGGAAAGGCGCCGGCCGACGTCTTCCGCGCCTTCCGGGGCCGCGATCCCGACGCCAAGGCCCTCTTGCGGTCCTACGGCCTTTCGGCCTGACGCCCCCGCGCGCCGCCGGCTTCTCTCGTCACGTCGTGCAGAGAAGCCGAGCGTGCGCCGGACGAAACTCACACCGGGAAGCCGTGTTGCTTGCGGTGGTGGGCCCCGTCGAACAGGTGGGTGGACTTGAAGAGCTCATATCGGCCGTCGGAGGCTTCGTCCCGCAGCTGACGCAGCAAGGTGTCGCGTTCGGCCGGCGGCAGCGGCGAAAAGTCGCGTGCCACGGCGGCGTTGGCCTTGAGCTGCTCGAGACTCATGATGCCCACCACGAGCGTGCTCACGTCCACGCCCAGCGCATAGCGCAGACACTGCTCGGCCGTGAGCCCCGTGCGTCCGCGCATGAGGAAGTTCCCTTCTGGCGCCCCGCCGCCGAGGCTCTTCATGCCGATCACCCCCACGCCCTGCTTGCGGGCCACGGGCACCACGTGCTTTTGAAAGCTGCGGTAGTGGGTGTCCAGGATGTTGATCGGCATCTGCACGGCATCCCAGGGGAACTTCAAACGCAGGGCCGCAAGATGGATGTCAGGGTGCTTGTGCCCGGTAAAGCCGATGAAACGGACCTTGCCCGCCTTCTTCGCGTCCAGGGCCGCCTTGAGACCGCCGCGCTCGAGCAGCCACTGCGGATCGTTGTCGTAGTTGATCTCGTGGAACTGCCACAAATCGATGTGGTCGGTGCGCAGGCGCCGCAAGCTGTCTTCGAGGTGCTGCATCGAACCTGCGTAGTCGCGCTCGCAGTTCTTGGTCATCAGGAAGACCTGATCGCGCTTGCCGGGCGCCGCCAGCGCCTCGCCCATGAGCTCTTCACTGCGACCGCCGTGGTAGTCCCAGGCGTTGTCCCAGAACGTGAGCCCCTCGTCGAGGGCCGCGTGCATGAGCTCGATGGCCTGCGTCTTCTCCTTGATGGCGCCAATGTGCCAGCCGCCGAGACCCATCACCGAGACGGGCACGCCCAATTTACCGAGGGGGCGCAGCGGAATGCCCGCCGGGTTTGTGCGAGGTGCTTTGTCGGCGTGCGCCGCCGCTCCCCAGAGAGTCGTACCGGCCACGACCGCCGTGCCCACGAATTTTCGCCTCGCCAGCTTCGGATCCGCGTCACTCATCTCTCGATCCTCCCGGAATGTAGAGGGGAGCTTTGCGCGGAACCGGTCATGCTTCAAGACTTCACGGGCCAAACGCGCCCAGGGCGGCCCTTGCCAAGGCCGCGCTTGCCACCCATACCCCGCCAACGGCCAAGAGCCCCAAGCCGAACCCCCGCCAAAAGCGACGCCCGGGCGTGAGGGCACGCTGCCGCCGCGTGCGCCGGATGCGGGCATCCAGCTCCCCTCGCGCTTGGGTGAGGCCCTCGAGCTCACGGTCAATCTCGCTCGCCAGCACCCGCAGGTCATGCATCTGCCGGTGCGCCGCGTGCAAGGGATCTCGCACGCTCACCCGAGCACCCCCGTCAGCCAGGCGATGACCGTTAGAGCCGCCAGGGCGCCCGTCACGAAACCCGCCACCGCACGGCGATCCAGGACCGGGCCAGGCAGACCTTCAGACAGCGCCTCCCACTCCTGCCGCATCGCCGCCACAGCCCGGCGGGACACGCGCAGCTGCCAGCGCAGCTTTTCCACACGGCGGCGCCGGGAGGCCATCACGGGCCCCGCAGGTTCGTCGGTCAGGCGGACAAGAGCGAGCGACATCGACGGAGGACAGTACAGCACATGTAGGCAAGGGCTTCACGGGAAAAACTAGACTTACGAGCCGCGTCACGGACGGGTGTCACGACCGGGTGGCGCCGGGCGCGGCCGCCTCGAAGCGAGCCGCGCCCGTCTCGCGCGGCGCGTTCACGTCCAGGACCAAGCGCCCCGCCCGCTCCTGCCCCTGGGGTCCAGGCCACGAGAGCTTGCGGGTTTTGCCCTTCGTGACGAGATCCTTGAACTGGCTCTCCGTCAAGGTCTTGCCTTCGAAGGCAAACCAGACCACGAAGGTGCAGCCCTGCTTCCACCGGCTACACCCCCATCCCCGGTGGCCGCGCACGAGGGTACCCTCGCGGCACCGGGGGCACGGGACGGGCGCCTCCCCTTCCGTCGGGCTCGCTTCGCGCGGCGCCGGGGCCTTCGGGGCGACCTTGCGGGGCCGGGGGAGACGCCGGGCACTCGTCGGGGGTACGGAGGGTGCCCCGGCGGGCGCACGGGGCGAGGTTTGAGCGGTCGGCCGGAGCGCGGGCTCTCGGCGCCGCGGGGCCTCCGCCGACATCATGGCCGGGTCCACCGGAGACCGCCGGACCGCCTCTACCACCTGGCGAACGTAGGCGGCAATGTCGTGCATGAACGCCTCGCGGGCCTCCTCGGCGCGGGCCACCCGAGACAGCCGCGCTTCCCAGGAACCGGTCAGTTCGGGTGAAGCGAGGCTCGGCACGGGCAAGGCCGCAACCAACGCCATACCCGTGTCGGTGGGGAGGATCTGTTTGCCTTCGCGGCACACGAACCCCCGCTTGACCAGCGTCTCGATGATGCTGGCCCGTGTGGCGGGTGTCCCCAGCCCCGCCTCCTTCATGGCGGCGCGCAGCTCTTCGTCCTCGATCTGCCGTCCCGCCGTCTCCATGGCGGCGAGCAAGGTGCCTTCCGTGTGTCGCGGGGGAGGTTTCGTTTGCTTCGCCACGGAGGCGAAGCTGCCCGCGAGCCTTTGCCCTTCGGCGAGGACCGGCAAGGTGGCCTCGGGGTTCCCCTCCTCTTCCTTTTCTTTTTCTTTTTCCTTTTCCTTTTCCTTTTCCTTTTCATGGCCACGGCCGGCCGCAGGCTCTCCGAAGCCCGCGACCACCTGCCACCCGGGCAAAAGGCGCACCCGTCCGCGGGCCACGAAGCGATCGGGCGGGGGCGGTAGACTCTCGACGAAGCCCTGCTCGGCCTCGTCCTCACCCCCCAGGGCGCGTGCTGGCTGGGGGGCGGCAGGCGGCGGGTTGCGCCTGGCCGACGATACCGACGGCGCCCGTGCCTTCCCCGACGCCGCGGTGACCGGACCCGCGTGCACGGCCGCGGGGCCCACGCGGATCACGGCTTCGGTGTTGGCGAACTCGGCATCCGGGTAAAAGGCGCCCAAAAACCGACGTACCACCAGATCGAAGAGGCGTTTTTCATCCCGGTCGAGACGAGCGAGATCGACGGCCTTGCCCGTGGGTATGATCGCGTGGTGATCGTGCACCTTCTTGTCGTCGAACACCCGCCGGGGCGGTGCGGGGGGCCGCTCGCAAAGAGGGCGTGCAAACGGGGTGTAGTCCGGGATCTGCGCCAGTCCGGCAAAGAGTTTGGGCAACTCACCCACCAGATCCTGCGAGAGGTGCCGCGCATCCGTACGCGGGTACGTGAGCACCTTGTGCCGTTCGTAAAGCGCCTGGGCCACCTCCAGGGTGCGGGACGCCGACAGACCGAAGCGGCGGTTCGCGGTGCGCTGCAGTGACGTGAGATCGAAGAGCAGCGGCGGGGGCTCGCGCGTTTTTTTCTGCTCGAGGGTCTCCACCACGGGCCCCCCGGGCGCTTCCGCCGCGGCGTGCGCGGCCAGGCGCGCCACCACGGTGTGCACGACGCCTTCGTTGCCAAAGCGCACGTGGCGGGGCGCGGGCGGCGCAAGCAGGGTCCAGGTGGCCCGGAACGCAGGCCCCGATGCAGGCGTGAACGTGCCAACGATTTCCCAATAGTCCTTCGGTGTGAAGCTGCGGATGGCCCGCTCACGCTCGACCAAAATCGCCAGGGTGGGTGTTTGCACGCGGCCTATGGAATAGAGGGCGTCACCCCCGGCCTGCCGGTAACGCACCGTCACCGCCCGCGTGGCGTTCAACCCCACGAGCCAATCGGCCTCGGACCGGCACCGCGCGGCGGCGGCCAGGGGGTCGTAGTGGGTGCCGGGTTTCAAGGATGCAAAGCCCGCACGAATGGCCTCGTCGGTCATCGACGAAATCCACAGGCGCCGGATGGGCAGGCCGCTGCCCGCGAGCTCGTAGACGTAACGGAAAATCAGCTCGCCTTCACGTCCCGCGTCGCAGGCGTTGACCACGCCCGCAAAGCGCCGATCCACGAGCAGACGCGCCACGGCCGTGAACTGATCACGCGTACCCGCCGCCGCGCGCAGCTTGAAGCGCGGAGGCAACATGGGCAGAGCCTCGAGCCGCCACGATTTCCACCGGGCGTCGTAGGCCGCGGGCTCTTCCAGTTCGACCAGGTGCCCCACACACCAGGTGATCACCCACTCCCCACCGGTGAAGCTGTGACGGCCCGCAGGGCGCACCCCGAGCACACGGGCGATGTCCCGGGCGACGGACGGCTTTTCGGCGATGACGAGTTGCATGGCGATCGGCCGCCCGCACGGCAGCAGCGGCTTTTTCCCTCTCGGGCGAGCTTATCGTCTCGCAGCGCAAAAAGTTGCAAGCAAGTTGTCTCGATCGCCCCCGATGGGCGCGGGGCCTTGCCGGGCTTTGCGGGAGGGCCCACGCATTTGTCGCCCCGAGCCCCCGCCGCCCCTATAGTGCCGGCCATGGCGAGCTTCTTCTCCGTGTTCCGATCCAGGCGGGTGGGATGGCTCACGCCGATCGGGTTCGCCGCGGGGCTGCCCTTTTTGCTCAGCCAGGGCAGCCTGCAAACGTGGCTGACGGTCGAAAAGGTGGATGTCTCCACCATCGGCCTCTTCACGCTCGTGGGCGTGCCATACAATCTGAAGTTCCTCTGGGCGCCCCTGCTCGACCGCTACAGCCTGCCGGGCTTTGGCCGTCGGCGCGGCTGGATGCTGGCGTTCCAGGCCCTCATCGCGGCCTTCGTCTTTGCGCTGGGCCTTTTGGGAGTGCAAGGCAATCTGGCGATCGTGGCGGCGCTTGCGCTCGGCCTTTCATTCGTTTCGGCCAGCTTCGACGTGGTGGTGGACGCGCATCGCACCGATCTCTTGGCCCCTTCCGAACGCGCGGCCGGCACGGCGACCTTCGTCACCGGGTATCGTGTGGCCCTCAACGTCACCGGCGCGCTGGCGCTCATCCTGGCCGACACCGTGACCTGGCGATGGCTGTACTTTGCGTTCGCCGCGCTCATGGCGCTCGGCCTTTGGTTCACCTGGCGGGTGCCTGAACCCGAGATGAAGGCCGCCCCCCGCACGCTCACCGAGGCCGTGGTGGAACCCTTCATCGATTTTTTCCGCCGCAAGGGCGCCCTCATCGCGCTGGCGTTCGTCATTTCCTTCCGGGTGGGCGATACGATCGCCACGACGATGATCACGCCCTTCCTCATCCGTACGGTGGGCTTTTCTCAGGCCGAGGTGGGTACGGTGAACAAGTTCTTCGGCTCGCTCGCGGCGATCGCCGGCTCGTTCCTCGGGGGTGCCGTGGTGGCCAAGTGGGGCCTGCGGCGCCCGCTCTTCGTGCTGGGAGGATTGGCCGCGCTCACCAACGTGCTCTATGCGGTGCTTGCCCATACCGGCAAGAGCTTCCCGATGCTGTTCATCGCGGTGGGGTTCGACAGCTTCGCGGGAGGCATGGGCTCGGCGGCGTTCGTGGCCTTTTTGATGACCCTCGCCGCCTCCCGCTACAGCGCCACGCAGTACGCGCTCTTGACCAGCGTGTCGAGCGTGGGCGGACGCGCGCTGGGCGCCTGGTCGGGGTTCCTGGCGCGCGAGCTCGGCTGGAGCTTGTTTTTTTTGATCACTGCGGCCTTCATTTTGCCAGCGCTCCTGTTCATCGCGATCCTGCCCCGCTCCGTGGAGGCGGCGAACGCGACGCCCGAGGCCGAACCTCCGCCCCCACGCCCACCGGGCTGCTAAACTTCAGAGGCTCCCAGCAGCTCGCGCGAGGCACATGCGACGTACGCTTTACTTGACCCGTCACGGCGAAACCGACTGGAACCGCGAGATGCGTTGGCAGGGGCACACCGACATCGCCCTCAACGCGCAAGGTCGGGCCCAAGCGCGCGGCCTGGCAGACCGTTTGGATGGGCTTGGCATCGCGCGCATCATGGCCAGCGACCTGGCACGGGCACGCGAGACGGCCGAGATCGTCGCGCAGCGGCTGGGCGTTCCCGAGGTGCACGTGGATCACCGGCTGCGCGAGCGCAGCTTCGGTGTCTTCGAGGGACTCACCCGCAGCGAAGTGGCCCTTCGCTACCCCAAGGAATGGGCCGACTACCAGGACGACAAACACGTCACGCCCCCGGGCGCCGAACCTCACGCTCTGGTCGTGGCCCGGGTACGGGCCGCGCTGCTCGACGTGGCGACCTCGCCGTTTGGCGAGGCCCCTGCGCTCATCGTCTCGCACGGGGGCGCCTTGCGCGTGCTGTTGGCCGCGGTGACGGGGCAGATCATTCCTCCCGTGCCGAACGCCGCGGTGTACGAGCTGCACGTCGAAGGTCATCACTTCAGCCCGGCCCGCCTGCTCGAAGCGTCTCCCGTTTCGGCTGCGTGACGCAGCCCCCGGGGGCGTCACCCTGCACTCTCTCCATCCTCCCAAGAGGCCCGGACCACGTCACCGGTTCTGCGCGGCACGACGCTTGCTGTTCCTTGGCGGCCGGAGGATATGAAGCATGCGAACAGGCTGGACATGGTGCAAAGCTCTGACCGCCACCTCGGCGTTGGGGCTCCTGGTGGTGGCAGGCCCGGTGGCCGCGCAGAGCCCTCTCGAAGGCGCCGAACGCGACATGGAGCGCGCGGGCCGGGAAGCTCGGCAAGAGGGCCGACAAGCCGGCCAAGAGATCGAGCAGGGGACACGGCAAGCAGGCCAGGACATGAAACAGGGCGCGCGGGAGACAAAGCAAGAGGCCCGCGAGGCCAAGCGAGAGGCCCAAAAGGAGGCCCGCGAGGCCAAGCGGGAAGGCCGCGAGGAGGCCCGTGAAGCCAAGCAGGAAGCCCGGGAGGCCAAGCAGGACTCGGGCCTCACGGCCGAGGCGAGCGACGCCTGGATCACGACCAAGTTGAAGGCGTCGCTCATCGGCGACGACAGACTCGAGGGCTCCGACATCAGCGTGGATACCGAGAACGACGGCGTGGTGACGCTCACGGGGACGGCGCCGAGTGAGGACATCAAGCAGCGGGCGGGTGATGTGGCCCGCAGCGTCGAGGGTGTTCGCAAGGTGAACAACGTCATCCGCGTCAAGACGTCCCGCTGACGGGTGAGCTCCGATCCCGCGCGTGGCGAAGGCGTGCGGGATCGGCGTAAACTCGAAGGGAATGTCCCCGCGTGTGCACGAGCTTCGTGAAGCAGACTTGGTGGCCTGCGGGCTCGCGCCCGACATCGCAGCTGCGTGGGTCCCCGCGCTCATCGCGTGCCGCGCAGAGCGGGGCGCCGCGGGGTGCTGGCAGGAGCTGATCCGCGAGAAGTTGACCCCCGAGGTGCCCTTCGCCGTGCACAGGCAACTTTTCGCCTGGGTCTACGCAGACCGGGCCGAGGAGGACGGTCCCGCACCGGCCTGGCTGCCCGACGACGACGCTCTCACCGCGGCCCCCATCGCCGCCCTGATGAAGGCCCACGGTTTTTCCGATGTACTCGCGCTGTGGCGATGGTCGATCGCGGAGCCCGCGGCTTTTTGGAACGAGGTCATCGATCGCCTGGGTATCGTCTTCGTGCGACGAGGACCGGTGTTGGCGCCCGGGCAAAACCCCGAGGCGGCGCGCTGGCTGCCCGAAGCCACCTTGAACATCGTGGCCAGTTGCTTCCAGGCCCCGCCCGAAACGCCCGCGATCGTCGCCGGCGCTCCGGGCGAACCGGAAACGGTGCTGAGCTACGGCGCGCTCGAAGCGCTCACGGCGCAGGTGGCGCAGGCATTGCGGGCGTGGGGCTTCCGCCCGGGCGACGCCATCGCGATCGACATGCCCATGAACGTCGAGAGCGTCGGCATTTACCTCGGCATCGTGTCGGCGGGTATGGCCGTCGTATCGATCGCAGATTCGATGGCGCCTGGCGAGGTCGCCACCCGGCTTCGGATCGCCGAGGCAAAGGCGCTGTTCACCGTGGGACATGTGCTTCGCGCCGGCAAGCCGTTGGCGCTTTACGAAAAGGTCACGCACGCCAACCCACCGCCCACCGTGGTGTTGGCAGCCCAAGGCCTGACGCTTCGGCCAGACGATATGACCTGGGACGCATTCCTTGCTCTGGCGCCCGCCCCCACGAAGCTCGTCGTGGAACCGGCGGCCGCGGCGGCGCCCCTCAACATCCTGTTTTCCTCGGGCACCACGGGCGAGCCCAAGGCCATCCCCTGGACCCACGTCACGCCCCTCAAAGCGGCGGCCGACGCCGCGTATCACCTCGACGTCAGGCCCGGCTCCGTGGTGGCCTGGCCCACGAATCTCGGGTGGATGATGGGCCCCTGGCTCATCTTCGCCACGCTCCTCAACCGCGCCACGATGGCGCTTTATGCCGACGCGCCCACGGGGCGGGACTTCGGCCGCTTCGTGCAGGACGCCAGGGTCAACGTTTTGGGCCTGGTCCCCTCGATCGTGAAGGCCTGGCGCGCAGACGATCGCATGATCGGCTTCGACTGGTCCGCGTTGCGGTGTTTCGGCAGCACGGGAGAAGCCTCGAACCCCGAAGACTATCTTTACCTCATGATGCTGGCGCACTATCGCCCCGTCATCGAGTACTGCGGCGGCACCGAGATCGGCGGCGGGTACATCACGGGCACGGTCGCCCTGCCAGCGGCCCCTGCGACTTTCACCATGCCCGCCCTGGGCACGCGCTTCGTTCTGCTCGACGAAGAGGAGCGCGAAACGACGAACGGCGAGGTGTACCTCGTGCCCCCGCTCCTGGGCGCTTCCGATCGTTTGCTCAACCGCGACCACCACGAGATCTACTTCGCGGGCACGCCGCGCGGACCGGGGGGCGAGCCCCTGCGGCGGCACGGCGATCAGCTCGAAGCCCTGCCGGGTGGTGCTTATCGCGCCCACGGCCGCGTGGACGACACCATGAACCTGGGCGGCATCAAGGTGAGCTCGGCAGAGATCGAGCGTGTGCTCGACGGGGTGCCTGGCGTGGGCCGCACAGCCGCCGTGGCCGTATCTCCTGCGGGCGGCGGGCCAAGCCTGCTCGTGATCTACGCCGTGGCCGCGCCGGAGCAGAGCCCCGAGCTGCTGAAGCCCAAACTGCAAGACGCGCTCAAGGCCGAGCTGAACCCTCTGTTTCGGATCGCGGAGCTCGTGCTCGTCGAAGCGCTGCCCGTGACCGCCTCGAACAAGATCATGCGCCGGGAGCTGCGGGCCCGATACGCCTCGACGCCCCGGGGGTAAATGCTGCACTCTGCCGCTGCGGGCCTGCGCTCAGCCAAGCCAAAACGAAAAATAGAGGTACATCGCGACCACCAAGCCCAGGACCACGGCGGTCCCCACGAGGTCGGCCGCCGACCAACTGGCCCGCACCGCAGCCCGGTCAGCGGCGGTGCGGGATCCGAAGGTCAGCCCGGTAATGGCCTCGAGTGGCTGGGCCGGCGCCGTCAAGGAAAGACCGATGACGATCGCCGCGCTCAACACCAGAAGAACGCCCGAAAAATAAAGGAAGCTAAAGGTCGCTGCGAACGCCCACCACGAACCCTGCGCGAACGGGCTGGTGCTGTGGATGGCTTCCAGGGTCAACTTGCCCATGCCCACACAAAACCCAAGGACCAACCCCCAAAAAGCCCCGCGGGTGTTGACCCGGGGGAAAAACAGCCCGAGCAAAAACACCGTGGCGATGGGCGGCGCCAGATACGCCTGCACACCCTGCAGGTACTGATATAGGCCGCCGCCGGCCATTTTGTGCATCACGGGGATCCAGACCAGCCCGAAGGTCACGACGACCACCGTTGCGATGCGGCCCACCTGGACCCGCTTGCGTTCGCTGCTTTTGGGGCGCAGCTTTTCGTAAATGTCGACCGTAAACAGCGTCGCGCAGGAGTTGAACAGCGACGCCAGTGACGACATCAGCGCGGACACGAGGCCCGCCACCACCAGGCCCCGCAGCCCGGTGGGCAAAAGCGTGGTGACCAGCGTCGGGAAGACCATGTCGCCGTCCAGACCGCCCCCGCCCGGTCGGTTCGGGATGACCATCAGGCCCTTTCGATGCAAGGCCCATCCAATCAGGCCCGGGACGAGGAAGATGAAGACCGGCCACAGTTTCAAAAAGCCACCGAAGATGGCACCGCGCCGCGCGTTCGTAAGGTCTTTGGCCGCCAGCGTGCGTTGAATGATGTACTGGTCCGTGCACCAATACCAAATGCCGATGACCGGAGAGGCAATGAGCACACCCAGCCACGGGAACTGGGGATCCGAAAGAGGCCTCCACAGCGCAAAATCGGCGGCGTTGTTCCGCGCCAGAGTTTTGAGTTCGCCCCACCCTCCCAGGGCCTCGAGCCCGAAAGATGTGATGACGGCGGAGCCCAGCAACAACAAGAAGGTCTGCGCCACCTCCGTGTAGACCACGGCACGAAGACCACCAAAGACAGTGTAAACACCCGTCAAAACGACCGTGGCGATGGCCCCCACCCAAAAGGCATTGTCCGGGCTGCCGAAGGTATCGGGCAGAAGCGAACGAAACACGAGCGCTCCTGCGTAGACGGTGACCGCCACCTTGGTGAACACGTAGGCCACGAGCGACACGATCGACAAGACCCAGCGCACCCTGGCGTTGAACCGGCGCTCGAGAAACTCGGGCATCGTGAAGACGCCGGACCGGTAGTAAAACGGTACAAAAACCCAGGCCAACACGATCATGACCCAGGCGTGCAGCTCCCAGTGCGCCATGGCCAGGCCCGACGTGGCGCCATTGCCGGCGAGGCCCACGATGTGTTCCGAGCCCACGTTGGAAGCAAAGAGCGAAGCCCCCACGACGAACCAGCCGATGTGGCGCCCCGCCAGGAAGTAGTCCGCCGTGTCGTTCACCCGGCGGGACGACCATAGGACGATGGCCACGATGACCAGGAAGTAGGCGCCGATGAGCGCAAAGTCCAGTGTTGCCAGGGGTGCGGCTCCCCGCGGTGCCGCCCCATCAAGCGACAGGGACAGGGACCGCGACGCAGCCGCAAGGGAGGTCACCCCGCGAGGGGCGAACGCTGCCAGCACGCCCTCTATCGATGCCAATGACACTTGCGAGACTTGCACGGCCGGCCCTACCACGACGCGCCCAGGCTCTCAGGATTGTCCGTAATAGGCGCCACGTCCATGCTTTCGAAGGAAATGTTTATCCAGGAGCACCTCCGGCGTCGGAGGAGCAGCGGGGTTTAGCAACAGCGACCGCCACGCCATGTCGGCGATGACTTCGAGAGCTCTTGCCGTATCCACGGCCTTGATAGAGCTCGGACCCCAGACAAAGGGCCCGTGGTGCCGCACCAGCGCCGCCGGAAACGAGAGGGGATCCACGCCCCGCAAGCGCTCGACGATGACGTCGCCCGTGGCCCACTCGTAGTCGCCTTGCACCTCGGCCGCCGTCAAGGCGCGTGTGAGGGGGACCGCGCCGTGAAAGTAGTCGCTGTGGGTCGTGCCGAGGCAGGGAATCTCGCGCCCTGCCTGGGCAAAGGCCACGGCATTCCTCGAATGGGTATGGATGACACTGCGCACGCCGTTCCCGGCGAACGCTTCGTAGAGCCTACGGTGCGTTGGCGTGTCCGATGACGGACGCAGCGCACCCCACACCCGTGTGCCGTCCATGGCGATGACCACCATCGAAGCGGGGCTCAGGGCCTCGTAAGGAACACCGCTTGGCTTGATGGCGAACACGCCCGCTTCGGGGTCGAAGACGCTGACGTTGCCGAAGGTCAGATCCACGAGACCGGTCGCGTTGAGCGCCAGGTTGGCGTGCAGCGCATCCGTCCGCAGCTCTTCAAAAGTTTTATCAGACATGGCAGTGGCATTTCGAGGTGGAAGGTGGCGCCCGTCGCTTCACGAGGCCCGGTAAGCAGCGTCGCTCAGTTTCAGCATCTGACGCAGCGTCGAGACATTGGTGGACTCGTCGATCGTGACCAGCTCCACGTTGGCCATGGACGCCCAGTCTGCGAGGCGTTCGGCCGTCACGGTTCGCGTCAGAACGCTGTGATGGCCTGCCCCCGCGTAGATCCACGCAGCCGCCGAAAGCTCGAGTGAAGGTCTCGGCTTCCAGCACACGCGTCCCACGGGAAGCCGCGGCATGGCCTGCAAAGGTGCCACGCAGTCGACGGCGGCGGCCACCATGCGGAAGCGGTGGCCGAGGTCGACCAGCGACACCGTCCAGGCGGGCCCTTCATCTCCGTCGAAGACCAGCCGCACGGGATCGGCCTTGCCGCCGATGCCGAGCGGGTGCGCTTCACACCGCGGACGAGCCCGGGAAAGAGAGGGGCAGACCTCCAGCATATGCGCCCCGAGCACCCGCGTGTCGTCGGCGGTCATGTGATAGGTGTAGTCCTCCATGAAGGACGTGCCGCCCGGCTCGCCCTGCCCCAACACCTTGAGCGTACGAACCAACGCAGACGTCTTCCAATCGCCCTCGGCCCCGAACCCATAGCCATCGTGCATGAGACGTTGCACGGCGAGACCCGGAAGTTGTTTGAGCCCGTGCAGGTCCTCGAACGTGGTCGTGAACGCTTTGTAGCCACCGTCGTCGAGGAAGGCGCGCAGGCCAAGCTCGATGCGGGCAGCGTCGAGAAGGTTCTGTGCTTTCCCGCCCCCCTTCCGCAGTTCGGGCGCCAGATCGTATTGGTCTTCGTAAAGCCGCACCAGGGCCTCGGCCTCGGCATCCGAGACACCCTCGATAACCCTCACCAGATCGCCCACGCCGTAGCCGTCGACCGTCAAGCCCAGGTGCATCTGGGCTTCGACCTTGTCGCCGTCGGTGACCGCCACGCTGCGCATGTTGTCGCCAAAGCGACAGAGCTTCAGCGACTTCATGGCGTCCCAGGCTCCGACGGCGCGCATCCAGGCCGCCACGGCTTGCCTCGTCGCGGGCGCCTCCACGTGGCCCACCACGACCTTGCGCTCGAGCCCGAGCCGCGTGCACATGAACCCGAATTCCCGATCCCCGTGGGCCGCCTGGTTGAGGTTCATGAAATCCATGTCGATGGAGTCCCACGGAATGGCCTGGTGGGCCTGCGTGTGCAGATGGCACAGGGGCACGGACAGCGCCTTGAGCCCTGCGATCCACATCTTCGCGGGAGAGAACGTGTGCATCCAGCAGATCACGCCCTTGCAGAGGGGATCGGTGCTGGCAGCGCGGCACGCGGCCAGAATCTCCTCGGCCGTTTTCAGGCAGGGCTTGGCCACCACGGTCATGGTGCTGAGAGGATCATCCGTCAAGCGTTGCGCTATGGCCTTTGCATGAGCGTCCACCGTGGCGAAGATGGCCTCGCCGTAAAGGTGCTGCGTTCCTGTCAGAAGCCAAACTTCCGATCGTTCCGTCGTGCGCGTCATCCCGTGATCTCCTGTCTGCGGTGTGCGGTCATCTTCGAAGGCGGCATCAGACGTCACTCTTTGCGACGTGGCGCACGCGGTCGCGGAGCGCCATCAAGTCTTTCATGACGTGCGCAAGGGGCTTGGCGTGGTTCGCGCGCCCAAAACCGTCGTGAAGGTCCGTGTAGAGCCCAAACAGACTCTCATAGATCTGGGACGCATCCGCACGGGGCTCGTAGACCTGTTTGACAGCGGGGACCATCGCGGCTTGCGTGCGCGTGATGTCCCGCGTGGCCGCTGGCTCCGCCAGGGTGGCCCCAATGAGGGCGGCACCGAAAGCACAGGCCTCATCCACACCCGCCACCGCGTGCGGCCGTCCGGTAACGTCCGCATAGATCTGCATCAGCAATGCATTTTTCTGCGCGATGCCTCCGCAGCAGACGATGGTCTCCACAGGCACGCCGTAGGCCGTCAGACGTTCGAGAATGGTCCGAGCGCCGAACGCCGAGGATTCAATGAGCGCGCGATAGATCTCGGCCTTCGTCGTTTGCAACGTCTGCCCCACGAGCAGACCTGTCAGCCGCGTATCCACGAGCACCGTTCGGTTCCCGTTGTTCCAATCGAGGGCCAAAAGCCCGGAGGCGCCCGGCCCCGAGGCCGCTGCGTCGCGGGTCAAGGCACCATGCCCGGCTTCACCAAGCACGGTGTCGACCCACCAACCGAAGAGATCGCCCACCGCAGATTGCCCCGCTTCGATGCCCGCCATGCCCGGCAGGATGGATGAATCGGCCACCCCGCAGACCCCGGGGATCGCGCGCATGGCCGCAAGGGGCATCACCGTGCAGTCGCAGGTCGAGGTGCCGATGGCCTTGACGAGCACCCCCGGCCGGACGCCGCACCCAAGGGCGCCGGCGTGGACGTCGAAGATGCCAACGCCCACGGGGATGCCGGGGCGCAAGCCCAGGCGTTCAGCCCAGGCAGCCGAGAGCGCGCCCGCCGCGACGTGCACATCCACCGCGTCGTCGAACAGGCGGGGCCGAAGCTGCGCCAAGGCAGGGTCGAGCACCTCGAGAAACGCGGCGTCGGGCAAGCCCCCCCAGCGTCGCGAAAACAGGGCCTTGTGACCTGCGGGGCACAAGCCGCGGCGGATCTGGTGGGGGTCCTCGATGCCACAGAGCTGGGAGGGGATCCAGTCCGCAAGCTCCACCCAACTCTTCGCCGCCCCAAACACCTTGCGGTTCGTTGCAAGGCAATGCCAGATCTTGGCCCACCACCACTCGGACGAATAGGTATCGCCCACCCACGCCAGGTAATCGGGACGGAGGGCGCGGGCCCTGGCGGTCAGCGCTTCGGCCTCTTCGATGGACGTATGGTCCTTCCACAGCCAGCACTGCGCGTCGAGGTCCTTCTCGAAGCCCGCCTGGGTGCCAAGGGCCCGGTTCTTTGCATCCACCGGCAGAGGCGAGGAGCCCGTGGTGTCCACACCCACGCCCACGATGGCCGCCGGATCGAAGTCGCGCGCGCTCTCACGGGCTTGATTGATAGCCCCGCGCACCGCCGCAGTGAGCGCGATCAAGTAGTCAGCAGGGTTCTGACGGGCCAAGAGCACGTTGCGAGCGTCCAGCAGCACGCCCCCCTCGCCGGAGGGATACGCCAGGCTCCCCATGCCGACCACTTCGCCGTCGGCCACGCGCGCAATGACAGCCCGTGCGGCACCCGTTCCGAAGTCGAGTCCGAGAGCGAAGGAAGACACCCCCCGAAGATAGGGAGAGCGCGACGCTCACAAAAGGCTGGAAACACTTAACAGTTAAGTGCAGCGAAGAAGAGGTTCTGTCAGGCTATGGGCGGCGCACCACGCCGTTCCATGAGTGCCCCCCAGCGTCCTGTCAGTCTTCGCGATGTCGCGTCAGCGACGGGGCTGTCTCGCACGGCCGTCTCGCTGGCCTTGCGCAACGATCCGCAAATCAGCGCCCCCACCCGGGCCCGGGTGAAGGCCGCGGCCACACGCCTGGGGTATGCCCGCAACCCCGTGGTGGGAGCCCTGATGGCACGCATGCGGGCGGGCCCCAAGAACCGCTGCCGTTTGCTGATTGGCCTCGTCAACGGCCACCGTCAAAAAGATGCCTTCACCACCCATCCCACCATCCCGCGGTATGTCGAGGGCATCGAACGGCGCGCGCGGACTCTGGGCTACGGCCTCGACAGGTTCTGGCTGCATGAACCCAACCTTGGCTCGGATCGTTGGTGTTCCATGCTCGCGTCCCGCGGCGTTCAGGGACTCATCCTGGTGGGCATCATGGGCGACAACCGCATTCCCGCGGCGTTCACGCCGGTCCTTGAACGGTTCCCCTCGGTCGTCACGGGCGTGCGCACGATCTCACCCGTGCTGCCCTTCGCCAGCGTCGATCACTACATTCTGTCCGTGCGCGCGATGGATGAAGCGCTTGCGCTCGGCTACCGCCGACCGGCGTTGGTGCTGGACCAGGTGATCGACGACTTGGTGGAGGGACGCTTCAGCGCGGGGTTCCGCCAGGGACAGAAAAAACTTCCGAAGACACGCAGAATCCCGCCCTTCTTCGAGGTGGCGGCCGCGCGCGCGGATCGCTCCGCCTTTTTCGCCTGGATGAAACGCTACAGGCCCGATTGTCTCTTCACGCTGTATCACGAGGTGGGTCGGTGGGTGGCAGAGAGGGGCCTCGTGGTCCCGCACGACATTGCCCTCGTGCAGCTCGAGCGACGACCCAGCCATCCCGACTGGGCAGGCATGAACCAACACAACGACATGGCCGGCGAAGCGGCCCTGGACATGGTGGTGTCCATGATCCACAGCGGGGAACCTGCCCTGCCAACCTACCCGCGGTCGACCCTCATCGGCCCGACCTGGCAGCCCGGCCCCACCGCACCAGGCCGCCGCTGAGGGGCTGCGGGCCTGCCCCTTGGCCACACCTTCCTCGACCCGACCGCAGGGCAGCGAGTCCCCCGCCTCACAACGACGATGTGGCCGGGGCAAGCTCCCACAGCGCGGCCGCCGTGCGGCGGGCAAGCGTACGCCCCTTGGCGCACAACGAGACGTGGTAACCAGCGGGCGGCTGCTTCACCTCCACGAGCTCGATGCGCCCGCGCAGGGGGCTATCCTTGCGCACGAGCTCGGGGACCACACCCACGCCGCATCCCAACGCCACCATGGCCAAGATGGCCTCGTTGCCTTCCACTTCGGCGTAGACATCGGGACGCGCGCCCTGGGCCGCGAGCCACGCGTCCAGGCGCTCGCGCTCGAGCCCCCGCCGGGGCAGGATCACCGGCAGACCGTCCCAGGCGCTGCCGCCTTGCCGCGCGCGCCGGGCCAGGTCTTTGTCGGCGGCGGGGGCGATGAAGGAAAGCTCCGTGAACGCGAGCCGCACGAAGCGGAGCTCGTCGGCGGGACGGTCGGGCTCGGGCACGACGGCCACGTCCACTTCGTCATTTTCGAGCCGCTGCAAACAGCGCGAGGCATCTGAAGTGCTGAGCTGCAGGTGAATGCCGGGGTACCGGGCGCGGCAACGTGCGAGCAGCTTCGGAAGCACCGAGTGGCACGCCGTCACCGTACAGGCCATACGCAGCTCACCGGTGGGCGCACGGCTCTCGGCCGCCAGCTCTTCCATCAAGCGCGCATGAGCCGCCAGCTGCGCGCGCGCATGGACGCGGAAGATCTCGCCCGCACGGGTCAATGTGACGGTGCGCTTCGTGCGGTGGAGCAGCGTCTGCCCGAGCTCGCTCTCGATGCGCTGGATGCATCGGGTGAGCGCGGACGGGCTCATATGCAGCGCATCAGCGGCGCGGGCGAAGTGAAGACTGTCTGCCAACCGCAGGAAAGCATTGAGTTCTTGAGTAGAGAGCGCAGACATAATTGCGGTTTACGCAATAGAGACTACCGATAATAGGTGCACTTGCAACCTTGGAGGCCCGCGGCCGGCGATCTATACCGTGGGGGCGAGCGCCCGTGGGGCGCCGTTTTCACCACCCGCTTCGCCCGAGGCGAAGGCACGCGAGGAGCCCTCATGTCCCGTCAGAACTATTTCAATACCCTCACGATGGCCGGCAAGCTCGACCAGCTGGGCCGATGCCGGTTCATGGACCGCAGCGAATTCAATGGCGTGGAAAAGCTCCGCGGCAAGAAGGTGGTGATCGTCGGCTGCGGCGCCCAGGGGTTGAACCAGGGCCTCAACATGCGCGATTCGGGGCTGGACGTGACCTACGCCCTGCGCGCGGACGCCATCGAACAAAAGCGCGTGAGCTACCAGAACGCCACCAACAATGGCTTCAAGGTGGGCACCTACGAGCAGCTCATCCCCACCGCCGATCTGGTGTGCAACCTGGCGCCCGACAAGCAACACGCCGACGTGGTGTCCAAGGTCATGCCCCTCATGAAAAAGGGCGCCTGCCTCGCCTACAGCCACGGGTTCAACATCGTGGAAGAGGGGCAGCAGATTCGTAAAGACCTCACCGTGGTCATGGTGGCGCCCAAGTGCCCCGGCACCGAGGTGCGCGAGGAGTACAAGCGCGGCTTCGGCGTGCCCACGCTGATCGCGGTGCACAAGGAAAACGATCCGAACGGCGACGGGCTGGAGATCGCCAAGGCCTACGCAGCAGCCACGGGCGGCGACCGTGCCGGTGTGCTCGAGTCGAGCTTCGTGGCCGAGGTCAAGAGCGACCTCATGGGCGAGCAGACCATCCTCTGCGGCATGCTGCAAACAGGCTCCATTTTGTGCTTCGACCGCATGGTGGCCCAGGGCATCGAGCCTGGCTACGCCAGCAAGCTCGTGCAGTACGGCTGGGAGACCGTCACCGAGGCGCTCAAGCAGGGCGGCATCACGTTGATGATGGATCGCCTGAGCAATCCGGCGAAGGTGAAGGCGTTCGAGCTGGCCGAGGAGCTGCGCACCCTGATGCGTCCGCTCTTCCAAAAGCACCAGGACGACATCATCACGGGCGTGTTCAGCGAGACCATGATGCGCGACTGGGACAACGGCGACGCAAACCTGCTGGGCTGGCGCGCGGCCACGAACGACACCGCGTTCGAGCAAACGGCCGCAGGTGCCACGAAGATCAGCGAGCAAGAGTACTTCGACAACGCCGTGCTGATGGTGGCCATGATCAAGGCCGGCGTGGAGCTGGCCTTCGAGTGCATGGTGGCCGTGGGCATGAAGCCCGAGTCGGCTTACTACGAGTCGCTTCACGAGACGCCCCTCATCGCCAACCTGATCGCGCGCAAGAAGCTCTACGAGATGAACAAGGTCATCAGCGACACGGCCGAGTATGGCTGTTACCTGTTCAGCCACGCCGCCGTGCCTCTGCTCAAGGAGTTCATGGCCAGACAGTCGACCGATGTCATCGGCAAGCCCTTTGCGCCCGGCAGCCAGCAGGTGGACAACCGCCGTCTGCTCACCATCAACCAGGCCATCGAGAACCACCCTGTGGAGACGATCGGCAAAACGCTGCGTGGCTACATGACGGCCATGAAGCAGATCGCGGTCGGCGGCTGAGCCTTCGTTGCGAGCGGCCATGACCGTTGCGTCGCTCACGCTTTCGTGGTCCGAACCGGGCCTCACCCTCCTCACCGGCGCCAACGGCGCGGGCAAGTCCTACGCTGCCCGCGCCCTGGCCGCCGAAGTGTTGGGCGCGGAGTTGCTTTCGGCGGAGAGCCAGCAGGCCTTCTACGAGGCCCAGCTGGCTGCCTCCGAGAGCAACTTCCAGCAGGGTGTGGACACCAGCAGCAAGGTGTCCGAGCTGCTCGGCGACGCGGGGCGCGCCCACCCGCTCTGCGAGGCGTTTCGCCTGGGTCCGCTGTGGGATCGCGGCTATACCGCGCTTTCCACGGGCGAGGCGCGCAAGGTGCTGCTTCTGCAGGCCGTGCTGCACGCGCCGCCGCTCATGGTGCTCGATGAGCCCTTCGAGGGGCTCGACGTGGCGTCTCGCCAGGAGCTGGCGCGCGCCATCGTGCAGGTGGCGGCCCGCCACCACGTGTTGGTGGTGGCCACCTTCCGCGCCGGTGAGCCGCCTTTCCCCGCCGAAGCGGTGCGTGAGGTGATCGTACTGGCGCATCGGGAGATCACCTTTCGCGGCACGGCGGCCGCGTTTCTGGCACAGGCCGCGCCGCTGCGATCAGTGCACGCACCACCGCCCGTCGAGCTCGGCAGCTTTTACCCGCCGTTGCCGCCCGACGTGCCGCTGGTGCGCCTTGTGCGCGGACGCGTGCAATACGGCGATGACGTCATCTTCGAGGGCCTCGACTTCAGCGTGGCGCAGGGCCAGCACACCTTGATTGAAGGCCCGAACGGCTCTGGCAAGTCCACCTTGCTCGAGCTCATCACGGGAGATCACCCTCAGGGCTACAGCAACGATCTCACTCTCTTTGGCCGGCGGCGCGGCAGTGGTGAGACGGTCTGGGATCTCAAAAAGAACGTGGGTATGGTTTCGGCGCGCCTGCACCGCGATTACCGCGTGGGCGGCAGCGTGGAAGAGGTGCTGATGAGCGGCCTCCACGACAGCATCGGCCTTTACTGTCAGGCTGAACCCAGCCATCGCGCCCGCGCCCACGCGTGGCTCGAGTGGCTTGGGCTGGGGCTTGCGCCCACGGCGGCCTTTCGCGCGTTGTCCTTCGGGCAGCAGCGGCTGGTGCTGATTGGCCGCGCGGTCATCAAGGTGCCTCCGCTGGTGGTCATGGATGAGCCCACGGCGGGCCTTGACCCCGCCGCCCGCGAGCGCGCGCTGGAGCTGATCGCGTCGCTCGGCACCCAAGCCAAGAGCACCGTCCTCATGGTCACCCATCGCGACGATGAACGCCTCTTCTGGCACAAGCGGGTGGGTGGCGCGGTCCTGGCGCTGCGCGCGCGGTGAAGCGGCTATACCCGGTGCCGAAGACGGAACGGGAGGTCGACATCTCCGTCGAGGTCCCCGGTGCCAGGCCCCGTGTCCGACAAGGCCCGCGCTTTCGCTCGCACCTCGAGAAGATCCCCCCGTCGACCGGCGACGTGGCTAGGGCTTTGGGGCGATCGCGATCCCAAAAGCGCTGGAACAGACGTCATTCGTACGCTGAAGCAACCCGCGATCCACAGGGCAACGCTGCGCCGCAGCCTCTGGCAGCGGATCTTCAACGTCACGCCGAGGTGAACTTCCTAGGCGGCAGATTCGGAAATCACAGGCTGGAGCCACACATCGGCCCCGGAGCGGAACACGAGTCGAAACCACAGACCGGAGAGATTCCGATCGTGCTGTTCCCGCTCACGAAGACATCGATGCCTTCGATGCGGGTCGAACACAGAATCCCGGGCGCCTTGTTCTCGAGAACGGTTGAACGCTCGATGCGCGAGCCCGCCGCCGGCTGAGTCAGCAGCATGCCGCCCCAAGCGGCCGCCCCCGAAAACCCCGGTCCATTGCGTGCCACCACGCTGTTCTTCAGTACCAGCTGGGCGTTCTCCACCAAAATCCCCCCCCCGGCGTTGTCCACGATCGCACTTTGCTCGAGTGACAGCCTCGTGTTCGCTCCCGTGACGGACACCCCCGCCTCTGTACCACCCTTGACCGTCACGCCGCGAACGTAGAGCTGTCCACCGCTGACCGTGAGTCCCGTGGCGGCCCCAGGTGCCACCAAGGCCCCCCCCTGCCCCACCAGCGATAGCTTTGCGGGCCCGGCGTAGACAGCGCCAAAAACGGCCTTGGGCCCGCGGAGGACCACCAAGGCCTTGCCGGCCCCCGCCGCCGCCGTGAGGCCTTCCTGAAGCCCACAGTACGGCGTTGCGAGCGTCCCCGCTTGGGCCGCATTCATACACTTGGCCGCAACGTTTTCGACGTAGACGGACTCGGCCGGGCTGGCACAACGCCCGTCTTCGTGAGACATGCACACCCCCGGCTCTACGGGGCATTCGGGGTCGGTGCGACACGGCCGGCACGAACTGGCCTCGCAGATGGGCTTGTTGCTCGCCTTGCAATCCCCGTTGGCCACACATTCGACACAGCGTCCTTGATCGCCGCAGACTGGCTTTTGCCCATTGCGGCCGGAGCAGACATTGGCGTCCGCTCCTGGGCTGGTGCAGGCCACACACGCGCCCTGCACGCATGCCGGGGCCTCCTCCGGGCAGCTCCCGTGGCCGAGGCACGCCACACACCGGCCCGTCATCTCGTCACAGAGCGGTTGCGCATCACCCCGCTCTTTGCACGCCGCATTCGATTTACACTTCGTGCACATACCTTGGTTGCAAACGGGCCGGTCTGGGTCCGCGCATTCCATGCTCGGTGTGCAGCCCGGGCGCGTGTCGACGGGCTCCTCGGCGTCGATGCCCGCCTCGCTGGGGAAAGCATCGGGCTCGCTGGCATCCACCGCGCCATCTGCCACGACGGGCGGCACGACCTTCTCGGTGCACAGGGGCCCCCCGAGGTCACAAACGGTCTGTGTCTCGCAGCTCGAAGCGAGCCACACGCAGGCCACCATCGTCAGCCCCAAGACGCGTGTGCAAGTCATTTCAGTGCCTCCCATAGCAGGTACGCTCCGCCCGCGATGGCCGCCACACCCGCCACGGTGAGGAGAGCGCCTCCCGAGGTATCGGCTTGCCGATTGGGTCCCAGGCTCTCGCCATCAATCGCCCATAGACTTGCCCCCAGCGCGCCCACGAGCACACCCCCGCCGAGCAGCGCCGCACCCGTGTAGAGCTTGCCCCGCGAGGGAGGCTTGGCGTCGGCAGACACAGACAGCGAGGCCGCGGGTGCGGCCGGCGGTGGGGGAACCGACAGCGCCTTCTTCGTCACCACCGCGGTGGCCAGCTCGCACGCGATCTTGGTGTGGCGCTCGAGCTCCCCCTGCAACCAGGGGAGCGAGCAGATGGCGTCTTCCACGGTACGAGGAACCGCGTACGTGACAGCGCCGGCGGCGTCCATCACCCGCATCCTGATCGCACAGATCGCAGGCACGTCGTTCGTCACGGCAGCCTCCGCCCTCATGACGAAGGCCTCGCCAACCGCGGCCACCCCGCTGGCCCGGCACCCGGAAGCCTCCAGCGCCGCCGTGACGATGCCCACGACGTCGAGTCTGTGATCCGCCACCGCCACCTCGGGCGACGGCAACACCGAAAAGGTCGCCACGGGAGCGTCCGCCCGACACGGCCACGGGGCCGCGAAGGGAGACGCGATCAGGATCAGGATACCGAGACGCTTCGCCTTCACGTGCTATTTCAACCTTTCCGACAGTTTCAAGAGCAACCGGTCCGAAGGGTAGCGGCTGAGCCCCTCCTCTACCACGGCACGCGCGGCCTGCGCTTCTTCTTGCGCCAGGTGCACCCGCGCCAACAAACCATAGGCCTGCGCGCTCTTGCCCGCCGCCACCGCCTCGAGAGCCCACCGGTTCGCCTGAATGTAATCACCCACCAGCAAGGCCCGCTCCGCCGCGTCCAGGAGGGGCGCGTCGGCTTTCGGGGCCTCGTGCGGTGAGGTCACCGTGGCCTGCACGTCCGGGGCTTCGCGCACGGCCGGAGGCTTTTCGGGCGCAGGCACGGGCGTAGGTCCGGGGCTCGGGCGGGACGGGGCCGCCACCTCGGCATTGATGGCGGCAGGGCCCGCGACGGGGGCGGCCGGCGGAACGGCCAGAACCTCGGGAGGCACGGGAGCGGGCGCAGCCGGGGGCAAGACCGTCGCGCGCGGCTGCGGACGATGTGCGCCCGCGCCGCCCCGTGCCCACCAAAGCCCCATCGCGGCGAGCCCCGCCAGAACGAGGATCAGCACCACGGTACGTTTTCGCCTTGGCTCTTGCGCCGCCGCCACGGGCAGGGTGCTGCTGGTTCGCCTTCTTTCGGGCCGAAGGGCCTCGAGGCGCGACCGCCACGCGGACGAAGAGCTTGGCCGTGCGCGGGGGTCGATCGCCAGCGCCTCCATCACCAAACTTCGCAAGACCGGCGATGCGCCCGGCGCAACCAGAGCTGCGGGCGGCGTATGCGCTTTGGCCCAGCACAGAGTGGGCGTATCGGAGGCCTCGTGCGGCAAACGCCCCTCGAGCATTTCGTACAGGATCACGGCCGCGGCGTAAATGTCCGCGCGCGGATCCACCGCCCGGCCCTCCACGACCTGTTCGGGGGCCATGTAGCTTGGGGTTCCGAGCGCGGTCTCCGGCCGGGTCAGGCCGTCGATAGGGAGATTGGCTTCGGGCTGCATGAGCTTCGCCACCCCGAAGTCCAGGATCTTGACCAACGTGCCCTGGCGGCCTTCCAGGACCATGACGTTCGAGGGCTTGAGATCGCGATGCACGATGCCAGCTTCGTGTGCGGCCTCGAGACCCCGTGCGATCTGGACCGCGATCGCCACGGCCTCTTCGGGGGACCAGCAGCCCTTTTCGGCGTTGAGGGCCTCGAGCGTTCTGCCTTCGAGGAGGTCCATCACGACGAACGCATCACCCTGCGGTGTCTCGCCGGCGTCGGTGATCTGCACGACGTGAGGATCATCGATTTTGTTGGTGGCACGAGCCTCGCGGACGAAGCGCGCCTTCAGCTCGGGACTGCCCTGCAAGAACGGAATCTTCACCGCCACCTTGCGCCCGATGCCCTCATGCTCACCCTCGTAGACCGCGCCCATCGAACCCGTTGCCAGGAGCCTCTGCACGCGATAGCGGCCACCGAGCAACGTCCCCACGTAGTCAGCGGGCCGGTTCATCGGGCCTGCCGCGTTGACGTCGACCGTATCCTCGGGCGTGGCGAAACGGGCCGCGTCCACCAGGGCCTCGCGTTGACGGCGATCCAATGCGATCTGCGCGCCGAAAGCGACACCGAGCCACGCCGTGAGGGCTTTGCGGTGATCGGCGGGAGCGACAAAGCGCGAGAGCTCTTGCGCAAACTCGTCGGCAGAGCTGAACCTGTCCAGGGGATCCTCGGACAAGGCGATCCTCAAGGACTCGTCGAGCTCCGCCGGGCCACCATAAAGGGACGGAGACACGAAGGCCCACGACCGAGGTCGCCCCTCATCGAACAAACGTCGCCCCGCCAACAGCTCCCATAGGACCACGGCCACCGAAAAGAGATCGGCCCGGTGATCCGTGGGTGCGCCGTAAAGATGTTCGGGAGCCACATAGCCAGGTTTGCCCAGCTTCAGGGAAAGCCCCGTCTGTCGCGTGTCATCGACCTGGCGGGCGAGGCCAAAATCGAGGAGCTTCACCGCTCCTGCGCTGGTGACCATGATGTTCGAGGGCGTCACGTCCCGATGAACGAGCCCGTGCTGGTGCGCATGGGCCAGGCCCTGCAGCGTCTGCATGGCGACGTGCAACGCAAGCTCGGGAGGGAGCGCTTGTTCCGCGCCCTGGGAACGGGCCAGCACGTCGGCCACGCTCTTGCCCTCGAGAAACTCCATGGCGAGATAGAGCTGCCGCTCCACCAGCCCCGCGTCGAAGACGTACACGAGATTCTCGTGCGCAAGACGCATGACCGCCCCTGCTTCCTCGAGGAACCGCTTCGAAAGCAGTTCGGCGTCTCGGTCACCCGGCAGATACCGCACGGTTTTGATCGCGCAGACCCGCCGGGCACCGATGCCGCCGGCCAAGGCCAGGAACACCTCGGCCATGCCCCCCTGTGCCAGCTCCCCCACCAGCGTGTACTGCGCGCCGAGCGCACGCGGAAACCCGGCGCGCAAGGGGGCAGTTCGGCGGGGCTGGGGTTGCGAGGCCATGTTCGGGCCCCGAGGTTAATGGAAAACAGGGGCGAAGTCGCCGTCTTGCCGAACCCCCGCGTGTTTCGTCCGCCCCGCTCGCTCGACCTATCCGCCGAACGCCGGGTTCGTCGCGGTCATGTGCAGCTGGAACTCCGCTCCGCGGTGCCCGGGATAGCGCTTTTTGAGCGCCTCCTCCAGGGCCTCACCGCGCAGGCCCGCATCGAGCGCCTTCACAAGATCGCCGAGGTACGCCCGCTGAGCCAAGAGCACGTTGCCATCGGCCGTGGGCCCGTGACCGGTCAAAACCTGGACGGCCGCGCCCGGATGCGCGGTGATGACACCGTCCAGGAACCCGAGCCACGCGTCGAGAGCCGCGCGATCCACGCCCATACCCGCCCACGCATGCACGTGGTTGTAGGCGAGGTCCGAGGCGAAGAGCGTATCGAGCTCCGGCATCCACACGCAGGTGAGACGGGTGAACTCCGACGGCGCAGGGGTCACCCACGTCCGAAAGCTCACCGAGGGCGTGCCCGCAAGCACGAGCCCGTCCGCCGGCATGACCTTGACCGCCGCGCGATAGTCGAAACGGTCAGCCGAGAGATCGGGCGAGGTGAGCAATCCGTACTGCTCCATCGTCTTGGCCATACCCACGATGTCGTCCACGATCTCGGGCCTGGCCACCAAGAGCGGGGCTTCAGGAAAGCGCTCACGCAGCGCCTTGATGCCAAGAAACACATCGGGATGACCGTGCGAGAGCATCACCGCCTGCAGCTGCCGCCCAAAGCTTGCCACGAACGACGCCAGCTTCGCGCCGTCGTCGTTGCCGTTGCTTGCCGTGTCGATGAGCACGGCGTGGGTATCGTTCATCACCAGCCACGCGTTGGCGTTGAAGTAGGGGTGCACGTAGCGGGCGATGCGGATCCCGCTTCCCTTGGTCACCGGCCGCTCACCCGCGGACTCGCCGGCAAGCGCTTCCAGCACGAGCTCGGCCACCACGCGCCCTGAGTTCTGTTGCTGATCGGTGATGAGATGTCCGTCCCGAATCGCAAAGGGGGCGAAGGGCGGCGCCACCTCGAACCGTGTACCCGGAAGCGCCCGTGCCTCGTCCTCGATCCAAAACGGTTGAATCCGCTGTCCCACGATGGCGTCCGCAAACGCCTCTTCGCTGTTGGCGAAGCCCGTCCAGGTTTTTCCCTTCACCAGAAGTTCACCAGTGGAAAGCCTGGTCTCGAGAAGTAGGCATGTGCCGTGGCAGACGAGCGCGGTCACCTTGCCCGCCTCGTAGAATCGCGCGACAAGCTGCGCAAGCTCGGTATTGCCTCTGAACGTCACCATGGGAGATTGTCCGCCTGTCACCAGCACGGCGTCGTAACCCGTCACGTCGACGTCCTTGATGCTCTTCGTCTCGTGAAGCAACGCACGATGTACCTTGGACGTCTTGAAGCCGAGCGAGAGCACGTCGTGCGCCGAGTAGCCGCTTTCATCCTCCGGGTCGGAGTAGCCATCGGCCTCGAGCCTGCCGCCGCTTGGGCTGCGGATCTCGACCTCACAGCCGGCTTCCACGAACGCCCAGTAGGGGTGCGTCAGCTCAGCCCACCAAAAGCCCACGGGCCATCCCGTGGTAGGGGACACAGCCGGGTTGGCGGCAATCATCAGGATCTTCTTTTTGGGTGCATTCTTGCTCATGCCCCCACTCTTCCCGAAGGCCATGGGCTCGGCCATGCAAACGTCTGAAACGAATGATTGCATGCGATGCAACTTCCGGAGGAGAGGATCGAGGCAGCTTCAGAGTCCTGCGTGCGGACGCGTAGCCCCTTGACCTCTTGCGCCGCGCAGTATACTGCTGCCTCTTGCCCTCGAGCCGGAGTGCAGCATGGTTCCGGCAAAGGCAAATTGAAGGACCGGGACACATGCGTCTTCCACGCGGCCTGACGACTCTGCACAAAAAACCTGCGACCTTGCTCTTCTTGGCCTCGTGGTTGGTCTATGGCGCCTTCATTCGCTCGGCAGATCTCGAAGCGTTCAATCTGCAGCAGATGGGGGCCGAGTCGCTGGTCGAGCACCGAACCTACACGCTGGGACACAGCCGTCACCCGTTGCTCCAGCCCCGAGGCGACGTGTTTACCCTCAGCGACGGCAAGGGAGAACGACTTATCGCCGCAAAACAGCCCGGACAATTCACGGTGAGCGGCGTCGCCTACTTCGCGATCCGGGCTTTTGGCATGAATTACGAGCGAGACTACGTCGTGACCTCTGCGTGGGTGACCTGGCTTTCGAGTTCGAGCCTCGCAGCCCTCACAGTCGCCCTCGTCTTTCTGATCAGCCAACTCTTTTTGCTTCCTTGTGACTCGTCCCAGGTGGCGCTCAAAACCCTGTTTTCGTTGTTCGCCGCCATCTCCTTGGGATTTGGCACACACCTTTTCGCTTATGCCGGCGTTGCCCACCACGACGTGATCGCCACGGCTCTGCTGACACTCGCGCTTTTCCAGTATCTCGTGGGGCGTCGCGATCAACACAAACGAACGTGGCTTGCATTTGGGCTCACGATTGGCTCCATCCCGTTTTTTTCGATGCTTCCGAGCTTGATGGCCCTCACCCTCCTGGCCGTTGCGCTGGTTCATAACCGCTACTGGTTAACGGTCTTGGGGGGGGCGGCCTTGGGAGGGCTCCCCTTGGCAGTCTTCAACTGGCACTACTTCGGCTCTCCGTTTCTTCAGGCCAACGTCGCCGGAGGGTATCAGGACACCTTCTGGGGCTTTAGCCAGACCGGCGCCGGGAACGCCGCCCAGGGAGCCTTCACACTTCTTTCTGATCGCTTTTCATCCAACCTCTGGTCCTACTTGGGGCTGGGCCAAGTCTCTTTGTGGCTTTATGCGCCGGTCACTCTTCTCGGCGTTTTCGCGCTCGTGCAGGCGCTGGTGCGCGCACGCACGGAGCCAGACGTCAGAAAGCCGGCTCGCTTGCTTTTCGCTATGGTGGCGATCCAGCTGCTTTACCTCTTGAACATCTCCACCATCGGCGATTGCCAATTCGGACCACGGTACCTCTTGCCGGTGCTTCCGCTGCTGCTGTCTTTCGTGTCACGGCTGGTTTTCAGGATCCTACAGCACGGCTCACGCTGGACCTGGGTGAGCTTTTCGGTATGCGGCACCCTGCTCCTGGGCACCTCGATTGCGGTGTCGAGTGTTGGTGCGCGCATTGGCATCATGCAATGCGGTCTCGACAGGTGGCTGCCGAGAGCGTTCTGGGAGTCGTCAGACCCGTCCCAGTGGCTGTCTGGTTATCCCCTGAGACCTGTGATGTTCACCATGGCCCTCGCCTTGGTTCTGATGGTCATCCTGGGTGCCTACCGCGCCCATGCAGCGTCCCCGAAGACGCGCTGAAGGCGTGCGTACCCTGCGTTTCCCCGAGACACAGCGTTGACCCTCGCAGAATCCCCCAGCTGCCCTTGCGGCACCGGCCGATCGTTCGAGCTCTGTTGCGGTCGCTTTGTCGACGGCGGAGCTCACCCGGACACGGCCGAAGAGCTGATGCGCTCCCGCTACACCGCCTTCGCGCGAAAGAACGTGGACTATCTCGTGGCAACCCATCACCCGCCGGACGGGCGGCACCCCGACCGCCGGGGTATCAGCCAGTTCGCGGCACGTACCCGCTGGCACGGGCTCGAGGTGCTGAGCACCGAAGGGGGGAGCCGCGAAGACAACACAGGGGTCGTCGTCTTTCGAGCCACCTTCGATCTGGATGGCACTCGATCGGTGATGCGTGAGCGATCTTTGTTTCGCCGTGTCGAGGGGCGCTGGGTCTACACCCACGAAGAGCCGGAGACAGCCGCGACCGGGTCCCTCACTGCACGCACAGGGCGCAACGCGCCTTGTCCCTGTGGCAGCGGCAAGAAGTACAAACGTTGTTGCGGCGGGTGAGCAAGAGGCCTTCGCTCCCTACGCACAGATGCCTCCGTCACACGAGGGTGAAGCTGATGCACGAAGGCCCTAGCAAAGGCCACCCCGCGCGCCCTGGCCGTCAGGCCATCAGCGACGCAATGGGCCCCTCGACCTTGTGTAGGCTGCCCTTGCCGAAATCGGCTGTGGGACGTCCCATCGCGTGGGCCACGCTGCTGTAGAAATCGACGACGGAGCGGGTGTTCTTGGCGAACCGGAGATACCGCGAACCCGTCTTCAGTGTGCCCGTGCCATCGTATACGACCGCCGGTACCCGCTCGACGTTCGAATGGTGATTCCCATCGGCCGATCCACTTGCGGCCACGAACATCGCGGTGGTGCGCTCGGCCCGGCCGCCGCCCTGGATGAGTCCGGCCACCTTGCCGCTGAGGTAAGACACGATGGCATTCATGCCGGGAAAATACACGTCTGGCTTGCTATGCCCGCCAAAGGTCGGATCGGCCAGGACCCCGGCAAAGGCTTGCAGGTCATCGTGACCAAAGCCGGAGCCCACCGCCACCCCAACCACATTCGTGATCCCACACTTCACGGCAAGCGTCGCCATGTCGAACATGGCATCGAGCCGCTGGACGGCGTTGCCCAGAGCCTCGGCCGGCAACGGAGCTTCACAACCGGATTGTGAGCTCAGCTCACGGAGTCTCGCTTGCCGGCGATCGAAGTCGTCGACCGCGGCCAGGTAAACGTCGAGGCGCTGTTTCTCGAAGCCGGCGAGCTCCGCTTGCAGCGACTTGATCTGGGTGCGCATGGAATCGAGCAGCGGCCCCTGAGCTTTGAGCGTCTGAGCATCTCCCCCCGCTCCGGCGAAGAGCCTGCCGTGCAGAAGCCGGGGCGAGCCGATGTGGGGGATTGCACGTTGGTATCCGGCCGAAAACGTCGTAGCGCTGGTCTCCGCCATCCCGCCCTCGAATCCAAAATGGACCGACTTGAGCGGGGTCGCTTTGCCGATCTCCTCTGCCACGAACTGATCCAGGCTCACGCTCACCGGCGTGCCACCGCCTTCGGGCGTGAGACCCTCGGGACGAAACCCAGTCAAGCAGCCGAAACCGGTGCCGTGCAGCGTGCCGGTGCCGACGTTCATCCTCAACCCATCCACCACGACCGTGCGTGACGCGAACGGCTGAAGGCCTCCGAACATACTCGGCAGCGCGTCGATGACTTGGTCTTTCGGGTCCCACTTATCTTTGCCACCGGGTTCGATGCCTGCAGGCACGAGACCGTAGGGTTGCGACAGCGGGAAGCATTCGCCGACAACCACGATGATGGCGCAGCGATCGTTCGAGGGCGCCCCGAGGGCCTCGCCGATGATCCGGTTCCCGAGACCAGCCAAAAGCGGCGCCGTGGCGGTCAGCCCCAAACGATTGAGCAATTTACGTCGCGAAAACTTCATCACAAATCCTCTCGTGGCATGACCAGGAGCCGTGCAGGCGGTCAGGGACTTTCCCCTGACTCTTCCCAGGGACGCCGAAGCAGGAACGAATCTGACGAAAACAGGGCCTGCAAGAGTTTCACGTAGCTTTGCTCTTGAGCGAACGCGGTGTCCGCTGCCTGCAAGGTACATTCGTCTCCTGGAGAGGCGGGGCGCCCCATCCAGTACTCGAAGTTGTGGCTGACGAAGCACTCCCGCGCGGTCACCGAAGCGGCAAGGCGCGCGGTGAGGTCGGCAGGCCCGCTTACGGGGCCGTCCTGGTCAGCGCTTCCCACGAGCTCTCCCGTGGTGTCGACCGGGCGACCCGCCTCCATCGCCCGATTTTCGCCGATGTATCCGAAGCCCTCGAAGACCAAGCCCATGGGGTCCATCAGCGAGTGGCACGAAGCGCAGCCTACGCCCGAGCGATGAATCTCCAGCTTTTCTCTCTGCGTGCGACCTGGATCTTCAGGGATGGTGGGTAGGTCTTCGATCTGAACTTCAGGGATGTGTTGGCACAACATGCTTTCGCGAATGAAGCGCCCACGTCGAATGGGGTCGGTCCGCTCGACCTGCGCAAACGAGGAGAGCCAGCTCGGCTGGGTCAAGATGCCAAATCGAGGTGACGGCGTCGTTTCGAGGGCGATACGTTCCGCCGGGGTCGTCGTCAAACCGTAAAGGGAGGCGGTCCACTTGGTTGCGAACACCAGAGGCGATGTCAACAACGCGGAAAGGAAGCCGTTCTCTCCGTGCCTGTCCAGCATGGCACCGATGAAGGCGTCGGTGTCGTAGATCATCATCAGCGCGTTGTATCCCTTGTCGGGGCGCTGAATGCGGGAGGTCTGGGGATACTGGTAGTACTGCCGGAAAAAGGCTGCCACCGGGCCCCGCTTGGAAAGCCCGGCCGCCAATCTGGCCACGTGGCCCTTGATGACCACCGGGTCCGTGAGTGCGCCCGCGGCAGCGGCTTCCCATAACTCCCGGTCGGGCGGAGCATCGGTCAGCCCGTACGCGACGGCCGATGCCACTTCGTAATTCGTCAAGCGTCGACTGGCTCCGTCACCTGTCGGCTCGCCAAGCTCCGTTCGGTACAAAAACTGAGGCGCCATCAACATGGCACGCAGGACCGTCGCGACGGCTCCCTTGAGCCCCAGGTCTGCGGAGAGCGATACGCCCAGCTGGACGAAGTGAGTCTCTTCCTCAAGGGTCGGCGGACGCCCGAACAGAATCGGAGCCGCGAACTTGACCCTCTCGCCGAGGCACATGGCCGCATCTGCATTCGCCTGCTTCAGGCACGTACGCTTCGCCCAATCGTCCACGATGCGGGGGGCAAGCGTTGTCGCCGCCTGCATGGCATCCCGCAGTTCATCCTCTGCCAGGGTGTACGAAAGCGCCCGCGTACTGAAGCGATCTGCCGAGTTCTTGAACGTGAACGGCAGAGGCACGCCGTTCAAAAAACCGGTGGGAAGGCCGCCGTTGCCCGGCTGCAGCCGCTGGTTTTTGAAGAGTGTCGCCAAGGTGTTCGCGTACTGCTTGTCCGACAGCAGCCACAGCCGGGGCCGACCCGCGGGCGCCTTCTTCGGGTCACAGACAAAGCCCGTTTTTGCGGCCAGGTCATCATGGGGGGCTTGGGGTTGTCCCGTCGCCCCCCCCACGTTCGGGGCGCCGCCCTGAGCGCCGCCTTCTCCCAACTCGTTGCCACCGGCCCCTGCGGTCCCCATACCGCCACCCATGCCCCCAACGCTTCCCCCGCCGCCGGGGCCCCCGCCGCGGGGTGTCTCGTTATCGCGGTCGGGGTCGTCGGACACGGTGCCTGCACAGCCCATCAAGGGCAGCGAGAGCGACGAGGCGATGGCCACGAGAACGGCGAGATGGCGCATGGGAAACGGTAACTCCGTGGCGGAGGGCACAATGAATGCCCCGCACAGGGAGAGCCGTGCGGCGCGCGTGAAAAGGTCGAACCTAGCTTGAGTGGCGGCTGGGGCCCGGATTGTTTCAGGGCGGCCCTAATCAGCAGACACGGCCTTGATGTACCCAAGCACACAGCCCTTTTCGGCCTCGAGAAGGGGGGTGCCGAGGGGCATGCGGTTCGGCTTTTTGGCTGCCGCATCGAGACACGATGGCGAATCCAGGACCAGGCGATACAGCAAGCTTTGTTCTGGAGATGCTTTGTCGATGATCGCCTCACCGGCGCACCCTTTCGTGGAGGCCTTGCCCACGAAGCCAGGGCCCCAGGACTGCCCTTGCATGAAGGTGAAGTCGCCATCGGGTGAATTTCGCCCGTGACAACCGTTCGAGCACTTCTTCTTGAAGAGCTTCTCCTCCACCTCGCCCACGGTCTTCCAGGCCTCGCAGTTAGTGACCTCTCGCGCCTGAACGTCGACGCTGCCACCGCCACCTGTGCCTCCTCCGCCGGTGCCGCCGCCACCACCGGTGCCTCCCCCGCCGGTGCCGCCGCCACCACCGGTGCCTCCCCCGCCCCCGCTACCCCCGCCCGTACCACCGCCTCCTCCCTGGCCCCCGCGGGGCGCGCCGTCGTCATCGACGAAAGTGGTTCCCCCACAGCCGGGGAGGACAAGCCCGCTCACGAGGGCGAGCGCAAGGCCAACGACACACAACGAGAGGTAACGCAGTGCCTGTGACATGAGGAACAGCTCCTTTTTGGGCGCGGCAGTCCGCGACCGCCCTCCATGAGACAGCCGAGGAGCGCCCTGCGCCAAGAGAATCCTGGACCACAGGCAGGAGATCCTGGATAAACGGCAGGAATTACATGGGATGAAGACTTTTCAGCGCCGTCGTGAGCCGTGCATCGCGCTGGTGGGGGAAGTCAGCAGGAGAGGTCCGCGCGTTCAGTCCACGCCGGAGTGAGACGGGCGCCCGAGGGAGGAGCCCCGGCGCGCTGGGGGCCGCCGTGCCGGCCCTTGGGCATCTCGAAAGATTGACCCGTATCGAACGAAGCCACCACAGGTCATGCGTGCTGGCGTAGGCCCGGCACGAAACACCGGCTGGGGAAGAACATGACCAACTCTGAAATCCAGAAAACGCACGGTTTTTCGTGCTTGCTCCTCGTGTGGGCGACGGGCTGTAGCGAGGGCGCGCCCACCAGGGCACCGAATGCCCCATCGGCGGAGGACGCGGGAGCGGGCGCCCCCGGCGCGCTGCCCTCGCCCGCGGGGGGCGCCGGGGGCCTGCCTGGAGGCGGCGGGAGTCAAGCAAGTGGCCAAGCTGGGCAGGCAGGTGGTGAACCAGCGGTGTCACCGCGCACCGGATGTTGGTGGGACGCCTACGAAAGCACTTCCTGTTCCCAAACCATCTGCGGAGCCGAGGATGTCTTGACCTTGGACTACCTTCCGTCCCGTCTCACGGCGTTCGGTGATCGCCTGTACTGGCTGAACTTCACGGCGGCCGAGGTCGTCTCCGCGCCCAAAGACGGAAGCCAACCTCCCCAGGTCATCTGGAAGGCTGCGCCTCTGCCAGACCACGTCGGTGTGAGAATTTTCGAGCTATCGCCAACCCAGGCCGGAGTCGTCGTGTCGACGAGAAACATCGTTTCGTTCGCACCCAGCGTTTACTCCGACGTCGTTTACCTGATCTCCTCGGCAGGGGAAGCCAAAGAGCTCTTCCGCGTGGCAGGAGCGGTTGCGAGTCTGGGCGCCAATGCGAAAGACGCTTATGTTCTTTCTCGACGTGATCTTTACAGGCTGCCGTTGAACGGCGCGCCCGCGGTACGCGAAGCCCAAAACGCTCCCGCCGGGGGCCAGCTCTTCGTTCCGCAGGCGAGCGCCAACTCCGACCGCGTATATATCGCCTCGAGCAACATCTCCGGCGACAACAGCGTCTTTCGTTTGCGAAACGCTCAGCTGGAAACGGTAGCCACGCTAGGCGGTGTCTTCTTGTCTGGGATCCACGTGCTCGATGGCAATGTCTTCGTCATCGGGAAAGACAGGGATGGCGGCGATCGCGGCGGGATCTGGCGCGTTTCCGACACGGGGACCGTCACGCGCTTGAAGCAGGGCGATTTCGGCCCCAGCGTTCTCGGCCTCGTGGGCGGCAGAACGCTCATTTGGCACGACAACACTCCCGCAACGTTCGCGCAAGCCATGGACGTCACGGGCCAGTGCTTCGTGTCGCTGGGTCCACTGACCTCTGACCAAATCGCCTACGACGATGCGTTTGTCTATTGGCCGGAAAAAGGCCAAAAGAAGATCCGCCGCTTGCGGATCGACCACCCCACAGGGCCCGTGCAGCTACCGAAGCCACGCCCGGGGGAGACTCCCGAAGCCTTTCACCAAGTGCCGCTGCTTGAAGGCGTGGAAACCTTGGCGAACAAAGACGACGCCTGGGCTTTTTGCCGTGAATCGGCCACGGGCAAGGTCTTTTATGTGAATCAATTAGATGTTGGCTACGGCCTTTGTGGTCGCGGCACCCCCCTCATCACCCGTCGCGGGAAGGGCGTGTCTCACCGTGTGGCTTTGTTCGAGTGGCGTGACTGGCACAACCCCGAGCTCGGCAAGCCATCGGTGGGAGCGATCTTTTTCTTCACGAGCGGCGGAGGGATTCGGGAGTACGAATGTGTCAGCACGAACAGACAGCTCGATGGCGAAAAGGATGTGAACGGCACCCGCCCCCCCAACGAGACCAGCCCCCCAAGTGTGTGCGCAACCGGCGACGTGTTTTTCGGCGAAAGCTCCACCACGCTGCGATTCGTCCTGCCGACCAACGAGGTCGCCCACATCGAACTCTCCTCAGTCATCCCCGCGAACTAGCCTGGAAGCTCCGCGTTCACCCCGCGGCGTGACAGCGCCTCCACCGAATCGAGCCCAGCCTCACGCAAGCGTTTGGCCAGCTGACGGTTGAGGCGCGCAGGCAGCAAGGGACCCTCGTAGACGAAGCCCGTGTAAAGCTGCACCAGGCGAGCCCCCGCCTCGAGGCGCGCCCATACGTCATCCACGGACTCGATACCGCCTACGGCCACCAACACCAGGCGATCCCCCACGCGGGCGGCAAGGCGACGCAACACCTCGAGCGCGCGGGCCTTCACGGGCGCACCCGAAAGGCCCCCTGCCCCGATCGCCTCGACGTCGGAGGCCGGCGTTGCGAGCCCCGTGCGCGAGATGGTGGTGTTGGTGGCGATGATGCCGTCGAGCCCCAGTGCGAGCGCCATGTCGGCCACGGCATCCACGTCGGTGTCGGCGAGATCGGGGGCGATCTTCACCAGCAACGGCACCCGTCGGCGCGGATGGGCCCGGTCCAGGCCCTCACGAACGGCGCGCAAAAGAGGCGCGAGCTTTTCCACCGCCTGAAGGTTGCGAAGCCCCGGCGTGTTCGGTGAGCTCACGTTCACCACGAGATAGTCGACCACCTCGGCCAACGCGCTGGCGCTGACGACGTAATCGCCCGCGGCCTCGTCTTCGGGCACCACCTTCGTTTTGCCGATGTTGCCCCCCACGATGCCCCGATGCGGACGGACCAAACGCTCCCGCGCGGCGAGGGCCCCCCCGTTGTTGAAGCCCATGCGGTTGACGAGCGCACGGTCAGCCGGCAACCGGAAGAGCCGGGGCTGGGGGTTTCCGGATTGTGCCTGCCCCGTAAGCGTGCCCACCTCCACGAAGCCGAAGCCCAGCGCCGCCAGGGCATCGGGCCCCAGAGCGTCTTTATCGAACCCGGCCGCCAGGCCGATGGGGCTCGGAAACGTGAGACCCAAAGTCCGTACACGCAGCGCCGGATCGGTGGGCATCAGGGCACGGCGGAGCAGCCAACCCAGCACGGGAAAACCCATCAAGACCCGCAAGGCACCGAACGCCAAGTGGTGAACGGTCTCCGTGGGCAAACGACGCAGGACCACATTGAAGAAGAGGCGGTACATGAAGCGCCCGCATAGTAGCAGCTGGCCCCCGGCCAGGGTCGCGTCAGCGGACCAGAGGCCGCGCGAACTTCAAGACGAACCTGTCGGTATGGCCCCGCTTGCCCTCGGTAAAGACCATCCAGTCCCGCGCGTCGTCCGGGTTGCGGAGGAACTGGCCCTCGTCCACCAGCGTAAAGCCCGCCGCCTTCACGTCCTCGATGACCACCGCTTCCTCGACGCGATGCAGGCGCTTGACCTCGGTGGTGCCCGCGCCCCGGGCCGCGCTGTGATCGATGATCACGAAAACACCTCCGGGCTTGAGCGCGCTGAAGATGGCCTCGTTCATGGCTTTGCGGTCCGTCCCGAACCAGTAAAGGTCGTGATAAAATAAATTCATCACCACGGCGTCGAGCTTGCGCGCCTCTTCGGGAAGCGGCGTATCAAATTCCTGATCCACGCGCACCACGGCAGCGTTGATGGGCCTGGCCAGCCGCTCGGGCCACAGGTCCTTCACGTACTTGTCGACCACGATGGCAGGGTTTTGGGCATAAACACGCCCCGTAGGTCCCACCGCGCGCGCCAGGAGCTCCGTGGTGTAGCCCGATCCAGCCCCAAGCTCCGCCACACGCCACCCGGTGCGAACACCCACGAACGCAAGCAGCTCCACGGGACGACGCTCTTCGTCCAGCTTGCGATCGGCCTCCGTGCGATCAGCGGCCGCCACGAGAGCGGCATAGTCGGGGGCCGGGCCCTCGGGCTCGGCAAGCTGCGTGAGGTTCCGGCGAGGGCCGGCGCAGGCCGACAACACCGCTAAGCAGAGCACGACAGGCAAGCGACACGCGAAGGCGAGGGACATCGCCGCGCACGATAGCGAAAGGGGCGGCCACGGAAAAGGGCCTCCCGCGTGAGCTTTCACTCGGGCGAGGGACGCACCGAGTTCTGGGCAGGAGCCGCCTGCGGGGGCACAGGCAGGGCCGCTCCCGTGGCAGCCACGGCCTGCACCAAGCCCACCGCCCCCGACGTGAGGGCGCCATCGGGAAGCGCGCGCGCGAATGCCAGCGGCACGGTGAGCCGAGCTTCAGCCATCTCGCCCGGCCCTGCGGGAGGGACCGAGGTGGCCTGCAGGTTGAAGCGGGGGCCCTCGAAGCGCGCCTGCGCCGACAAGTCCCAGGGGCCTTGTGGCGTGCGCGTCACGCTGACCGCCCACAGCGCCGCGTGGCGATCCACCCGGGCCAAAGGCTGCCCGAGCGGGCCCTGGTCCACACGCGCGCTCTGTTTGCTCCTGCGCTGCTCGACGGCCTCGCTCCAATCGTCAGCCACCATGAAAACGGTGTCTTGCCCCACGTTTGTGAACGTGAGCGTCTCACTCGGCACGAGGCCCGTGACCGTGAAGCGGGACACGCTGCCCTGGGGCTCGAATTTCAGCTGGAAATGCTCACTGCCAAGAGCCCCCACCAGGCAGTAGAGATTGCCTTCATCGGAGAGCCCGGGGGCACGCGCGACCGCCAGGCGCGATGCCCCCCTGCCCGCGATCAACACCTGGGCGCGCTCGAGTTGGATGTGGCACTTGTGCATGGCCGCGAGCTTTTCTTCCGTGTCCCCTGCCGTGGGCGACACGAGCTGCTGCAAGGCCGCCGAGCCGGCGATGCCCACGACCCACGTCGCGTCGGAGGGTACGAAGGTCTCGAGTTCGTGGGCTTCGGGCGCATCGGCGACAGGCGCAGGCGGCGGGGCTACCGGTGCGTCGGGCGCGGTGCCCGGGGGCGTGGCGGGGCCAAACGTGGGGGGAAACGCCGCGCGGGCGTTCGCCCACACGCCCTGGGGCCCAAGGCTCGCGAAAGCCACGAGCAGCACCAAGGCGTTGACGCCCACAGAGCGGAGCACGAGGCGCGTGCGCGCCCGCCACGGCAGCTTCAGGTCGGTGGTGCGCTTGCGTTCGGCGAACACGTGCCATACGAGCGGCAACACCAGCCACGAAACGCCCCCCGCGCCCAGCGCTTGCCCGGAAGGCACACCCAGCGCGCGAAGGTCCGCGAAGACCACGAAGCCGCCCGTGGCGCCCAGGATGAGGCCCAACAGAGCCGACAAGGGCGAAGCAAGCCCCAAACGCTTGCGCGGCGTGGGTGCGGAGGACGACGAGGGCGAAGGAGACTGAGGATCCACGAAGGCCAGTATGCCTGACCGTGCCCTCGTGGGCTGCTCTTCCGGTGATTTGCCGCCAACCTGCGTCGGGGACGTGGGGGCATGCGGCCCGCGCGTTTACGGGGACGCTTCCGCCCGCTCCCGGGCCGGACCATGGTTGGCCAGGTTGAGCGCCGTGTTGATGAGCCCCACGTGAGAAAAAGCCTGGGGGAAGTTGCCAAGGAAGTGGCCTTGGTGAACGTCGTACTCCTCTGCAAGCAGTCCCACGTCGTTGCGCAACGCCAACAACTTTTCGAAGAGGGCTTGCGCCTCGTCGTGCCGCCCTTGCAGCACGAGGTTGTCTGCCAACCAGAAAGAACAAAGCAAAAACGCGCCCTCACCCGCGGGCATGCCGTCGATCTCCGGCCCCGCGTCGTACCTGGCCACGAAGCCGTTGCGGTCGAGATGCTTCTGGATATAAGCCACCGTACCCACCATCCGCGGATCGGAGGCCGGTAAAAAGCCCACGAGGGGAATCATCAACAAGCTCGCGTCCGCCTCATGCCCACCGTAAAACTGCGTAAAGGTGTTAAGGGTGCTGTTGAAGCCTTCCTCGAGCACCTGCGCACGGATCTCGGCCCGCGTCACCTTCCAGCGCTCGCTGGGACCCTTTTGGCCCGAACGCTCCACGGCCTTGATGGCCCGATCGAAGGCCACCCAGGCCATGACCTTCGAATGTGTGAACTGCCGGCGCGGCCCCCGCACCTCCCAAATGCCTTCGTCGGGCTTTCGCCAATCACGCTCGAGAAAGTCGATGAGGCCCCTTTGCACACGCCACGCGTTCTCGTCGGGACTGATGCCAGCCCGACGCGCGAGATGAAGCGCATCCATGACCTCGCCGTAGACGTCGAGCTGATGCTGCTCGTGAGCCGCGTTGCCCATCCGCACCGGCACCGAGCCCCGGTAGCCCGCCAGCCACGGCAGCTCGTGCTCGGACAGGCGCCGCTCGCCCGCCACCCCGTACATGATCTGAATCTTGTCCGGGCTGCCCGCGACTGCATTGATCAGCCACTTGCGCCAGGCGGCCGCTTCATCGACATAGCCCCCACTGATGAGCGCGTAGAGTGTGAACGTGGCGTCGCGAAGCCAGCAGTAGCGATAGTCCCAGTTGCGCGAGCCACCGATCTGCTCGGGCAAGCTGCTGGTGACGGAGGCGACCAACCCGCCGCTCGGGGCGTACGTCATCGCCTTGAGTGTGATGAGCGAGCGGATCACGGCTTCGCGCCAGGGCCCCTGGTACGTGCACCGGCCCGTCCACTCGGCCCAGAAGCTCTCGGCCTCGTCGAGGCTCGTGTGCGGATCGGGCCGCGGCTCGCAGGGTTCGTGGGTGGGTGCATAAACGAGTGACAGGCATTTCGTCTCGCCCGCCTGCACGCGAAACGTGCTGACCGTGTGCAAATCTTCTCCCACCATCGGCACGTCGCCGAGGCAGTACAGCGTATCGGGTCCCCCCACCGCCCGGATGCCGCCCTCAACCCTTCGGACCCACGGCACGACTTGACCGTAGTCGAAGCGAATCACCAGCTCCATGTGCATGTCGACCGCGCCCCGGTCGCCCCGGATCATCCTGACGAGGTTGGGCTCGCGATCCCGCGGAGGCATGAAATCGATCACCGTGACGGTGCCCTCGTCCGTTTCGAACGTGGTCTCGAGCACGAGGCTGCTGTCGCGATAGCGGCGCGAAACCTTCCTCACGGGTGCGGAAGGTGCCACCCGCCAGCGGCCGTTCTCGGCCGTGCCCAAGAGCGCCGCGAAGCAAGCCCCCGCATCAAAACGCGGGAAGCACAACCAGTCGATCGAACCATCGATCCCCACCAAAGCCGCGCTCTGACAGTCACCGATGAGCGCGTAGTCTTCAATCCGCAATCCCATGTCTTCCCCCCCAGGCCCACGCGTTGGCGTCTTGAGAGTCTGACAGACGATCGACGTGACGTCGTACATCGGTACGGGGCGGTGAAGGCAGCTGCGTGCTAAGAGCACCCTTCATGGGAAGGCGCGTTGTCGTCACCGGGCTTGGCGTCGTGAGCGCGGCGGGGCAGGACGTACCGTCGTTCTGGCACAACATCGTAACGGGGCGCCCGGCGATCGAGCGTCTCGACGACCTCGAGGGGGCCCCCTGCCCCGTTCCATTCCTGGCGCGCGTTCCTGATGACGCGCTGGAAGCGGCTTGCCAGACGTGGGGCGTCCGAAAGACAGACCGGGTCACACGCTTTGCGGCCGTAGCAGCCCGCCAGGCCATGAACGACGCCGGACTCGCCCGCGCGTCCGCCGCCTTGGATCGTGAGCGTGCCGGCGTGATCTTTGGCTCGGGGCTCGGTGGGCTGATGTTTCAGGAAGAACAGATGTGGAAGCTGATGCGCAACATGGACGCGCGCCTGCACCCGCACAGCGTTCCGCGTATCTCGGCCACGGCCCTCGTGAACGAGGTTGCGCTTCCTTTTGGGTTCGCGGGCCCTGGTTTCGTCGTGAGCAGCGCCTGCACCTCGGGGGCTCACGCTGTGGGGCTTGCGATGCGGGCCATCGAAAACGACGAAGCGGACCTGATGCTGGCGGGCGGTGCAGAGGCCCCGCTCACGCGGTTCACCGTAACGGCCTTTTCACTCTTGGGTGTCCTTGCCAAAGGAGCAGGTGCGCCTGAAACGGCAGCGAAACCTTTCGATGAGCGCCGGGATGGCTTCGTGCTCGGCGAAGGCGCCGGCGCCTTGGTTCTGGAAGAAGAAGGTCACGCGCGGGCCCGCGGCGCGCCCATCTACGCACGGCTGTGTGGTTTCGGACAATCGCTAGGGGCCCATCACCCCGTATCCGTTCGGCCCGACGGCCAAGACGCGGCTTCGGCGATGAAACGCGCGCTGCGCGACGCGGGCGTATCACCCGAGCACGTCGGCTACGTCAATGCTCACGGTACGGGCACGCGCGAAAACGACGCAGCCGAGAGCCGCGCGATGCACCTGGTGTTCGGCGCGCGGGGCGCCGCCGTACCCATCTCCTCGGTGAAGCCCGTGACCGGTCATGCACTGGGCGCAGCAGGCGCGTTCGAGGCCATCGTGACCAGCTTGAGCTTGGCGCAGGGGCGGATCCCGCCGAGCGCCAACTGCGAAGCCCCTGCGGCCGATTGCCCGGTCGACGTGGTCCGCGGCGAAAGCCGGCGGAACGACGGCGAGTATGCGCTCTCCAACGCCTTTGGTTTCGGCAACATCAACGTGGCACTTGTCTTTGGCCACGCATCAAACACGAAGGTACCGGTTGGGGCGTCCAGAAACGATGCCTCGCAAGCGAGCGGACAAACATGACCAAAGATCGCATCATCGACGAAATGAAGCGCGCCCTCGAAAAGGTGACCGAACAGAGCGCGTCCGACCAAGTCGTCTCCGAAGACACTTTGCTGCGGGAAGGGCTGGGGCTCGATTCATTCGCGGCGCTCGAACTTCTCTTCGAGCTGGAGGAGGCCATGGACGTCAGCATCCCCCAAGACGCTGCGGCTGGCTTCAAGACCGTGGGCGACGTGGTGAATTTCGTGCTCACCCAGCACGCCAGTGCCGCCCGACCGGTGGCGGGGTCTGCGGCACCGTGACGCCCGACGTGCCGGGCGTAACGCCCACCGTGGTGGTGGGCGGGGGCCCTGCCGGGGCGCTCGCGGCCCTGCTTTTGGCGAGGCGAGGGCGAAGCATTCGGCTGCTCGAGCGCACGACCGAAGCGGGGGTCAAGGTGTGCGGCGAGTTTCTCTCTCCCGAAGCCGTGCAGCGGCTGGATCGCGTGGGCTTTCCCTGGGCCCGCGCCGAAGCAGTCTCGCTGACGCGGGTGGTTTTGATGGCAGCGGGGCGCCAGGTGGAGGTGGCCTTGCCTTTCGAGGCCCGCAGCGTGGCGCGGGCGAAGCTCGATGGATGGCTTCTGGAGGAGGCAGGACGCGCGGGCGCACACATCGAACGCGGCGTGACCGTGCGGGACATCGCGCTCACTCGCCCTGGGTTTCAGCTACGCACGAACCAAGGCGACCTGCACACCACGGGGCTTGTTTTGGCGACCGGCAAACACGCGCTCTCTGCATTCAACCCGCGCGCCGGCACCGGCGACGAGACGTTGGTCGGCTACAAGATGGATTTTTCCCGCCTGTCGCCACGTGTGCGTGCCACGCTCGACCACACCATGGGGTTGTTCTTTTTCGAGGGTGGCTACGGGGGCATCGCCCGGACGGGGAACGATGCCGCGACGGTGAGCCTGCTCGTGAGAGCCCACGTGGGCCGCCGCTTCGGCCTGCGCGATCTGAGCTTGCTCCAAGCGCTGGCGCCCGAGCTGCCCCTCTTGTCGCTCCTCCTCGACGAAGCCACGGCAGACTGGGCCCGCCCGGCCACCGTGGCGAATCTACCCTACGGCCACTGCGCGCCGGCCCGCCCTCTGGCCCCCGGCCTGCTCGCCGTGGGAGATCAGTTTGCGGTGTTGCCTTCGTTTACAGGTACGGGCATTTCCTTTGCTCTTGCCTCGGGGGCCCTCGCGGCGCGCTGCCTCTACGAATCACCAGAGCCGGCCGCTGCGGCCGCGCGCCATGCCGCTTTCGCCCGGCCGCTGGCGCGGGCGGTGCAACGAAGGGCCATGCTGCTGCACAGCGCCTTCCAGAAGCCGCTCTTTGCCGCCGTGGCTTTGCGCGCCCTTGCCCACGCGCCTCGCCTCGCCGTCTGGGTCGCGCGCGCCACCCGGCTGCCCGCGCCCGTCGCGACAACAGGCCAGGAGGCGTGGGTATGACGTCGTCTCGCCCTGCCGTTCACCTGCTGGACGTGGCCACCGCCGTTCCGCCGCACGTGTGCACACGGGCGCAGGCCCAAACGGTGGCGCAGCAGGTGTTCGCGGAAGAGCCCGAGGCGCTTTCCTTCCTGGCGCGATTGCTCGACGCCTCGGGCATCGCCCAACGTCACACGGTGCTCGCGGACTACAGCTGCCCTGCCGAAGCCCGTACTTTTTTTGGTCGCGCGACCAACTTCCGCCCCGAGCCGGGCACGGGCCAGCGCAACCGCCTTTTCGTGGAGGCGGCGAACGAACTGTCGCTGGCCGCGGCGTCCCGGTTGGTCGAAGGGGACACCGCCTGGCGTTCACGGGTCACCCACCTCGTCACTGCCAGCTGCACGGGGTTTTCGGCACCAGGTTTCGACATTCACCTGGTCCGCGCGTTGGGCCTTTCACCGCGCGTGGCGCGCACCCACGTGGGCTTCATGGGATGCTACGCGGGCTTTTCCACACTCAAGCTGGCGCGCGCACTCTGCCAGGCCGATCCCAGCGCGCTCGTTTTGGTGGTGCACGTGGAGCTTTGCACGCTGCACGTGCACTTTCGTCCCGACCCCGACACCCTTGTGGCGAACAGCTTGTTCGCCGATGGCGTGGCGGCGGCGCTGGTCGGAGGCCACGCGCACGGGCCGCTTGGTCGCCAGCCGCTTTCGCTCTGTGGCGAAGCGTCTTTCCTCCTGCCGGGTGGCGAAGAGGACATGACCTGGCACATTGGTGACCACGGGTTCGACATGACGCTGTCTCCCCGGGTGCCGTTTTTGTTGCACAAGCATCTGCCAAGCGCGTTCGCCGCCCTGCTCGATGAACGGCAAGTGTCCCGGGACGAAATCGCCCACTGGGCCATTCATCCCGGTGGGCCTGCGATCCTCGAAAAGGCGTGCAAGGCCCTCGGTCTCGACGAACGACACGTGCAGGTGTCGCGCGATGTTCTCGCGGGTCACGGCAACATGAGCTCCTCCACGATCTTTTTCCTGCTCGACCAGATCCGCCGCCGGCGCGAACCGGGCTTCGTGTACGCCTGCGGTTTTGGGCCGGGTCTCACGCTCGAGTCAGCGCTGCTGCATCACCCGGGAGCGATCTCGTGATCTTCGGGCCAAACTTTGCGGAGCGCCTCTTCGTGCCCGAGCTGATGGACGATCCGCACTGCGACGCGGAGACGCTCAGCCGCACCTACCGGGATCTGGCGTTCATCAACGCCACGCTGTCACGGATGAAAGCGCTGCTCGTCCGCTACGTGCTCGATGACGTCGCGACGCCGGGCCACGCGGCGCACGTGGTCGAGGTGGGGTGTGGCGGCGGCGACGTGCTCGCGTGGCTCGCCGCCGAGGCGCAGCGCCGCGGACTTTCTCTCGCGCTCACGGGGGTCGACAGCGATGCGCGTGCGCTTGCCGCCGCGCGCGGGCGGCTCGAGCGGGCTCCCGGCGTGCAGGTGGCGGACGTGCCGCTCACAGAGCTCGCATCGCTGCGGCCCGACTACGTGTTCTGCAATCACGTGCTCCATCACGTGGCCCCCAACGAGGTGGGCGAGGTGCTCGTGACGATGCAGAAAGCCTGCCGCAGGCGCCTCTTGGTCAACGACTTGCACCGGTCCCGCTTCGCCTATGCTTCGTACACCGTACTGGCTGCGGCGCTGTTTCGGAAGAGCTTCGCCTACCACGACGGCCGCCTGTCCATCCGCAAGGGGTTCCTCCCCGAAGAGCTGCGCACCATCGCTGCGCACGCCGGACTGCCCTCCCAGACCCAGGTGGGCACGCTCTTTCCGGGCCGCGTTTTTTTGGTGTCGCCGGGTGGCGCTCCGTAATGCCTCGGCGCTGCTGCTCTTGGCCTGGGGCTGCAGCCATGCCGAGCGGCCCGCACGCGGCCCGCTCATCACATCGCTGGCCATCGAGGGCAATGACGCGATATCCGACGGGACCATCGAAGAGAAGATCGTCACCGAGTCCACCGGCTGGTGGCCCTTTGCCACGGCCAAGCATTTCGATCCTGTAACCTGGCAGAAGGATCGGAAACGGATCGAGCGGCTCTACGCGAGCCGCGGCTTTTATCACGCCAAGGTCACAGCTACGCAGGTGTCTCCCAAGACGGCGCGGGACGCCTCGGCCACCGTGGAGCTGAAGGTACACGTGGACGAAGGGCCCCGCGCCACCACCCTGCCGCTGGTCATCGAGGGCACGGACGCGCTGGACATCGAGGCGCGCAAGAAGCTGGTGAAACGCCTGCCCCTCGCGGAAGGCAAACCCTTCGTCGAGGCGCGATGGGCGGAAACGAAAGAGCAACTCGAGGAGCGCCTGCGCCGGTTGGGCCACGCCCAGGCCTCGGTGAACGGGCTAGCCCTGGTGCACCTCGACCGCAACCACGTGGACGCCCGCGTGTGGCTGCGCCCGGGACCGGTCTATCACTTTGGTGACATCGAGCTCGAGCAGCTTCGGGGGCCGATCACCGGCTCATGGATCCGCGAGCAGGTGCGTTTGGCCGCGCCTGAAGGCGCGCTCGTCACGCCGGAAGCGCTGGACGAAGCGCAAAAACGCGTATTTGCGATGGGCGTGTTTTCGCGGGCCGAAGTGGAGGCGGGAGCCCCTGACCCCAAGACGGGGCGCCTGCCCTTGAGGGTCCGCACCGCCACGGCCCCGTTTCACCATCTGCGTTTGGGCGGCGGTGCGGGCTTCGATCAGGTGCGCAACGAAGTGCGCCTGCTCGCCTCCTGGTCCGATGCGAACTTTCGCGGCGGCCTGAGACTGCTGCGCTTGCGGGCCCTCGTGGGCTGGGCGTTCCTGCCCGACATCTTTGCCAACGTGGGCGGCACCGCAGACCCCGCCGCGCGCAATGGTCCCATCGCCCGCGTGAACGCAGACTTCGAACAGCCGCGTCTTTTTGGGGCACCCGCCTGGAAACTGGCCCTGCGCGCCGAGGCCGAGCGGCAGATGCAGGAAGCGTTCACCGCGCTGTCCACGCGGGCCGGTCCCGAGGTCATTTGGCAGCTGCGCTCGGATCTGCGGCTGACGTTGGGGTACACCCTGGACGTCACGCAGCTCGAAACGCTGAGCGAAATCCCGCCCCTCTTCGCAGGCACAATCCTCGGCTGCCCGGAAGGACGCGACCGCTGCGTGTTGTGGCTTTCTTATCTCACCCAGCGGCTCACCTTCGATCGCCGTGACGACCCGCTTGCACCCCGGCGAGGCGTGTATCTGGACTTCGCACTTCAAGAAGCCGGCGGCCCCCTGGCGGGCACGTACACGTATCTGCGCGTGTTGGCTGACGTGCGCGGCTACGTGTCCTTCGGTCCGCTCACGCTGGCGGCCCGTGCGCAGGCAGGCTCACTGCTGCCAGCGTCCGGTGACGCGGACGATACGCCCATCCTGCAGCGCCTCTACGCCGGCGGAGGCATGTCGATGCGTGGCTTTGGGTACCGGCGTCTCTCGCCGCTTGCGGCCGTGCTGCCGACCAACGCCGAGCGCAGCCCGCAGGCGCTGCAAACGCTCTCGGTGGGAGGCAACGGCCTGGCGGTGGGCAACCTCGAGAGCCGGCTCGGCGTGGGCAGCTCGACCCTGCTCGCGGCCTTTTACGACGTGGGGGCCGTGACGCGCGACTCGTGGGCCTCGAACGTCTTCGACAGCCTCTTTCATGCCGTGGGCTTCGGGGTCCGCTTTTTGACACCGGTGGGGGCGATTCGCCTGGATCTCGCGCGGCGCTTTCCCGGCGCCCAGCGGGACGTGGACCTGGCGGCCACTTTGCCCGGCGGTGTGCCCCGCTTCGTCGAGAACACGAGTTGCTTCGGCTTCGGGGGAGGCAGCGCCGGCCCGGGTGAGGTCTTGCTGCGGGATGGGCTCTGCCAGTTTCACCTTTCGATCGGGGAGGCGTTTTGAAGGGCCGCTCTCGAGGGCTTTGGTGGAAGGTGCCGCTCATCGGCCTTGGGGGTCTTGCCTTGCTGATCGGCGCAGGGCTCGTGGTGGCGCTCTCCGACTTCGGCCTCAACCGTCTGCGCCCGTGGGTCTTGTCCCGCTTCAACGAAACGATCGCCGGTGCGGTGGACATCGGACACATCCACCGTGAAGGCCTGCGCTTCGTCTTCGAGAACGTGCGCCTCACCGAGGCCCACGGGCAAGAGGTCGCGCATATCGCACGCGTCATCGTACACCCCCGGCTTGGTCCTCTTTTGGCAGGAGAGGTTCACCTTGCGGAACTCGCGCTCGAAAAGCCACGCCTCACGTTGCGCTTCGACGAAGAGGGCACGAACCTCGCCGAGGTGTTTGCCCCAAAGGCCCAGAAGCCACAAACGCCTTCGGAAGCTTCACCTGAGGGCTCCGCGCAGGACCCCCTGCGGGTGCAGGTGAAGAGCTTCCGGATCGAAGACGGGCGCCTGCTCTCCTTGCACCCCCACGCCTCACCTTCCCGGGTGCGTATGACGGCCCTGGATGTACGCGGCCGCGCCGACCTCACCTGGCCCGGGGGCCCGCTCGCGTTCGCGCTCCGTGCCGCAGCCCAGGTGAAGGAGCCCCTCGCGGCGCCGTTGACCCTCGAGGCGTCGACGGCCCGCGCGCAAACGAACGGGTCCTTGCGGAACGCCCCCCACGACCTGGCGCTGGAGGTGACGCTTGCAGACAGCGGCCTCGCGGTGAAGGGCACGTTCGTCCCGGACCTCGAGCGCCCTCGCGCACGGCTAGAGCTCGCGCGCGTGACGTGGGGGTCCGCGGTGGCGCGGGCCTTCGTGCCTCAAAGCCCCCTCCTCACACCGCTGACGCTCACGGGCACGGTCGAGGCCGCGCCCACGGAACACGCCGCGGGGGGCGTCGAGGTCGACGCCGACGTGCAGCTGCACACGCCTGGCGGCCGTGTCGCGCTCACGGGCACGGGCTCGACCGCGGGGCCGCGGGCCCGTGTCACCGTCACGGCCGGGCCGTTGGACCTGTCACAGATCGTGCGCGGGGCGGTTCCGACGCAGCTCGAAGGGCGTGTCGCGGCCGAGGGGCACGGCAAGGATCTCGCTCACCTGCAGGCGAAGCTTGCGCTGACGCTCGCCCCGGGCCGCGTGGCGGGTCAGCCTACGGGCCCGGTGCGTTTGAACGCCACGGCAGAGGACGGCCGCATCGAAGTGCAGGAGCTCACCGCGACGTTGCCGGGGCTCGACCTGCGCGCCCACGGGCATGTCGAAGCTGTGGGCGCGTCTGCACCCTCGGGAGCGCTGGCGCTCGAGCTCGAGCTGCGCAGTCTGGAGCAGGTTGCGCGTCTGGCGGCGCTCGCGGGTCGGAGGGCCCCGCCTCTTGCGGGGCAGGGACGTCTGCGCCTCGTGGTATCTGGCACCCCCGCGCGCCTGCGCACAGAGCTCGAGGGGCGCTTTTCCCGGCTGAGATTCCAAGATCTCGACGTGCGGGATCTGCGCCTCGACGGCGGCGATGCCGGGCCGTTTTCGCTGTGGACGCCCGCGCTGCACGCCTCGGCCCGGCGGCTCGCGGTGGGCGGGCGCGTGTTTTCCGGCATCCGTCTCGACCTCGCGCCGCGGGACGCGCAGGGGCTGAGCGTGAAGGCCCGCGTCGCAACGCCCGTGAACGCGCAGCTCGCGTTGGACCTCACGTGGCAAAGGCCCGGCGAAAGCGTTCGCCTCGACACTTTCATGTTGCGCCTGCCAGGCACCACCTGGACGAGCGCGCATCCCGCGGTGATTGCCTTTGGCGAGGCCCTGCACGTCGAGGGCCTCGCGCTTCTTGCCGGCGCCCAGCGGATCGCCGTGGACGAGCTTCACCTCGCGGGGCCGTTCGTGAACGCCGAGGTGAGCGTCAACGCGTTTGAGCTCGCGGCGCTCGCACCGTGGCTCGGGCCCGACGTTGGGGCCTCGGGCACGGTGTCGCTGGGGCTTCGGGCCCAAGGGCATTGGCCCCGCCCCCGCGGACGCCTCGTGCTGCAGATGCAGGGCGCACGCTTCGGGGTCTACGGCCCGTTGACCGGCTCACTCGGCGTAACCCATGCGCAGCGGCGCGCCCGCGGCGCGCTCGAGGTCGAGGGGGCAGGCGCTCGCCTCGCGGGCAGCTTCGATGTGCCCGCCTCCTGGCCTTGGCCCCTCGCGGCCTCGACCGACGTCCGCCTCGAAGCCCAGGTACCCTCCTTGTCTGCAGCCCTCGCTGAGGTCGGCGTGAGCCTGCCGGGCGCGCCCCAGGGACGCCTGGACCTGGACCTGGATCTGCACGGACGCGCGGGCACGCCCACCCTCAGCCTCGATGTGAATGTGCAGAACCTCGCGCTCGCAAAAATGAAAGTCGGCGACCTGCTCATCAGGCTCAGGGACGGCCCCCAAAAACCACTCAACGCCACGGTCTCCCTCTCGGACACGCCCCTCGCCCGCAGCGTCCACCTCGCCCTCGAGACCCGCGCGCATGTGACCGATCTGGGGCGAGGAAACGCGTCGAGGCTGCAGGCAGACCTCACCCAGGGACCGCTTCACCTCATCGCGGCCATTCACCAGCTGGACCTCGCACGGGTGGCGGAGGTGATGCGGCAGATCGCGCCACAAAACGGGCCTTTGGACCTGGGGGGGCTCGTGGACCTCGACGCCGACGTCGCGGGACCGATGAGGGCCCCCCAGGGCGACATCAAGCTCGCGATCGCCGGCGCGCACACGAGCGCATGGCCCTCCACGGATGCGGTGCTCGCCGTGGCCCTCGCGCCCGAACGCCTCGAGGCCAAGGCTGAGGTCTCGCAGCAGGGTGAGGGGAACGAACGGCGCAAGCTGCTCGCTCTCGACGCGTGGATGTCCGCCCCGCTGCAAGAGCCGTGGGCGAGCGAGGCCTGGCAGCGGAGCCCGTTTTCCGTGAAGGCCGAGCTCGGACCCCTGCGCGTGCAGCACCTTGTGCCCTCACGCTCCGGCGCCCCTGCACTCACGGGACGCCTACGGGCCCGGCTCGACGCGCACGGCACACTGCAAGCCCCAAAGGCCGAGCTCGAGATCCTCGCGCGCGACATGCGGTCCGGCGCGGGCGGCTTGGGGAACGCCGACCTGGTGCTTGCCTACGAAGAGGCCCGCCCGCGCCTCAGACTGGTCATCGACGCCGCGGCAGGTGGCGTTCTCGAGGTGTCGGCACGCGCCCTCGAGAGGCTCACCTGGCCCCAGGCGACGGCGCCCGGCTTCGACCCCGCGCAGATTCCCCTCGCCCTCGAGGTGCAGGCGCGGCGCTTTTCGTTGACGGCCTTCGACGGGCTCTCTCAGACAATCCGCGGGCTCGAGGGCACGCTCGAGGGCCGCCTTGCGTTCGAGGGCACGCTGGATCGCCCAGACTTCGCGGGGCGGCTCGAGCTGAGCCAGGGCGCCGTCGACGTGGTCGAGGTGGGTCGCTTCGACGGTATCGGTATGAAGCTCGACGCCACGGAGGACATGTTGCGGCTCGATCCCCTGCGCTTCCGCAGCGGCGCCGGGGACGGGGTGGTGACGTTCGAGGCGCGCCGGCGCGGTGGGGACGGACTGGCGGTCGAGGGCAACGTGGCGCTGGACCGGTTTCCCCTGCAGACCCCCCAACGCAAGCTGGGAGAGCTCTCCTTGCGCGCCGAGGCCCGCGGACAACTGGACGCCACGGGGTTCGTCATCGACCCGCTCACCATCTCCGAGGCGAAGACGTATTTGGAAGGCAAAACACCCAAGCCCCTGCAGCCCCTCGAGCGCCCTGCCGACGTGGTGCTCATGCGTGACGGGCAGCCCCTCGACGAGGAGGAAGCGCGCAAGCTGTCTGCCCAAAACCGGCAGGAGCCGCCCCCCACACCCACGGCCGACGAAAACCGCGAGGCGCGCCCCACCGAGGAGCCCATCCGCCCCGCGCGCATGCCGGTGATCGTGCACGTCAAGGCGCCGCGCAACCTCTGGGTGTACGCCCCCGAAGGTAACATCGAGCTGGGACTCGACGACGATTTCCAGATCGTGGCCGATGGTGAGACGAAGGTGTTTGGCACCGTGCGCTTGCGCCGGGGCTACGCGTCCGTGTTCGGCAAGCGCTTCGATGTCCAAGAGGGTGACAACACGATCCGCTTCACGGGCCCCGTGGATCAGCCTCGGCTCGACGTGACCTTCGAGCACGCCGTCAAGACGGCCAACCAGGACTATCGGATCTCCGTCTCGCTCGAGGGCACCCCGGAGGACCTGGAGCTGGCGTTTCGTTCCGAACCCGAGCTGGGGCAATCCGAGATCATGACCCTCATCATCACCGGCCGCCTCAACCCCGCCCAGGGCGGCGCCGCGTCGCCCGACCGGGCCGCCCAGGCGGCCTCGGTGGTGGGAGGGCTGCTGGCGGCCCAGCTTCAGAAGACGGCGCTCAAGAATCTGCCGATCGACGTGCTATCCATCAGCGCCACCGCGATTGAAGCCGGCTCGTACATCACGGATGATTTTTACGTGGGGTACGTCCGCAGACTGGCCGCAGACCCCTGGCGCTACGAGAACGTCAACGCCGTTCACCTGGAATACCAAATCACAAACCGCTGGAGCTTCGAGGGTGAGTACGGAGACGCAGGCTCTGGCTCGGCCGACCTCATCTGGCAGCGGCGCTACTGACGAGACGACATGGCAACCAACATTTTAGATCGCCTCCTGGATCGCTTGATGCGCTGGCTCAAGGTGAGCGCCAACCACCGCGGCTTGGCCTTCGTCAAACGCGAGGTGTTCATCGTGTTTCAGGTCGCCCGCTCGATCCAAAACGACGAGATCTCCCGCCGCGCGGCCGCCCTCACTTATCACACGTTGCTGTCGCTCGTGCCCCTACTCGCCGTGGCCTTCGCCCTCTTCAAGGCCTTCGGTGGCTTTCAAGCGCTCCAGGAGCCGCTCGAGGGCTTCATCTTCGACCAGTTGGCCATCCCCAACGCCGATCGCGTGGCCGATTGGCTCGAAGGCTTCGTCACCCAGGTGAACAGCGGCGCCATCGCGGGTGTGGGCCTCTTGGTGCTGTTCTATTCGGCAGGGGGCTTGCTCACCAACATCGAACAGGCGCTCAACCGCGTGTGGAACGTGCGGCTGCGACGCCCCCTGTACGTCCGCATGGCGATCTACTGGTGCATCCTGACGCTGGGTCCCCCGATCGTGGCGCTCTCGATCACCTTTTCGACCACCATCATCAACGACATCGTGAGCGCGTGGATGGGACACACCATCGCCGGCCTCTTGCTCTCTTTGGTGGGTCCTGCCTCCATCTCGCTCATGTTCTTCGCCGTCTACGTGATGGTGCCGGATACGCACGTGCCCTGGAAAAACGCCGCGGTTTCGGCCGTAGTGACCTCGGTTGTTTGGAACGTGGCCAAGGCCGGCTTTCTTTGGACCACGCGGGCCTCAAGCAACTACAGCGCCATCTACGGCGCCATGAGCGCCTTGCCGCTCCTCATGATCTGGATCTACCTGAGCTGGAACATCGTGCTCTTCGGGGCCGCCTACGGCCGCGCCCGCGGGGAGGTCACGCGGCTGTCCCTCGATCCCGAACCCGAACCCGGCCCTCCGACCCTGAAGGTCATCGCCCGGGTGGTCGTGGCGATCTGGGAGCACTTCCGGCATGGCCGTGTCCTCACCACCGAGTCAATCGCGACGGCAGCCGGGGTGCCCATGCCCCTGTGTCGCGGCGCCCTCGAGATCTTGACCGACCGAGGTCTCATCGAAGACACGGGGCAAGAGCAAAAGGAAGGGACCGAATACGTTCTCAAGAAGCACCTCGGCGATCTCTCCCTTGCCGCGCTCGACGACCTGCTCTTCGACCCGAAGGTGCGGCGCTGCGAGGCCCGATTGGCAGACTCGCCGCTGTGGTCGCCCGTGGAGGCGCGGCTCACCCGGGCCGAGCACGCCCGCCGCAGCCTGCTCGACATCAGCGTGGCCCAGGCGACGGCCGCGCCCCCCGACCCGGGCGCCTGCTAAGCTGCGTGACCCGTGACGACCCTCATCGGCATCGTGGGAAGCGCCCGCGCGCGCTCGTACAACAAGGCCCTGCTCAAGGCATGCGCCCGTCTGGCCCCCGACGGCGTTCGCATGGAAGACGCGGCGCTGGGTGAAATTCCCCTTTATCACGGCGACGCCGAGACGGACACGGGCGTGCCCCCGGCCGTCACGGCGCTCCAGGAGCGGATCGTGGCCGCGGACGGTCTTTTGCTCGTGACCCCTGAATACAACGCCAGCTTCACGCCTCTTCTCAAGAACACCTTGGACTGGCTGTCACGCCCCGCGGGTGCGGCGGGTCGGGTCTTCGGGGGCAAGCCGCTCGCGCTCACGGGGGCGACCCCGGGGGGCGGCGGCACCATCTCGGCCCAAACGGCCCTGCTGCCCACGTTGCGCGCGCTCGGGGTCAACCTGTGGAACGGCCCGCGGCTCTTCGTGTCGGGTGCCGGCAAGGCCTTCGACGAAGATCTGAACCTGGTCGACGCCGCCCTCGAGAGCCGGGTCCGCGAGTTCGTCTCCGGCTTCGTCGGCTTTGTCGAGCTCGTCAAGCGCCCGTGACCGACGGCGCCCCCGGCTCCGGGGCCCCGCCCCGCGCGAGGCCCGGGCCGAAGAGAGCCTCCGGTGCGGGAATGTGGAGCGTGCGCTGCGGGAAAGGAATCTCGATGCCCTTGGCGTCAAACGCCTTCTTGAGCCGCCGGCGGTACTCTCGCCCCACCGCCCACTGTTCGATGGGCTGCGTCTTCAGCCGGGCCTTGATCACCACGGCGCTGTCCGCAAACGAATCCACCCCGAAGATCTCGATCGGCTCCAGGATCTTGGCCGCGTACGCCTCGTCCGCGCGCAACGCCTCGGCGACCTCTTTCATGGTGTCCACCACCTCATCCGTGTCCTCCTTGTAGGCCACGCCCACGTCGAAGACCATGGCGGACCATTCCTTGGTCATGTTGGCCAGGGTCTCTATCTTGCCGTTCTGGAAGACGTGCACCACGCCCGACAGGTCGCGCAGCTGCATCGTACGCAAACCGATCGTCTCCACCAGGCCTCCCGTGCCGTTGATGATGGCCACGTCGCCCGTGCGCACGTGATTCTCGAGCAGGATGAAAAACCCGGAAATCACGTCTCTCACCAGCTCCTGCGCCCCGAACCCCACAGCCAGGCCCACCACGCCGGCGCCGGCGATGAGCGGCGCCACATTGATGCCCACCTGTACCAGAATGAGCATCAGCACCATCGCCCACACCGTCACTTTCAGCGCCGAGTTCAGGACGCCCAGGATGGTGTTGGCCCGCCGCGTGAACCCGGAGTCCGCTGCCCCGCTGCCATGACGACGCATCTGCGCCTCGACCCGACCCAGGATGAAGCGTACCCCGCGCAGAGCCACAAAGCCGCCCACGAGAACCAGGAGCACCGACGGCAGGACCGAAAGCGCCCATTGCACGGTCGTCTCCAGAATGCGCTTCCAAAAGGCCAGGTCCAGCCAAAGGCCCAGGTCGAATCGTCCGTTCATCTCAGCTCGTCCCTCCTGCGGGCCCAGGCGCCGTGACCCGAACCCCGCGTGTGTTTTGGCTGAAAATTCTGCGAGGCCGCGGGGCCTTCGCGCGCAGAATTTTCCCGATTCACCTCGGTCCTAGCAGGAAATCCCCGCAGATTCCTGGCTTCGCCTTTGCAGCCTGAACTGACAGGGGCGCGGGGCGCCCACGACGTCAACACCAGGAGACTCACGATGTCTGCTTCCGTTCTCAGTTACAAGGTGGGGATCTGCCGGGGCCACCGCGAAGGCGCCGTGCGCACGGTGGATCTGGAGATCGAAGATCCCGATCTGCCCCACATCAAGCACGTCGTGATCGACTTCTTCACACGCCCTTCCGAGCGGGTGGGCTTTTTGAACCGGGAAGCCGGCACCCTGGCGCTGGCCATGCCCGCCACTGACTTCGACCCCATGTACGAGCTCCTCAGGGCCGAGGAAACCCTCTACTTCAACGTCATCGTCGAGCCCGGCGACGACGTGGTGGTCTGGGCCAGCCTCTCGACCTCGGAGGACAGCCTGCGCAGCCCCCACCGGCGAGGTCTCTAGGCGGACGAACCTGCTAGAGTGGGGCCGTGCCACGCCGCCCGGACGTGTTGGCCCCCGCTGGAGATCGAGCCTGCCTCGAGGCGGCTCTGCGCGCAGGCGCCGACGCCGTCTACTTCGGGCTGCAGGCGTTCAACGCCCGGGCACGCGCCCACAACTTCGACGTGAGCGAGCTGCCCGCGCTGATGCGCCACGTGCACGCGCACGACACGAAGGGGTACGTGACGTTGAACACCCTCGTGTTCGACCACGAGCTGGCAGAGATGGAAGGGGTGATCAGCGCCTGCGCCGCGGCGGGCGTGGACGCCGTCATCGTGCAGGATATGGGCGTTGCCGAGCTATGCCAGGCCATCGCCCCTCAGCTGCCCCTTCACGCCTCGACCCAAATGACCTGCACCGACGCCGGCTCGGTCAAGTGGGCGCAGGCCTTGGGCGCGCGGCGTGTGGTGTTGGCGCGCGAGCTCTCGCTCGATGACATTGCGGCCATCCGCGCAGAGACCGAGGTCGAGCTGGAGGTCTTCGTTCACGGCGCTCTGTGTGTGGCGTACTCCGGGCAGTGTCTTACCAGCGAAGCCCTGGGAGGCCGCAGCGCCAACCGCGGCGCCTGCGCCCAGGCCTGCCGCTTACCCTACGATCTGCTCGTGGACGGCAAGCTGCAGCCCCTCGGCGACAAGGCCTACCTGCTGTCGCCCCAAGATCTCGAGGCCAGCGCCTTCGTCCCCGCACTCATCGAAGCCGGGATCAGCTGCTTCAAGATAGAAGGGCGCCTCAAGGGTCCCGACTATGTGGCCGCCACGACCCGCCTTTACCGGGCGGCGATCGACGCGGCTGTCGATCGCCCCGTGCCTCGTCCCGCCCTCACGCGTCTGCGGGATCTGGCCGCCTCCACCTATTCGCGGGGCTCGGGCCCGGGCTTCCTCGCGGGCGTCGATCACCAGAGCCTGGTCGAGGGGCGACACTGTGAACACCGGGGCGTGGCGGTGGGGGTCGCAAGCGGCCTTGTCCGGCAGCACGGAAAAACGCTGCTCGCGCTGCGCAGCCATCGCGACCTTCAGCGCGGCGATGGTCTGCTCGTCGAGGGGGGCCGCGCGGGCGCTGGCGAACGCGGAGGCCGCATCTGGGGCCTTTTCGTGGCGGGCCGCGAGGTAGAGTCCGCCCACGCCGAGGCCGACGTCTTGGTCTGGCTAGGTCCCGACGTCCGCCTCGACGGAGCGCCCTCCGTGGCGGGCCGCAGGGTGTTTCGCAGCGATGCCCCCCGCACGCACAAGGATATCGAAGCGGAGGTCAAAGCCGCGCCACGGACAGGCCTTCACCTACGGCTTCGCGGCCACGTGGGGCAACTGCCGGTCTTCGAGGCCACCACTGACTCCGGACTCTCGGCCAGCGTCAAAGGCGATACGCCCCTCGTGCCCGCCCACGAGCGCCCGCTGTCCTTCGACGCGATCAAAACCCAGCTGGAGCGTCTCGGCGATTCACCCTTTCAGCTCGACAGCCTCACCGTCGACTGGCCGCCGGGCGTGATGCTGCCCTTCTCGTCACTCAACCGGGCCCGGCGCGCGCTCGTCGAAAACCTGCTGGCCCGTAGACATCGCACCTGGCCCGTGGCGAGCGCCTCGGCCCGGCCTGCGCCCACCGAAGAGGCTCCCACCCCTGCAGCCGCCGCATCGGGCCTCTTCGTGCTGTGCCGCACCTTGCCCCAAGCGCAGGCCGCCCTGACCGCAGGCGCCGACGGGGTGTACCTCGACTTTCTCGAGCTCACGGGCACGGGCGAGGCGCTGCGCCAGCTGCGCGCCGACGGGGCGCGCTTCGTGGGCGTGGCCCCTCCTCGCATCCGCAAACCCGGGGAGGAGAAAATCGATCGCTACCTGCGAGGGCTTCGTCCCGATGGCGTGCTCATACGCGGCTGGGGCGCGCTCGCCGAGCTGGAGCCGAGCGACGGGGCCCCCGCATACGTCGGCGACTTTTCGTTGAACGTCACGAACCGCCTGGCGGCCGCACGGGTCTTGCGCGCCGGGCTTTCGGCCTTCACGCCTTCCTTCGATCTCGATGCGCGTCAGCTGCAGGCATTGTGTACGGGCACGTACGCGGCTCACGCGGAGGTGGTGGTGCATCACCCCATGCCGCTCTTCCACATGGAACACTGTGTGTTCGCGGCGCTGCTCTCCGAGGGACGGGATCACCGCACCTGTGGCCGGCCTTGCGAGCGCCACCAGCTGACGCTGCGGGATCGCGCCGGGATGGAGCATCCCGTGGAAGCGGACGTTGGGTGTCGCAACACCGTGTTTCACGCCGCCCCACAGAGCGCGGCCGCCTGGCTTCCCGCGCTCGCGCAGGCGGGCGTGCGGCGGTTTCGGGTCGAGTTGGTGCGCGAGAGCCCGGAGCACACCACCGCGATCGTGCGCACCTACCGTGCGTTGCGCGCCGGAGACCTGACGGCCCTCGCCGCCCGGAAGACCTTGAGCCAGACGCTGAAGGCCACGGGTGGCTATGGCGTGGTGAGCGGCTCGCTGCGGGTGCTCTGAACGCGCTCACCCATCGTGAGCCCAGCGCCCTTCCGATACCTTCAGTTTGCGCAGCATCGCCGTTTTTTTGTGATGGTGATCCTGCATCCGCAGCAGGATGTCTCCCAGGAACTGCACCGTTTTCACCACGTGCGGCCCCTTGTTCAACATCACGCACTCCGCCCGGGCGCTCATCGCGGCGTCCGTTACCTCGCCCCGGGTGGGCATGCCCTTTTTGTTGAGGGTCTCGAGCACCTGCGTGGCCCACACCACGGGCACGTGGGCGGCCTCGCACAGCCACAGGATCTGCTCTTGGACCTCGGCCATGCGCTCGAAGCCCAGCTCGACCCCCAAGTCGCCCCGGGCCACCATCACGCCGATCGGCGGCCGCCGTAGCCCCGTGAGCAAGATCTCCGGCAGGTTCTCGAAGCCCTGCTTCGTCTCGATCTTGAGCACGATCCCCAGGTGCCCTGCGTGCCGGCGTGCCAGCTCCTCGTGCAGCGCAAGGATGTCGTCGGCGCCGCGCACGAAAGACATCCCCACGATGTCGGCGTGCTGGATGACGAAAGGAAGAGCGCTCTTGTCTTCCTCCGTGAGCGCCGGCAGGTTGATGCGCGTGTCGGGCAAGTTGATGCCCTTGTCCGGGCCGAGCTTTCCTCCGCCGGGCCGGGTGCGCAGGATCTCGATGCCGAGCTGCGTGGCCGAGGCCTGCCGCACGATCCCCGCGATCTTTCCGTCGTCGAAGAAGATGCGTTCGCCTGGCACGACGTCCGCCATCACCTCGGGCAGCGAACAGGGCACGTGGGCGGGGGTGCGCACGCCTTCGTTCTGCACCGCGCCTTCCCCGGGGACATCCGGACCCGTCAGCACCAGCATTTCCCCTTGCTGAAGCAAGATGCTGGCGACGCGCGCGGGGATGTCGCCCACCACGCCCATGGCGATCGTCTTGCCGTTGCGCTGGAGCTCGAGGGGCATGCCGGGCTCCAGATAAAAGCCCTGGTAAGCCACCGCGCGGGCCCCGTGCAGCGACACCTCGACGAGGCGCAGCTCCCGGCTGCGGCCCGCGAGATCGGTGAACGTGAGGAAGTCCCCCGGCTGCGCTTCGGACAACAAAAGCGAGGCCACCGGAAGCGTAGGCTCTCCCTCGGAGGGGGCCGGCGCGCGGTTCGGGACGAGAGCCACCGTGGTGGGCCGTGTCACCTGGCCGCGCTCGTCACGGCTCACCGCCACCCGCAGCACGCGCGGGCCGGGGGCCAAAGTGCCCGTCCGCAGCTTGGGGCCCGCCAGGTCGACCAGGATGCGGCAGCTACGCCCCACGTCCTGCGCGGCCTTGCGGATGTTCACCACCATGGCCGCCCAGGTGGCCTCGTCGTCGTGGGCCGTGTTGATGCGCGCCACGTCCATCCCCGCCCGCACGAGTTCCCGCACCAGCTCGTAGTCCGTGCCGGCGGCGCTCGGCAACGTGACCATGACCCGCACCGCGTACTCGCGTTGCTGCGGACCGAATAAGGCCAGCGCGTTGTTGCGAAGCCGGGCATCCCCGTCTTGAAAGTTTTCGGGAGCCGCGGGCGGGCTCGTGGGCAGCCGCGAGGGGGCCAGCCGCGACAGGGTGGCCGAGACCGACGAAAGCCCGGCCATGACGTGAGCCTCGAGACGCCCAAGGGAACTCAGCCCAAGGTGGCTGAGCTCGATCTGCAGCTGGCGGATGTCGTGGCGACGAAGGGCCAGGTAGTGAAGCAGGTTCCGGCCGCTTTCGCGGTGCTCTGCGGGAATGACATCCAGGGTCGCGGCCGACGCGGCCTCGAGGCTGAGGGCATCGCGCTTGAGGTCCCCCACCTCTCGGTGAAGGCGGGTGACCAAGTCGGCATCAAAGCGGGCGGGCATGAGGCGACGCTACTCAAACCGTTTTTCAGGAGTGTGACAGTTGCGTAATTCTCGCGTGGAGGGGCCCCGGGGCCCCGGCCGCGCCCCAGGCGTTCACCGCGTCGGCGGCGAAAATGTTAAAAGACGCGCATGTCCTGCGCACGTGCGTTCCTCAGCGGCTCCCTCCTGCGGTCCTGCCCCTTCCTGGGTGTGTTCGCCCTTGGGACCGTTTTTGTCACCGCGCCCGCCGCCGCCGAGGGCGATCCCCACGGCGGCGCGTTTAGCCTGGCCGAGGCCACACAGGGTCTGCCCGCCGAGGGCACCCTGACCGCCACGATCGAGACCACCAAAGGCGTGCTCACCTGCCAGCTTTTCGAGGACGAATCGCCGATCACCGTGGCGAACTTCGTGGGTCTCGCCCGTGGCCTGCGGGCCTTTCGCGATCCGCGCGGCCGCGCCTGGGTGAAAAAACCCTACTACGACGGGCTGCCGTTCCATCGCGTCATCCCGGGGTTCATGGTGCAAACGGGCGACGCGTCCGGCAACGGCGCCGGCGAAGCCGGGTACCGCATTCCGAACGAGTCTTCGCCCAAGCTCTCGTTCAAGCGGGGTGGCATGATGGGCATGGCCAACCGCGGCCCCAACACCAACAGCGCGCAGTTCTTCATCACCGAAGCCGAAGCCAGCCACCTCGACGGCGGCTACACGGTGTTTGGCGCCTGCCAGCCCGTGGCCGTGGTGCGCGCCATCGCACGGGTCAAGCGGGACCCCAACGATCGCCCCACGGAGCCGGTGGCCGTGGTCAAGATCACCATCGACCGCAAGGGCAAGCGCAAGCCCAAAAAACCCCGCTGACGAGCGCGGCGCGCCTTTTCAGAGAGACGGCACCTCCACGACGAGGTCAGGCCGAAACCCCTCGTAACGCTCCCGGGGATAGCCACGGGGGTTACACAGGATGCGCGTCGCGCCCACGTGATGGTCGCGCGCGTGATGCACGTGCCCATGGACCCACAACGAGGGCTGCGTGCGCTCGATGAGCGCCCGCAGGTTCGAGGCATAGGCCGCTCGCGCGGGCGCCCCCGCGTGCGCCGGATCCAGCGACGCCGGCAAGGGGGCGTGGTGCGTGACCACCACGTGCACGCGGGGCGGCTCGGTGAGCACCTCTTCGAGCCAGGCACGCGTACGTTGATGAAAACCGACCGCGTCCGCGGGCTCGAGGCGCCGGTAGCGCGGTGACACCCGAATCATGCGAAAGTCACTCATGTGGGCGCCGGCGGCGTCCATGCCCAGGCGGAGATCGCCCCCGAGCGCCATGTCCGTCCAGAGCGTGGCTCCGGCGAAGCGCACGCCCTCGATCGTAAGCACATCCCGTTCGAGCACGTGCACGTTCGAGCCGGCCGCCTCGTGGCGCAGCTGATCCACCAGCCGCGGGATGGCATGTCCGTAGTACTCGTGATTGCCGAGCACGTAGATCACCGGCACGTCGGCAAACGCCTGCCGCGCCCAGGCCACCCCCTTCGTGCCAAGGTGGGTATCGCCTGCCAGAACCACCACGTCAGCCTCCACGGCCGGCGGCACGAAGGGGCCGAACTCGAGGTGCAGATCGCTGAAAACGCGCAGGCGCAAGAGCCCCATATTACCCCGCGCCCTCAGAGGGAAACGGCAATTCTGGAGCGGCCGAATGCCCCCGGATCTCAGTGGCTGGGGAGCTGCCCGAAGCCGTCGGCAGGCTGGCGTTCGCCTCAGCGGCAGAGCTTAGGTGAAGTTGATGCTCAACGTCCCGAGCCAGAGCGGCACGGACGGCCCAATGAACGAGGCAAGCGGCGGCTGCGGACAGGAAACGCATTGCATTTGCATTTGAGAGCGCGAACCAGTACCGTTGAAGAGATTCATGGCCACCACCACAGACGCGCAATCCCTCAAGTCGCTGTTTCACTCCCTCGGCCTGCGCAGCACGGGGGCGCGCATCGCAGTGTACCGCGCCCTCTCCGACGCCGAACGGCCGCTGACCCATGCCGAGGTCTCGGCGCAGCTCGAGGACGCGGGCTTCGACCACGCCACGATTTTCCGCAACCTCAACGACCTGGCGCAGGCGGGCCTGGTGGTGCGCACGGACCTCGGGGACCACGTGTGGCGCTTCGAGTTGAGGGGCGATGGCAAGCAGAGCCACCGCGAACAGCACCCGCATTTCCTCTGCACGGACTGCGGTCACGTGTCCTGCCTGCCCGAGGGTGCGATCGCGCTCAAGCGGGTCAAGGGAACGCCCAAGGCGCTGGCCTCCGATTCCGTGGTGGTGCAGGTGCAGGGTCTGTGTGACACGTGTCGGCCCCAGGCCGGGGCACGCTAGCTCACGCCACCACGGCCGGCGCGCGCGCCTCCTGCCGCTCACGGGGCGGGCGCACCTCCACCACGAGGTGGTCGAAGGGGCAGACGGCCTCGACACGCGCCCGCAAAGGCAACGGATCGCCCTGCCCCGCGGCGATCACCGTCACGTTGCAGGCTCGGCGTCCTCGGCCCAGGGGCCAGACGCGCAGGTCCTCGACCGCCACCCCGGGCACCGCTTCGAGCGCCGCGCGGATCTCGTCGTTCAACGCGGGCTCGGCATGAACGTCCAGGAGTTCACGCCCCGCCGCCCGCACCAGCCCGTACGCCCAGAGCAAGATGACCACGGCCCCCACGGCGGCGCTCAGCTGGTCGAGCCACACGAGTCCCGCGTACCGGCCCCCGAGCAACGCCGCCACGGCCAGCACGCTCGTGAGGGCATCGGCCAGCACGTGCATGTAGGCCGCGCGAAGGTTGTGATCGTGGCCGTGGTCGAGCTCGCCGGGGTGAAGCAAGCGGGCACTCGCCAGATTGACCACCAACCCCACGACGGCCGCCGGCATGGCTTCCATGAAGCGAATGGGCACGGGGTTGACGAAGCGATCCCAGGCTTCGCCCAACATGAAGACGGCCACCACCGCCAACCCCAGCGCATTCGTGTACCCCGTGAGGGCCAGGATCTTGTCGGCGCCGAAGGCAAAATGGCGAGAGCCGGCGAGCTTGCGCGTGACGCCGTAGGCCGCCCACGCCAAGGTCAGCGCGCCCACGTGCGTGGCCATGTGCCAGCCGTCCGCCACCAGGGCCAACGAACCCGTCCACGCCCCCACCAGCAATTCGCCCAGCATGGTGACCGTGGCCAGCAACACCACTGCCATCGTGCGCGACTCACGCACCTCGAGGGGATCGAGCCCGTGCACGTGAAGCCCGTGGTCGTGAGCGTGAGCGCCTGCGGCGTGCGCGTGTCCGTGCCCATGCGCCTCGCCGTGCCCGTGTGCGTGGCGCGGGCCATGGTCGTGGGCGCAGGTGGCTTTGTGCCCATGGCCCGTGCGCAGCCGGCGTAAGGTCACCCAAATCTGAAGCGCCGCCACGCTGGCGAGGCTTGCCTGGGTGAGGCGCTCGCTCGCGGCCCACAAGCCCCAGAGGCCCAGCGCTGCCACACCCAGCCATCCCAGCCAAAACGGCAGCGGCGCCCGGGGACGGGGCCACCTCAGGATGAGTAACGCCACCCCCATCGACACGGCCCACAGGGCCCCTTCCATCTTGGGGCTCAAAGCCAGCGCCGATACTGCGGCTGGCAAAAACGGCGCCAGCAGCCCCATCCCCAGGCAATGAACGAGGCACAGGCCAGACACCAGGGCGCCCGACCAACGCTTGAGCCAGCCCCGCACCGGGGATAGCGAGGCAGACGGAGGAGGCAAAGACGCGGTCGACATGGTTTGTGAAAGCCTGCGGGAGACTAAACTTCAAGCAATCTCATTGCAAGAGACACGCGCAACGGTTCGCAGTCGCTATGAACTTGTGTCATACGAGGCCCGCTGCCGCGCGGCGCTTTGGGTCCAGAGCCTCGTCCCGGGCGCCCACGAACGCCAGTTGACCCGCCCGCAGCAGCATCGCTTCGCCGATGCGCGCAGGCAGAACGTCGAGGTCATGCGTGGCCCAGAGCACCGTCATCGCGCGCCGCCGGCCGGCCTTCATCACGGCATCGATGACGAGGCGGCTTGCGGCGGCGTCGAGCCCCATCGTGGGCTCGTCGCAAAGCAAAACGTCCGGGTCGGTCACCAGGGCCCCCGCCAACGCCAGACGCTTCCGTTCGCCGAAGCTCAGCGTCGCGATGGGCCGCGTTGCGAAGGTCGCGAGCCCCACCTCGTCCAGGGCCCGTCGCACCCGCGCGGACGCCGGCTCGCCTTCGATGCCGCGTTGGCGTAGCCCCCACGCCAGATCGGCGCCGACCTCCGAGGCAAAAAACTGGTCCTCGGGATCTTGAAACACCAGGGCCACGCGCCCGTCGACCCGCTGCGGAGGCACCCGCCCCACGACGGGCCGGCCAAATCGCCAGACGGCCCCCTCCTCGGGCGCCTCGAGGCCCGCGAGCGTCCTCAGGAGGGTGGACTTGCCGGCCCCGCTGGCGCCTGCAACCAGCACCCAGGTCCCGGTGCCAATGTCGAGGGAGGGCACGTGCAGGCGTGGGGCTTGCAGGTCTCCGAGACGCACACCCCGTAACGCAAAGGCCTTGGGGTGATCGGAGGCACCTTGGGAACCTGCACCGCGGAGGGCCGCCGCCTCCTCCAGCCGGTGGGCGCGATCGAGGGCCCCCACCACGGTGCCCGCCAACAAGAGGCCCGTGTTGCCAAGCTGCCGCCGCGGTCCCGAAAAGCCCCCCCTCACCACCCCCGCGCGCCAGCGCCGCTCGAGGCTTTGGCCCAGCACGGCCATGTGAAGCTGCGCCGTATCGATGAGGTCGAGCCAGGCTGTGGGGGCCTTTGCGGCCCGAGCGGCGTCGCGCAAAGCGGGCCATGTGACCGTGTGGGCGAACCACACGCCCAAAGCGACACCCACGAAGGTCCGGGATGCCACGTCGAAAACCCTGGGGACCGACAAATCCAGCGCAAAGGCCCCCGCCACTGCCAGACCGCCCGCCACGCCGCTCGCCGCCAAGGGCCACGCGGCGCGCAGGGGCAGCCGACCGAACGCGCACAAACCGAGCGCTACCAGCAAGAGCGCGCCCCGCAGGAGCCCGGGCGCCGTGACGAGGTTCAACCCCAGCGCCAGGACCAACACGCTCGTGGCGAAGACCACCTGCCTGTGGGTGCGAAGACCGCTCAAGACCGGCGCTCCAGGCGCCTCCAGCCCCGACCCAACACGAACCCCGCCGCAAGCATCGCGCTGCCGAACAGGGCCCGACCAAGCTCTCCTCCCTCGAGGTCCAGGAGGGGCTGTGGCGTGCGCCCGGCCTGCCGCGCCGCCGTCTCGAACACCTGCTCATCGAGCCCGGCGAAAGACGAGGCACGCGCCGGCAGAGGCGGCGTGGCCACCAAAGCCAGCACGAGGCCCGCCACGGCAGTGGGGCCCAAGCGAGGCGCCGAGGGGCGAAGCCACACGGGCAGCCGCGCCCCCTCGCGCTGCGTGAGGGCCTTGACGAGGGCCACGCTCAGCGCCCCTTCGAGCAGCGCCAGGGGCAGTTGCGCCGGTGCCATCGCCAGCAGCAACGACCGGGTCATCGACACGAACGCACCCGGTTCGGCGAGCGCGGCGGCAAGCAGCAGACCGTCCACGCCGTACACCACCAGATCGGCACCGAAGCACGCGGCAAACACGGCGGCGGGAACCGGCGCCCGCAACGCCCGCAGGACCCGCGCGATGCCCACCGCCGCACACGGGCCTGCCACCCCCAAGGTCAGCACGTTGGCGCCCAGGGTGCTGAGCCCGCCATGCGCGAAAAACAAGGCCTGTATGATGAGCACCAAGGTGGTGGGCACCACGAGCGCCGAGGCCCCGAGCAAAAGCGCGAGCACGGGCGCTGCGCACATATGAGACGACATGCCAGCGATCGGCACGGGCACCGGAAACAGCGTCACAGCAAAGAGGAGGGCCGTGGTCATCGCCACCCGGTGCGTCCCCACGCTCTTGATCTGCCGCGCACCGGCCCACACGAAGGGCGCGGCGGCGGCCGCACAGGCCAGCGCGTGCGTGGGTGGCAAAACCCCTTCAGCGAGGTGCATCAACGACCTCCTGGCATTTCTTTGGGCGCTGCGTCTGCGTGTTCATGGTTTTCGCAACTCTATTGCATTCACCCGACGCATTCAATATCCTCCGCTCGCACAAGGACACGACGCCATGTCTTCCACCAACGAAAACCTGAAAATACCGGTTACCGTGCTCACCGGGTTCCTGGGTTCGGGCAAAACCACCCTGCTCAACCGCATCCTCACGGAGAACCACGGCCAGCGCATCGCCGTCATCGAAAACGAATTCGGAGAGATCGGCGTCGATCAAGACCTCGTCATCAACGCCGACGAGGAGATCTTCGAGATGAACAACGGCTGCATCTGCTGCACGGTGCGGGGCGACCTCATCCGCGTGCTCGGCAACCTGATGAAGCGCCGGGACAAGTTCGATCGCGTGCTCGTCGAGACCACGGGCCTCGCCGACCCGGGCCCCGTGGCCCAGACCTTTTTCATGGACGAGGACATCAAGGCCGACTTCCGCCTGGATGGCATCATCACGCTGGTCGACGCCAAGCACCTCAGCCTTCACATCGACGAAGCCGCCGAGGCCAAAGAGCAGGTGGCCTTCGCCGACATTCTGGTGCTGAACAAAACGGACCTGGTCTCGCCGGCCGAAGTCGACGCGCTCGAGCGGCAGCTGCGCGGCATGAACGCTCTGGCCCGCATTCGGCGCGCACAGATGGCCAACGTTCCCCTCGCCGAGGTGCTCGACGTGGGTGGCTTCGACCTCGCCCGCGCCCTCGAGCACAAGCCCACCTTCCTCGAGCCCGAATATCCCTTCGAGTGGGGCGGGATCTACGCGCTTCCGTCCCAAGCCACCCTGACGCTGCACGAGGGCCCCGATCCGAGCCTTTCGCTCGTGGCCCTTCCGGTGGACGACGCCACTGAGGCCACGCTCGCGAAAGCCGCCGAACGGGCCTTCCGGGTGTTCGCGCGGGAGGGGCAACCGGTGACGCCCGGCGGGCGTGTCATCGCCGGTGAGGGGCAATACACGCTCGACCTCGCCGGCGCGGGCCCAAAGCGCTTCACGATGGAGGCGCCGCACGAAGGTCTTTACGCCCTCTTCACCGAACACCTGCCGGAGGAATTCGAGGCCACGCTCACGGGTCCGCAGGGCCAGCTTCTGCCGCTTGCAGCACAAGCCTATGCGGAAGGTCACACGCACGATGAAACGGTGACGTCGGTTGGGCTCAGCTTCGACCGCGCCGTGGATCCTGAGCGCTTCAACGCCTGGATGTCGGGGGTGTTGCGCAAGCAGGGTGCGGACATCTTTCGCATGAAGGGCATCGTGGCGATGAACGACGACGATCGCCGCTTCGTGTTCCAGGGCGTGCACATGCTTGTCGATGGGCTGCCCGATCGCCCCTGGGGCAACACACCCCGCTCGAGCCAGGTGGTGTTCATCGGACGAAACCTGGATCGCGAGGCGCTCACGCGCGGCTTTGAGGCCTGTCTGGCATGAGGGCCCGCGACGTGGACGCCACCTGGCGCACCCAGATCTCTGGATACCCGCGCGCCCTCGACGCCTCGGCGGACGGCCGTTGGCTCGCGCTCGGTCTCGACGATGGCCACGTGCAGCTGGTCCGCGCCGGGACGGGAGAGCTGGACCAGAGTCTGAAGGTCCACGGTGACGCCCTCACCGCGCTGTCGTGGAACCCGCGCTTGCCGCTTTTGGCCAGCGCGGGCGAGGACGGCGCGGTGAAGCTTTGCGACATGGCCAGCGGCACCACGGAGGAGGTGGTCCCACCGGGCGACACCTGGGCGCAGCACGTGGCATGGAACCCCAAGGGCTCGAAGCTGGCCTCTTCAGTGGGTCGGCGGGCGCGGATTCACGCCCTCGATGGGCGCGGGCACCAAGAGCTCCCCGAGGTCGAGAGCACGGTGGCGGGCCTCGCCTGGGCGCCCGACGGTCAGACCTTGGGCGCCGCCTGCTACGGGGGTGTGCGCCTCTTCGAGCCGAAGAGCGGTCGCAGGACCCGCAAGCTCGACTGGAAGGGGTCGATGCTCAACGTCGCCTGGAGCCCGAACGGCAAGGTCGTGGCGTGCGGCTGCCAGGACAACAGCGTGCACTTCTGGCGTCTGGCCACGGGGCGCGACTCGATGATGTCGGGCTATCCCCAAAAGCCCAGCACCATCGCCTGGAGCCACGACAGCGCCCTGCTGGCCACCGGCGGCGGCATGCAGATCACCGTGTGGCAGTTCGACGGCAAGGGTCCCGAAGGCACGATGCCGCTCGTGCTCGAGGCCCATCGCACGCCGGTTACGCACCTTTGCTTCTCGCCCCTGGTCAAGGTGCTGGCCAGCGGGGACAGGACCGGGGAGATCTTGGTGTGGTTCCCCGACGAAACGACCACCCCCGTGCGACGCCATCGTTTGCCCGCCCGCATCGAGGCGCTCACCTGGGCGCTCGACCCCGACGACGCACAGCTACGGCTCGTGGCCTGCGACGCCGAGGGCCACGTGGCGGCGTGGTCCCTGCAAGCCTGACCATGCCGTGCGCACGCCCCGCCGCCCTGGTTTTGCCACCCCCGCCCCTCGCGGTTGCGGGGATCCCCGTTTACCTCGAGCGGGCGCACGAACGGCTTTCGCTTCAGGCGCTCGCGCTCGAACGCACGCTGGCGCGGTGGCGCCAGCAGGGGCAGTTAGCCGCCACGGCGGCCCGGCGCCGGCCGGAACGCGCAGCGGTCATGGAGAAGCTCGCCGAGGCGTTCGCCACCAACGCCGGCGTGCTCGAGCGCGTGCGGGCGCGGTTGCTCGAGGTGCTGACGGCGGACACCGTCTTGCGCGCGGTGAGCCAGACAAGGTCGGACGAGGCCGCTTACGGCGCCGAGGAGCTGCTCACGCTGGTGCGCCGGGACTGGAGCCACGAGCCCGAGGCCGAGGCGGAGCTCGCGCGCATGCGCGAAGCCGTTGGCGACGCGCTCGGGACGCACCGAGTCGGGCGCGCCCTCGTGCTGGGCGCGGGGCTCGGCCGCATGGCGGACGAACTGGCCGCCCAGGGCTTCGCGGTACACGCCGTCGAGCTCTCCGCGCCGCTGGCGATCGCCCGGGCCCTCTTGCGCGAAGGCAACTTCAAAGCGTATGCGATAGCCACTCGCAATGCTTACCGCGCGCTGGATCAAGTACAGGGCTTCGAGGCCCGCTTTCGTCCCCCCGAGCCCGGGCGGACAGCCATGAGCGTCATCGCCGACGCCACCAGGCTGCCCCACGCAGACAAAAGCGTCGACCTGGTGTTGTCCGTCTACTTCACCGACGTGGTGCCACCGGCGAAGCTGATCCCGGAAGTGAAGCGCGTGCTCGGCCCCGGGGGCCGCTTCGTGCACGTGGGTCCGCTTGGGTATCACGCGCCCGACGCCGTGGATCATCTGGCCGCCGACGACCTGCTCGACGAGTTTCGCCTGCAGAGCTTCCGTGTGTCCGAACCGCGGTGGTTCGAGGGCGCTCACCACGCGCTTGCGGGATCCCTGCACGAGTGCCGCTTTCACAACCTTGCGTTCTCGGCCGTCTCAGAGGCGCGCTTCTTCGCCCGTCCCGTCGCGCACGCGGGCCCTGGCGTCCCGTATTCGCGATGACCTCTTCCCTCGCCCGTCGGGCGCCCTCGCCGCCTCACCGCTTGCCCAGACGAGCCCTGTTGGTCCTGGTTGCGTGGCTTGCCTTGCTCCTTGGCCCCGCCGCTGCCCGCGCAGAGCACTGCCAGAGCACACTCGATCTGCACGTGTTCGACGCGCTCGTTCACGAGCCGCTCGGCGAGGCCCTCGTCTGGCTCGATGGGCGCCAGCTTGGGACCACGGACGCGCGCGGACACCTCGAGGCGGCAAGCCTGTGCGAGACGCGGCCCCTGCTCGAGGTCTGGCTCGCCGGATACCAGCGGCATCGCGCGCAGATCCGGCTGGGACGGCAATTGTCCGTGGAAGTTCAGCTCGAACCCATCTTCGAAACCACGGTGATCGAGGTCAAGCCCGTCGAGACGCCCGACACGCGGGCCGTGGCGGTGCTGTCTGGTGCGCGGCTCGAGGCCAAGCGCGGACAGTCGCTCTCGCAAGCGGTGGCGGACGTGCCGGGTGTGGCCGAGGTGCGCTCGGGCAGCGGCATGGCCAAGCCGATGGTCAGGGGACAGTTCGGGCGGCGTTTGCCGATTTTGGTCGATGGGGTGCGCCATCGGGCCCAGGACTGGGGCATCGATCATGCCCCCGAGATGGACCCCTTCGTTGCCGACCGCATCGCGATCGTCAAGGGGGCCTCGGGCGTGCGCCATGGCCCCGATGCCATCGGTGGCGCGTTGTTGCTGGATCCTCCCGAGATGCCCAACCGCCCGGGCACGCGCGGTGAGGCCCACATGCTCGGGAGCCACAACGGACTGGGCGGTGCGTTCATGGGCCGCGTTCAGACGCAACCCGTGGCAATCCCAGGGCTGTCCCTTCAGCTCGAAGGCAGCGCAAAACGTCTGGCGGCAGTGTCCACGCCGGACTACCCGCTCGACAACACCGCTGCGGCAGAGTGGTCAGCCGGCGCCGGACTCAGCTACCGAACGGGCGAGACCAGCTACAAGCTCTCGTACCGTCACTACGACGCCGACCTCGGCGTGTGTTCCTGCTTTCGTATGGAGTCGGCCGCGGATTTTCTCGCGCAGCTTACGCGCCAACGCCCCATCGGGGTCGAACTTTACCGGGCCGATTGGCAGATCTCTCGGCCTTACCAGGCGGTGGCCCACGATCTGCTTTTGGGCCGCGCGAAATGGACCTTGCCCCGGGTGGGCAAGCTGACCGTCACCTATGCCCTCCAGCACGATGAGCGCAAGGAATTCGACATCGTGAGAAGTGCCACCACGGTGCCTCAGTTTGCGTTCCGCTTGTGGACCCACGACGCCGAAGCCGTGCTCGAGCACAACCCCGTTCACATCAGCGATCACCTTCACGTGAGCGGTGCCATGGGGCTTACGGGTATGGTGCAAAACCACGCGTACACGGGTCTGCCGCTCGTGCCCGATCACCAAGCCGGAGCCGCAGGCGTGTACGCAAGCGAGCGGCTGTGGGGGCACGACTTCGAGCTCGAAGCGGGCGTGCGCTACGACCTTCTCGCGCGAAGCGCCTCGCTTCTCCGCCGCGATTTTCTGCGGCTCGTGCGCTCGGGACAACTTCCCGAGACGGGCTGTGGTCCCTTCGACGCCGAGACCGATCCGGTCTCGTGCGCCTCCGTGTTTCACACCCTGTCAGCCTCGTTGGGCGGCCTCTGGCGCCCGCGCGACAGATGGGCACTGAAGCTGGATCTTTCCACGGCGTCCCGCCCCCCCAATCCCGACGAACAGTACATCAACGGAACCGCACCTTCGTTCCCCGTGTTGGGACTCGGTGACCCGGACCTCGGCGCCGAAACCACGTACGGTGCCTCGCTTACGGCCAATTACCTGGGGGAAAGGGTCTCGGCAGAGCTTTCCGCATACGGAAACTACGTGGCGGACTACATCTACTTTGCTCCCTCTCTCAACGCCGATGGCAGCCCCGTTTTCGACGTCACCATCAGGGGGACCTTCCCTCGCTTCACGACGCGTGCGGTGAACGCCACCTTCTACGGCGCCGATGGGTACGTGAGCGCTTCACCGCTACGCTGGCTGGCCCTCGACCTGCAAGGGGCGATGATTCGGGGACGCAACGTGAGTGACGATACGTACCTGGTCTTCGTGCCGCCCGACCGGGTGCGGGGCACGGCCACGATCAGCCGAGAGGCCACGGCCACGCTTCCCGCCTTTTCTTTCGCCGTGGGAGGCACCTACGTGCGACGGCAAAACCGGTTCGATCCGGCGGCCGATCTTGCTCCGCCTCCTGCCGGGTATGCGCTCGCCGATGCGTCCTTGTCTGTCAGGCTGCGGGTGGCCGATCGGCCCGTGCACATCGCCTTGCAGGGCACCAACGTTATTGCCAGCCGTTACCGCGAATACGCGAGTCTGCTGCGCTACTTCGTCGATCAACCAGGTCGGCAGATCACTTTACGCATCACCTTGATGTTCGACACCAACGAACCACGACACGAATGAAATGGAGCCTAAACACATGCGACGAAGCGAAATGAAGACACTCTGTGCAGCCTTCCTGGGTCTTGCGCTCATGGGCACCGGCTGCGGCGACAGCCACGACGACGATCACGGCGGAGGCAATGAAGAAGAGGTGATCACCACGGTCACCCTCACGTTCACGCCCGCAGCCGGTGGCACTGCCGTGGTGGCCAGGTTCAACGATGCGGACGGTGAGGGCGGCAACCCACCCATCATCGATCCCGTCATGCTGAAGGCGGGCACGTATGCGCTGGCCGTCACGTTCGAGAACCGCCTCGAGACGCCGGCCGAAGACATCACCGCCGAGGTCAGCGACGAAGGCGACGAGCACCAGATATTTTTGCTGGGCACCGCGGTCAATGGCCCGGCCTCGACCCAGCCCACCGCGCCGCTTGCGCATAGCTACGCGGACATGGACGCCGACGGATTGCCGATCGGCTTGGCCAACACCATCACCGCCACGCCAGGCATGGGTTCACTCAAGCTGGTCTTGCGCCACTTGCCTCCGGTCAACAACGCCGCGGTGAAGGTGGCCATGCTGGCCGAGACGGTGCGCGCGGGTGGCCTTGCCGCCATCGGTGGCTCCTCCGACGTGGACGTGGACTTCGCCGTCACCGTCACACCCTGACGCGCGGGCAAGCGCCACATGGCGCACGAGGGCGGGAGCTGACGCGGCTCCCGCCCGTTCTTTTCAGTAGCTGGCCGTGACCTTGGCGAAAAAGGCGCGCCCAGGCCTTTGCACTCGATGTTTCGAGGCGAATCACGAAGCCACAGGTCGGCGTCCTTTGTGAACCGGGGAGCCCCGTGAAGGGCGACCGCTTGACCACCCACCAGCAGGTAGTCAACGCCCGCTTCGGCGAAGGCCGCCAGCAGATCGATCAAGTCTGAGGGGAGGTCCATCGGGGTTGTGCCGCTGCCACCACTGCTGCGCCATCGACCAAACGGCGCAAAGACGCGCCTCTGGGCTGGCACTTTGCCAGTACGCCCACTCGAATTCTCGTTTTTTTTCGGGGCTCACGCTCCCCCCCTGCCACGCCTCTCGACGCGCACGAGCCCTGGCTGCCCGATCCATCTCTTTAGATTACCACCTGCGCGCATCCGCTCATCTTGATTTTGAGATTCGATCTCAGTATTCTGTACGTCACCCGCGGCGCGTGCGCGCCGAGAGAGGCCCGAGGCCCAAGCGCCCAGAGCCCGAACCGGAACCCCATCAAGGAACCGTTCATGACTCTGGTCGACACCCTCAAGGCGTTTTTTCTCCAGTCAGGCGCTGCCTGGATTCTGTGGTTTCTGCTGGCGCTCGCGCTGGCCTGCACGTTCGTGGCGATCGAGCGCTTCATGTTTTTCCGGGGGCGCGGCGCCAACCTCGCCGCGCTGGCGCGGGATCTGGAAACGCAGCTTGCCGCGCGTGACCTGGCAGGCGCGCGCAAGCGGCTCGAGGAAGACGGCAGCGTGGCCGCCGCGGTGGCGCTGGCCGGGCTGCGTGTGGCGCGGCTTGGCCCCGCTTCCGCGGAAAAGGCCATGCAAGGCGCCTCGGCGGTAGAGAGGGAGAGGCTCGAAGCGCGCCTCGCCTTCATGGGCACGCTGGGCAACAACGCGCCCTTCGTGGGTCTGTTCGGCACCGTCATCGGTGTGATCGCCGCGTTCGAGCAGCTGGGCGTGGGCAGCGCGGGCCAGGGGCAAGCCGTCTCTTCTGCCGTCATGGCGGGCATCGCCGAAGCGCTCATCGCCACCGCCGTGGGCATCGGCGTCGCGCTGCCGGCCGTGGCAGGTTACAACTACTTCCAACGCCGCATCGCTGGGCTGCTGTCCGGCACGGAAGCCGTGACCAGCGTGCTTTTGGCCTATCTGCTCGCCGACGCCCCCGAAGAGGCGACCACAACGAACCTCGCCAACGGCGAAGCCCCCGCGCCGCAGCGAAAGCTCGAGGCCATGAGGGTCTTGGTCTCCCCCGGAGCCTGAGCCATGGCCGGAACCATACAGGGCCGCCCGGGCGGCATCATCGAAGGCATCAACATGACGCCTCTGGTGGACATCATGTTGGTGTTGCTGGTGATCTTCATCGTCACGGCCAAAATCCTCGTCACGCCCTCGATGCCTCTGGATCTGCCAAGCGCGAGCCAGGCCGAGGACGTGCAAGTCATTTTCGCGGTGACCATTCCTGCCAAGGGCGGGATCGAGGTCAACGGTCAGCCGGTCGCGGGAGACGACGGGCTGCGCGCCAAAGCCAAAGAGGCGCTGGCCAGCGATCCAGATGTGCGCGCCGTGATTCAGGCGGACGGTCAGGTGCCGCACGCGCAGGTGATCGCCACGCTCGACGTGCTTCGCCAGGCGGGCCTTTCGCGCGTGGCCTTCGCCACGCAGCCGCCGCAAGGGGCCCCCGCGCCGTGAAGCGGAGGCGTTCACGCAAGCGCCCCTGGCTGTCGCGGGACGATTTCGGCGGGGCCAAGGTGAATGTGGCCTCGGCCGTGTTCGAGCTGCCGAAAGCCGGACGTGTACGCACGATCATCACCGCGCTGGCGCTCTGCTGCCTGGGTGCCGCTGGCTTGGGCGCCGCCTTGGCCGCCACGCCCTCCCCCACGCTGCCAAGAGAGCCGGCGCCCGCGCGGCCCATGACGGTGGAGCTGTTCGCGCCGCCGCCCCCCGCACCCCCGCTGCCCGAGGCGCCCCAGCCCGCCCCCCCTGCGGTGGCCCCGCGGCCGCGTGCAAACGCTCGGTCCCGGCCAGCGGCCGCGCCGCAAGCCCCTGCGCCCGCACCTGCACGAGCGGCAGCCGTGGTCACGCAGGAGGCGCCCGCGCAGAAGGTGCTGGATCTGTCCGCCTTCACGATCGCCAGCGGTGAAACTACGCAGGTTGTGGGGGGCGCCACGGCGGGGGCCGGACGGGGCACGCAGCCCGTCACGGGCCCGGCCACGATCGGCGGCGTGGTGGGCGGCACGGGGACGGGAACGCGAGACCTATCGCAGCCCGTGCGGTTGCCCGCAGGCGAATGGGACTGCCCCTGGCCTGCGGAAGCCGACGCGCTTGGCATCGACGAACAAGCGGTGATCTTGCACGTGACGGTGCGCCCCGATGGCCGCGTGGAATCTGCCCACCTTCGTGCCGATCCAGGCTCTGGCTTCGGACAAGCCGCCCTGGCCTGCGCCCAAAAGGCGCGCTTCCTTCCGGCCACAGACGTCAATGGCCAGCCGGTGCGTGCCCTCTCGGGTCCCATCCGGGTGCTCTTCATTCGCTGAACGTCGCCGTGCTCCTCGCTTGCTCGCCCGCGGGAGGGCGGCGAAGATGGCGCGATGACGTCGTCTTGGAAACCGCTTGCGTTGAAACGGCGAGGGCCTCGGTCGGCGGAGGGCCCCGAGCGCCTGGGGCCTTGCGTGGGGCTCGCCACCTTGGCCTGCGCCCTGTGGCTGTGCGCGTGCGAGGACGATTCCACCCGCCGCCCTCGCTTCGATGGGGCTGTGGCCTCGGGCGGAGGCGACGCAGCCTCCGGTCCCGGCGCAGGGGGTGACTCGGCCGTGGGGAGCGACGCCGGGGCGCTGCTGCCGGAGCCGGACGCCGCAGGGTCCGATGCGTCCGCCGATGCCGCTTTGCTCGTATCGGTGTGTGGCGAAGGGGGGCCGGGGCAAAACCTGGTTTTCGTGTCGTCGAAGACCGTGATTCCCGGGCAGCTCGGAAGCGTGGCTGCCGCCGATACGCATTGCCAGGCTGCCGCTGCAGCCGCGGGGCTCGGAGGAACCTTTTGGGCCTACCTTTCCGATGGCAAGGTGCCCGCACACGAACGCTTCGAGACCTGCGCCGCCTGGGTACGCAGAGACGGGCACGCCTTTACGCCAGCCATCGACGAGCTCGTGGAGCTGGGGCCCCGCACGCCCCTGCTTTACGACGAATACGGTGCGATCTTGCCCCCGGAAACGCTGGTTCTCACCAACGCGCAAGGAGGCAATGCACCCGATAAAGATCCCTGTGGCAACTTCGCCAGCGTATCGGGAACACTCCGGCACGGCGCCTCGAACTGGGTGGGGCGCAACTGGAGCTCGTTTCAAAACGATGGCTGCGGACAGCCGGTGCGCCTGGCTTGTTTTCAAGCGAACCACACGGGGCCGCTCGTCACCACGGCGCCCACGGGGAGGGTGGCGTTTCTGACAGAGGAGGCCATCAAACCCTCTGCGGCGGGCCGCGCGGCTTTCGATGCGCTTTGCCAAAAAGAAGCGGCGGCCGCCGGCTTAGCGGGCACGTTCGTCTCGCTGGTGTCCACCCGCGAGGAAGCGGCTTCGGCACGTTTGACATCCACGGGGCCCGTGTGGACGCGCCCAGACGGCGTGCCCCTCGGTCCCGATGCCGCCGCCGTGCTGGCAGGCACGTGGACGGCTTCGCTCGTGATCTCTGCCGATGGGGACTTGGTATCGCCGAACCAAAGAACGGCTTGGTCAGGAAGCGCCGCCCCGAACCAAGTGGGTGCGGTCGTGGGCACGTGCGCCGATTGGACGGTGAGCGACAGCGCAGAGCTCGGGCGCATTCAACCCGTGGACGACGGCACGTGGCGCGAAGACGAGCTGCGTTTGCGCTGTGACCTCGCCAACCCCCTCATGTGCTTTCAGCAATAGGCTTGGGGATTGGGGGTCAACACCCATTTGCCGAAGGGCCACGCCTGTAGGCAGCGCGTGGCCAACACGGTTTGCCGCGCCTTCGTTCATGCGGCGGCCGCCACAGCTCGCCAGCGCCCTCGCCGGGTTAGCCCGGAAAGGGAAGCGCTTCACCAGGGGGCGGGAAATAACAGACGCCGAGCTGTCGGGATCCCACCTGTACAAAATCGAGCATCAAAGATGACTCCACCCGCGAGACCGCTTGTAAAGCACTAACCGAGCCGCGTACGGCCTCTTCGCCCGAAGGCACCACAAACTCGACTTTGCAAAAAGCCTCCACGCACTTCACCGAAAGCACGTCAGCGCCCGCGATGTCCTCGAGGTGCTTTCGCAACCTCGAGTCCACATCTTGCTCTCGAACCTCGGACCGCGGAGCCTCTGAAAGGAGCTTATCTAATGATTCAGTGTGGGGCGTCTTATGATCGCCATCCTTCGATGCCGTGTCGCGTACATTCTCGCGCTCGATGACCGCAGAGGCGAGCGCGAGCATCACCTGCCGAAGCTCGGCCTCGCCTCCACGGGATTTGCCTGAGGAGTATGGTTCATTTAATGCGACCGCTACACCTCGTGGAGACGTATCCACGGGAACCTCAGCCACCTTCTCCATATCCCGAGGCGAACCCAGCATCGACCAAAGCCCGATCGCGAAAGCCACCCCGGCGATGGCGATGACAAGTCGCTGCAATCCTTTGGCGATGCTCGATGCCATTGGGCCCTTAAGGCTGGACGGCTTGAGTATCTGCAGAAAGGTTGTCCGAGTACTTACCTTTTGCGTAAAGTTTGAAAGCGAACCTGCCACTGAAGTACTGTGCGGGGTTTTCTTCGGAGAAGAACGACTGCCCCCAAACGCTTCCCGTCCTCCGGCCCGTGGCCAAAGGCGTGCACTCAAGCTGCATGTTGTCGCAGTAGCTTTTGGCGCATCCCAGGCCTGTAATAACGGCGTTTGATCCGCAGTCCCGCCAGTAAGTGTTCTCTTCCGAGAACCAGCTGGTCCGGAATCGGCGCGCAAGGTCCAGCGTGACTCCAGCCGGCAAGTCTTTGCAAAACAGATACACGTTGTCGCAGTACCTGCCCATGCACTGCATTCCACCCACGGCACGCGTTGAGCCGCATGAGTTGAAATTGCGGTAGTACTCGTCGGAGATGGGGCCGATCCAACCGTCAGCCGCACGGGCTAGGCCGGATGTACCCAGGGCGGCCCAGGCAAGCGAGACGAGGAGAATTTTTTTGAGCGGAGCGCCAAATTTCATAGCCAAAATGTCTTCGACGCGACGCTAACAGTCAAGCCCTTTCTTTGGTTCCCGTCCTTTCTGGCTCGCAGCGTTTGCTTCGCGGGAACCCGAGGAGGTCATATGGGAGCTGCGATGGCCCCTGCTATGGCACAGGCGTGAATGTCCGCGACATTTGCCGAGGCGTCCTCGTTTCCGCTAGCGCTAGTCAAAGCGGCAGTCGCGTTCGAGCTATTTCTCATGGTAGCCGCAATGGCTCGCGCAGAGCGTCGCAGATGCGCCTTTCAAGTCGCGGCCATCGAATCAGGAATGATCATTTGGGGGGGGAAGAAGACGGCTCCGATGCGGAGGCCAGCACAGCTGGCCGTGGGCCCACCCATGTTTCTGGACAGTATTGGCGGTTGTGGGAGTGCACTCAGGGCGTGGGTTGGACGGCCAACTCAGAGTCGATGACCTCCAGCGGCCTTCCCCAACTGCTTGTCGAATGTGCCGAGCGGAAGATGCCCAGCCTTCCGTGCTACCTCGAGAACAAGACTGACGGTGGCATGGTGTTATCCTGGCCGCGCCGCCCCAGGGCGCCCACCCCATGAACGCCGTCACCCTCCTTCTGTCGTTGTCGTTCGCAACCAACCTGCCCGTCACCGTGACGGGCCCCGGCGATTGCGGCTTGGCCGAGCGGGCGCAGTCCTTGCTGGCAAGCTTCGACGACGGTCACGTACGCCACGTGCAGGTGGCGCTCGAAGCGTCCGGAGGTATGGCCGTCGAGCTGCGGGGGGCCGAGGGGGTGCTGCTGGCCGCCAAACGGTGGGCCGAGCCCTTCGCCTGCGAAGACCGCGCTCAGGTGGTTGCGGTGTTTGCCTCGACGTGGGCCGTGGCCGGTGGCTTGGGCGCGCCGCTCGACGAAGTCGCGGTGGCACTCCCGGCGCCGCGCCCGGAACCTGCCGCGGCCCCCGTGCTGACGGCGATCGCCACCCCCGCGAAGTCTCCGCCGCCAGGCCCCCGGATGCGATGGGCCGCGGGCCTCGTGGGCGTGGCGGGGGCTGCCTTCGAGCAGGGAAGCACCGGCATTGGCTTCGTGGCAGATGTGCTGCGCTTCGTGGGCCCCACCTTCGCCTTGAAGGGTGAGGTTTTTGGTGTGCCCGGGCGGCGCCTCGCGATCGAAAACACGCAGGTCTCCTGGAGTCGCTTCGGCGGGGGACTGGGGGTGGCCAGCCGTAAATCGGTGGGCTCTGGCGCGTGGGGCGTGGATGCGGGCGTGCTGGTGGCGCACACGCGTCTCGAGGGGCGCAGCGGTACCGAAACCCGTAGCGATGCGGCCTGGGTGCCGGCAGGGAAGTTGGCGCTGGTGGGCATGCTGCCCCTGGGGGCACCGCTGTCCGTGGTGGCCGATCTCGACCTGGTGGTCTGGGCGCGGGAGGAGCGCGTGTGGCTGCCGAGCACGCCCGAGCGAAGCCCCCCGTTGCCCCGGGCAGACCTTTGGCTTCGGGTGACCGTGGCGTGGGACCTTTGACCCTTTCCGACGTTTGGCTGTAAGGCAGGGCGCGCCCGCGACAAGACGGAAGGACGCATGCCCCCTCGTGAGCCCCACCAAGCCCCAGGTGCCCCCGACAACGGGTGCCCGCCGGACTTTTCCGAGGTTTACCGCAGCCATGCCGCGCAGGTGTCCCTGTGGGCGCGGCGGCTAGGGGGGCCCGAGATCGACGTCGAGGACGTCACACAGGAGGTCTTCACGGTCTTTCTGCGGCGGCTCGACGCCTACGACCCCCAGCGCGCCGAGATCGGCGCCTACCTGCACGGCATCACCGTGAGGGTGGTCCAGGCGCTCCGGCGCCGCCAACGGGTGCGGCGTTGGTTGGGCAAACTCTGGGGTGGTGAACGCAGCGAGCACGATCCCGTGGATGACCAGCCGAACCCCGAAAGACAACTGCAGAGGCAACAAGCGCGGGCCCTGCTTTACGGCCTGCTCGAGCAGGTGCCCGACGCCCAGCGCACCGCCTTCGTGCTTTACGAGATCGAGGAGCTCGACGGCGCGTCGATTGCGGCGTTGACGGGGACCTCGGTGGCCAACGTGTGGGTGCGCGTTCACCGGGCGCGGCGCACGCTGGAAAACCTGGCGGAGCGCCACGAAGCCGCGCTTTTGCCTATGCCCCGGCAAGCCAAGCCGGCCCTGTCGAAAGGTGTCAAATGACCGATCGCCGCGACGACGATTCGTTCCGGCAAGCTCCCGCTCGCTTGAAGACGAGGGGGGACACGCCGCTCGCAAGCCTGGTCCAGGCGCTCGCCGAGGAGACGCCGCTGTCCGACGTGACCTTGGCCCGCATCCAGCGCGCGGTGCGGGCGAAGGCGCGCACCCGCAGGCGCCGTCCTGGCACCCTCGGGCTTCGTTTCGGCACGGTGGCGCTGTTGCTCGTGCTGGGCGCCACGGTGGGCGCGGCCACGACCGTCATCTCGGTCCGTTGGCTTCGACCTCACGTGCGGACTCTGAACCTCACGAAAACGCCCCCGCTCCCGCCCGTGCGCCCGCTTCGTCTGGCCCGCGCGACACCCAGCCCCCCAGAAGCGCTGGCCTTGCGGGCCGACGAACCTCTCGTACAAGCCCTTCCGCCTGCGGCTGCACCTCGGCCCGCACGCAAGGCCGCCGTCACACGCCACGCGTGGCGTCCGGAGGAGGAGCCGAGGGAGCCCGAGGTCGCGCCAGCCCCTTTGAGCGCGCCGGAGCCTTCATTCGTGCAGAAGGAGGCCGCTTTGGTGACGCAGGCTCTGCAAACGCTGCGAAGGGGCGAAAACGCCGCCGCCATCGCGCAACTGCAGGGCTACCTGGCGGCGCATCCCAGCGCGGCGTTTCGCGACGAGGCGGAGCTGGCCTTGGCGACGGCGCTCATCGACGCCCGGCGCCTCGAGGAAGCCCGCCAACTTCTCCACACCACCCGGGCGGCGTCTCCGGCTTTGCACGTACTGCGGGGCGAGCTGGCCTTCTTTACGAACTGCGCTGAAGCGGCGAAGGCCTTCTCGAAGGCGCTCGAGGCTCCAGGGTTGTCGCGCCCTCATCGCGAACGCGCGCACTACGGCGCAGCCATGGCCGCCCTGCAGTGCCACCATCACCGAGAAGCACGCCAGCTCATGCAGAGCTTCCTTCACGCCTTCCCTCGCTCCCCCCATGCGCCCAACGTGCGAGGACATCTTGCCAACATCGAGAACCCAGCGACCTCACCATAGCGTCCGTAAGGCGGAGACGGCCCCGGACAAGGGGGAAGTATGGACGCGCCGGTTATTGACAAGGAGTCTTCGATGAACGTGTGGTCTCGCTCGGCGGCGTGGGGTGCGTTGTTCTTCCTCTGTGCGTGTGGTGTGGCTTATGACGTGGGCCCGCACGTCGACGGCGGAAGCACGACCCAGGTGAACTCAGGCGGACAGGGCGGTGGACTCGCGCCGGATTCCGTGGCCGCGCCTCCTCCTGCGGTGGCGATCCAGGGGATTCCTTTCGCCTGCGAGCGCTGGGGCAAGGGCAATCCGCTTGGTGGCATCGCGGGTCTGATCGCGATGGAGAACGTGGCGTTCCTGCTTTGGACCGCGCCCGAGCAGCAAGACCAACAAAAGCTCGCCCTCGCAACCGAGGCGATCCAAACCTACCTGCCGCTCGTCGAAACCTCCGGTGACCTCTACTGCGTGGCGCTTCACATGCTGGAGAACAACCGGGCCGTTTTGGGGGTGAGCTCGTTTTACCGAACGTGGCTGGGCCTCGATGCGTATCCCGAAAAGGATCCCGTGCTGTTTCCGGGGTACGACCACGATCGCCTGGCGCTCATGGCCCGTGATGCCCTCGACTTCCTCGTCGACGTCACGTTGCGCGGCGATCGCAACTTCCAGAGGCTGTGGACCTCGGAGCGACCATGTGACCCTGGCACCCGCATGGCAGAGCACCGCCGAACAGGGCCCCGCGAGCTTGGCTCCCTACGCAGCAGGCCTTTTGGCCGAGCCAGGCGTGATTGCGCTCACGGGGCGCGCCCGCCTCGTGCCGTCCGCCCGGGGGGCGTGGTTCTTTGACAAGGTCATGTGTTTGCGGCCCGCGCCCCTCGAAGGCGTGAAGGAACTATTTCAGAGCTCCGTGCCCATGCCCGGCGAAAGTTATCGTTCGCATTTTCAGCGCGAGCTGAACCGTCAAGAGTTCTGCCGGCCCTGTCACGCCCACTTCGACCCGGTCGGCTTTGCCCTCGACCCGTTTGATGTGGTGGGCCGCTTGCAGCCGAAAGACGTCTACGGCGAGCCCTTCGACACGAGCGGCGTGCTCCGTTACTCCTACACAGGCGATTTTTCGCCCCCGCCGGGTAACCCGGATGGCGTGTTGCCGTTTGCCAGCCTGGCTGAGCTCGGCCAGCTCCTCTCCACGCACCTCGAATCGCAGGCCTGTTACGCCCAGCGTTGGCTCACGTACTCACACGCTCCCGAAGACATGCCTACGGACCACGTTTGGGACAAGGCCAAACACCTCGCCGAAACCCTCAGGGCCCACGACGGACAGATTCGGTTTTTGATCGCCGCCGTGCTCGAAGAGCGCTTCGGAAGCTGAGGGCGGCTGGCGTCGCGATCGCCTCGGTCTGTCGCAACCGCGCCCCGCGGGTCCCTCAGTGTTCGTGGGAGGGATCGTCGCAGGCGAGCCAGGACGGAAAGGGATCGGCGAAGCTCTCCTCGGGCACATCAAGCTCCGCCTGTGTCACGAGACAGGCGTCCAGGGCGGCGCGGATGCCGGGTTCATCGAGATCGACGCCGATGAACACCAGCTCCTGCCGGCGATCACCGTAAGGCTCTTGCCACGCGGCCTCGAGCTCTTCGCGCTCTTCCGCATCCTCGGGCCACTCTTCCTTCGGCAGCGCCGCGTACCACAGCCCCGCCCCTTCACAGATCGCGCTGCCCCCGGCCTGGGACCAACTGCCCACGAGATCCCTGCGGGACGCCAACCAGAAGAAGCCCTTCGAGCGCAGGATGTCGGCCCACAGCGCAGGCCGTTCATGCAGCAAGCGCCAGAACCGTTCGGGATGAAACGGCGAACGCGCGCGGTACACGAAGCTGCCAATCCCGTAGGTCTCTGTTTCGGGCGTGTGGGTGCCCCGCAGCTCTTGGAGCCAACCGGGCGCCTGCTCGGCCGCCTCGAAATCGAAGCGCCCCGTGCCCAGCACCTCGCGCAGAGCCACGTGACCGTGACGTGTGCGCAGGATGCGCGCCGTGGGGTTGAGGCGCTTCAAGAGCCCCTCGAGGCGATCGAGCTCCTCTGGCGAGACCAGATCCGTCTTGTTGATGACGAGCACGTTGGCAAACTCGACTTGCTGCACGAGAAGGTCGGCCACCGTGCGCTCGTCCTCATCCTCGAGCGCAGGTTCGCGAGCGCGCAGGTCTTCTTCGCCTTTCCAATCGGCCATGAAGCGCCAGGCGTCCACCACCGTCACCAGCGTGTCGAGACGGGCCAGATCGAAGAGGCTTTGGCCCTGCTCGTCAGCGAAGGTAAAGGTCTCGGCCACCGGCAGGGGCTCGGAGATCCCCGTGGATTCGATGAGCAAGTAGTCGAAGCGGTTCTCCCGCGCCAGCGCGGCCACCTCGATGAGGAGGTCTTCGCGCAGCGTGCAGCAGATACAGCCATTCGAAAGCTCGATGAGCTTTTCGTCCGTGCGCCGCAACGACGCCTGCCCCTTCACCAAAGCCGCATCGATGTTCACCTCGCTCATGTCGTTGACGATGACCGCAACGCGCAGGCCCTCGCGGTTCGCGAGCACGTGGTTGAGCAGCGTGGTTTTGCCCGCACCCAAAAACCCGGACAGCACCGTGACAGGCAAAGGGTCGAAAGAGGAGGATCCCGTATGCGCCATGAAAGCCTGCGAGATTAGCCCCCGCGTCCGGGTCCGTCGACGCGAAAAACGGCTGGACGACGCGTCGACGCAGAGGCCCTAGTGGCAGTGGTCCTGGTCATGACAGAACGCGCAGCACTCGTCGTCGCGGGTGCAGGGGCCTTCGGTCCGGCACATGGGAGCAGACGCAGCATCGGCGAAAGGCTGCGCAGCGTCAGGCTCCGACCTGCCTGCGTCCCCTGCTGCCCCATCAGGCGCAGGGGCAAGGTCCGGCACGGGCGCAAGCACAGGCGCATTGACATGTGCATCGCTGCCCCCGTCCGTGGGCGCACGGCCCCCGTCCACGAGCACCGCGCCACAACCGACCGTTTCGAGCGCCTGCGGCCATGCACCCCCGAGGCGCTCCGGAAGGACCCGCACGAAGGGCGCCTCGGCGTGCTGCACGACGAGATGGATCTCCTGCTCCGCCTCCAGACGAAGCACGTGGGCCGTCGCAAAGGAGGCACAGTGGGTGGCCGTGGTCGTCAGCTCCCAGGGCAAAGGTTTGCCTTCGGGAGTCTCCGCCGAAAACGGCGCTGCGGGATCGAGAAAGAACCCCCACAGACCAGCGCTTTTCGGGCGAAAACTCACCCGACCGCCGAAGTGAGAGTCCTGCATCGGCGCGAGCCCCACCGTATAAAGCGTGTGCAGCTGCTCGAGCCTTGCGGGCGCACCTGACAAAGCCGACGTGAGCGCAACGAAGGGACCTGCGCGACCGTGAAGACAGGCATGGGCGGCGTTCTCGAACGCTATCCCGCAATGCGAGGGCAAAACGGTCTCGTCATCGGTACAAGCGGCGCTTACCCCACAGCCGAGCACGAGGGCTGCCAAAGGGAATCGTTTCACGTGAGACTCCAAACGACGCCCCGAGAGCCGCTCCTGTGGCGGCCCTCGGGCGTTCCGCTGCGGGGTTCAGGGTTGAGGAGACGGCATCCAGCGACCGAACGCCGCGACGCTGTAGGGCTGGCCCCCCACGGTGAAGGTGCGTCCCTTCTGCCAGGTGGCGAGATCCACTTCCACCACGGTGCCCACGCGCGGATCCGTGATGAAAGCCTTGTCCTTGCCGAGGCCCATTCCCGGGGTGGGCGTGCCCGGTGGCAGCCCCATCGTGGGCCAGGCATCCATGACAGCCAGCGGGGGCCCGAGCGCGGCCCCTGTGATCGGGTTGTACATCCGCAAGGTGCCATCACCCGCCAACACCACGAGGCGCTGTCCCGATTCGTCCACATCGAAGCCGCGGTTCGCGGCGCCGAGATCGACGGCGGTCCACACCGGCGTGGCGTCGCGGTACGGGATGAGTGCGAACCCATTGCCCCAGTTGCCCACCAGGCGCGGCACGCCGTCCTTGGCTTTCACGGTCCCCACGCGGCGCCCCATCGGCGTATCTGCCGGGTTCGGCAGCTTGCGGAAGGCGAACTTGCCTTCTTTGCGCTCGGCGATCAACACGCCATCGCCGCAGCCGAACGCCACGACCTCATCGTTGCTTCCTTCGCCGTGCAAGGCAGGACAAGCGTCGCTTTGCTCGAAGACGACGTCGGGCGTGGCAAGCTTGCGAATGGTCACGCCCACCGGCAAGGTGCTCGTGGCGGCCGGATCGGGATTCGGCAGCGAGGCGAACACGTTGCCCTGGGAGATGAGCGCCACCCCGTGGTGCGCCTTGCCCGTGGTGGCCCGCCTCATGAGCGGCCGCGTGGTGCCAAGGCTGCTCTCGAGCACGTAGTCAAAACTGCCGTCGCCGTCGTTGAACGACACGATCCAGTGGTCATGCGAGACCCAGTGAGTGGGCAGCGGGCCCTCGAGGCGCGTATCCAGCACCCAGGGGCTGACCTTGGTGAGCATGCCCTCTTGCACACTGATCCCGGACGCCACGATCTCGACCAAGCCGGGGACCCGCTGGTTCACCCATGCGTAGCCAGACCCCGATTCGGTGCTGTACACCCGCGCGCTACCCAGAGCGGCAAAGCTGGCCACCGTGCTTCCGTCGTCGAGATCGACCACCCAAAAGCGGGGCTTTTCAGGATCCCCGTCCGCCACGAGCAACCGCCCCTGGGATACCCCGGCCCCGGCATCGTTGACTGCCCCCGCGTCTGCGGCAAGAGCATCGGGCACGACCCCGGCGTCCGGCGTGCACGCGGCGCCCACACAGCCACCGGCATCGGCCGGCGTCGGTGCCGGCGCGAATGCATCGGCAGGCGCGGCGTCGGGCACGACCTCGAAATCGTCATCGTCGCTGCAGGCGCCCAGCGCCCCCGCAAAGAGCGGCAGGCAAAGGGCCAGGAGCTTCGGCAATTGGCTTCGCATCTTCGATCCTTCTTCCTTCGTTTGCATGATCCCATCGCGGCCCCACGAACAGGACCGCCTCACCCAAGTGTGTCGACAGAGCTACAACACCTGAACTGGATCTGCAATCCACTTGCATATAAATGACCAAGGGAATATCTTCACCCTCCCCGGGGCACCCACGGGTTTGGGGAAAATCAGCAAAGATCGCGAGAGCGTCAGAAGAAGGCGGTGCCCCGGGGGCTTCCGCTGCCGTGCGCAGCGCAAGGAGACGGCCGCAGCGGCGGGACGATTGGCGCTTACGCCAGAACGCGCTTGACGGTCTCGACGAGCGCAGGGAGGCGGAACGGCTTGGGCAACACGGCGTAGGGCCCAGCGAAGCTCACGATCGAGGGGCCACTCACCATGACCACCACGCCGCTCACGCGGCCTCCGGAAAGGCACGCCGCCGCCCACGCCGCGCCGTCGCCGTCCGGCAAACGCCCGTCGGCCAGGATGAGGTCGATTTTCTGCTCGCGCAGCCGCTGGCTCGCGGTGGCGAGATCGGGCGCCTCGAGCACGTCGAGTCCCTCTTCAGACAGAATCCTCACCACGAGATTGCGCACCGGCTCCACGTCCTCGACCACCAGCACGACGCGCCTTCCCGCCGGGACCAGGGCCGTCGCGGGAGGGACCTTGGGAGCCTGCGCCTTGCGGGACTCAGCCCACCGCGCGATGGGCAGGTACACCGAAAAGACCGCCCCCTGACCCGGCGTATTGCTGACCTCGATACGTCCTGCCGCCCGCCGCACGATCGAATCACACATCGCCAAGCCCAACCCCGTACCGTCGGGCTTGGTCGTGAAGAAGGGATCGAAGATCCTGTCGGCGACCTCCGTGGTGACGCCGGGCCCATCGTCAGCCACGCGCAAGATGACGAAGTCGCCTTCGGACGCGAGCCCCTTCGCGCGGGCCTGATCGGCTTCCATCAAGACCACGGCGGTGGAAAGACGAACCTGATTGCCATGGCCCCGGGTGGCGTCAGCCGCGTTCACCACCAGGTTTGCGATGAGCTGACGAAGCTGCGACGGATCCATCACCACCTCGGCCCCCTTCGCCCCCGCCACCAGGGTCAAGGTCACGCCGCGGCCCACCATACGCTCGAACAAAACCGCGCTGTTCGTGATGAGCTCATCCACGCTCACGAGCGTGGGCGCGATCGTCTCTCGACGGGCATACGCCAGCAGCGCACGCGTCAGCGAACGCGCCTGCCCCACCGCCTCGAGGATCTGCGTCCGGGCCTGCGTGGCCTCCGCCCCTGGGTCGAGCAATTCGACCTCCGCGCTGATGACCGTGAGGAGGTTGTTGAAGTCGTGCGCCACGCTCGCAGCCAGGCGCCCGAGGCTCTCCATCTTCTGCTCTTCCAGGGCCGCGTTTTCTTCGGCCACGCGCAAGGTGATGTCCACCCCCAAGCTACAGACCCCGCTCACCTCACCATCGGGGTCGCGCAGCAGGGTATGGGTCCACAGCACCCGCACGAGGCGCCCCGCCGCGCTCCGGATCTGCACCTCCATGCGGGGTTGCACCTGCCCCTGTGACAACGCCGCGACGAAGGGGTCGCGGAACGAAGCAACGCTTTCGGCAGGCAAGAGCAGCGTAAAGGCATCCGCCCCCAGCGCCTCTTCACGAGAAAAACCAGTGGCACGTACGAAGCCGTCGTTCACGAACTGCAGGCGCCCATCGGGCGCCATCACCATGCCCAGCACGTCGACGTTTTCGAGCAGCGCCTGGTACCGGCGCTCCGCCTCGGCTCGCCACAGCTCGGCCTGCCGTAGCTCGGTGATGTCGGCCAAGGTTCCCTGGACCGCAAAGGGCTTTCCCCGCGCGTCCCGAATCAGAGCACAGGTATCCCGGATCCAGCGGCGCCCTTTTTCGGGGTGGTTGATGCGATAAACCAGCTCGGGTTCGGGCACCTCGCCGTGGCGCGGGGAAAAACGACGCTGCACCAAGGGCCGATCTTCAGGGGCCATCGTGGCGCTCCAGCGCTCCACGCCGTTTGCCGCCAGATAGTGCTCGGGAGGATGCCCCGCAAGGTCTTGCATGCGCGGGCTCAGGTAATCGAGCTCTGCCGTGTTGTAGTCGAACGAATAGACCACCACCGGCAGTTTTTCGACCAGGTTCTGGTACTTCGCCTCGGTGCCGCGGGCCATCCGTTCGGCGTCTCTTCGCCGCTCGGCTTCGAGCAACAGGGCAACCAAAGCGCCCACGTCGGTGGCAAAGTCGATCTCCGCTTCGTGCCAGTCCCGCGTCCCGCCCTGGTGTTCGTGGCAGACCACGCCGTGAACGGCCCCCGGCCCCACGATCGGGATGTCGAGCAGGGCGCCCACATCGTGGCGTCGAAGATAGTCGTGCAGCTCAGCGGTCCGCGCATCGGCGAAGACGTCTGCCACCGCCACCGCGTTCACCCCCGTGCCCCTGATCGCGTTCACGTAGCGCGGGGCGCTGGCCACGGCGATCGCGAGGCGGGGCCCTTCGTCGCGCTCGGGCAGCTGCCAGCGGCACACCAGGTTCTGGTGCCGCTCGTCGAAGAGCCACACACTGGTTCGTGGCACACCCAGCGCTTGGCTCGAGAGCCGCCCCACCGCCTCGAGCAGGCGGTCGAGGTCGAGCGGCCCTTCGTCTGCGGTTCGCAGCGCTGCCCGCAAAGCGTCGGACTGCGCGCGCAGCTTGCGTGACAGTTCACGATGGCGGGCCAGACGCACCCGGTACTCGTCTTCCCGGGCCCGGGCGTCCTTCAGCTCTTGCTCCAAAATCGCAGCCGTCGGCTTCATCGTCTGCCACCTTGCGTGAAACACTATCACACAGATGCGGGCCCCTGCGCGGGCCGCAACGACGAAACGGAGGCGTCAGGACCCAAGCACGTCCTGAACCGCGTTGCGCGTTTAGTGGTGATGTGCGCCGGGCGTGTGCACGTGGCCGTGGGCAACTTCCTCGGCGCTGGCGTCTCGCACGTCGACCACCGACACCGCAAAATGCAGGGTGATCCCCGCAAGCGGATGGTTGGCATCGATGGTGGCGTAGTCGCCTTTGACGGAGAGCACGGTCACGATGCGGCCCCCCTCGGGCGTCGAGACCCGGTAGCGCTCGCCCACCGCCACCTTGCGGTCGGGAGACAACTTTCGGGTGGCCACGTTCCGGATGGCCTGTTCGTCGCGCACGCCGTAGCCCTGCTCGGGCGGCAACGTGACCTCCAGGCTCTCGCCCGCTTCCTTGCCCTCGAGCGCGGCTTCCAGCCCGGGCACGATGTTGGCGGCCCCGTGCAGGTAGGCCATGGGCTCCCGCCCCTCGGAGGTGTCGAGCACCTCGCCCTTTTCGTCCTTCAGTGTGTAGGTGATCGTAACGACCTTCTGGGCGGCAACCTTCATGAGGCCTACTGTAACAGGCGAAGGCCGGATGTCAGGAGCACGTCGTCGTCGATTCGAGCCGCTCAGAAGAGCGTGACACGGCCAAGATCGGGCTCGGTGGGTTCCGCGTCCCGGCTGAGCAGTACAAAGGCGCCGGCAGCCGCCAGGAGCGTGAGGAGGCCCACCCCGCCCCAGACAAGGGCGCGCGAGGATGAGGAGGCCCGCGCTTCGGTCACACCGGCCGCCTCGGGCTCACCCGGTGCCGCTCGCTCGACCGGAGGAGCGATCGCCATCGCGGGGAGCCCCGGCACGCCCGGGCCGGGCACCGCGCCCGACGGAACCAGGGCAATCTGCTCTGGCAAGGGATCCGAGATCGCCAAATCGAACACGTGCTCGTCGTAGCCAGGGGCCCTGACGACCAGGACATGCGGGCGGGTTTGATCCAAACGGATCGGGCGCTCGAGGGGCGCCGTTCCCACGAAGGCGCCATCGACATGCACCGAAGCTCCTGGGGGGCTGACCACGGGTTTGAGCGTCCGCACGTACTTTTCGAGGCCCTCGAGCGCGCGCAGGGCATCGGCCCGCAGCGACTCGTGGGCCGGCAACGCGGCATCAGCCTCGACCAGGCTGTCGAGCTCGCGCGCCGCTTGAACGTGATCCCCGAGTTCCACGAGGGTCGCGGCGCGGTTCCATTTCAACCGGGGATCGGGCTGAAGACGGTAAGCCTCCTCAAAGCCCTGCAAGGCCTCGAGGTACCTCTGCGCGCCGAAGGACGCTTTGCCCTTCACGTAGGCGGCGCGGGCCTCCGGGCCCAAACAGCGCAGCAAGGGCAGCTCGTAGCACGAGCGCACGGACGCGGGCGCCTCCGCTTTTTCCGGGGAGACCGCGCCCTCCTGGGCACACGCAACGCCCCGCCTCACGAGGGGCACACACACGAGCGCGACGACGAGCAACTTGGGAACGTTCATGACCGTCAGGGCTTAGAACAAGGGCAGGGGGCTCGGCCCTTGCCTCTGGGAAGCGCGCGTGTCCTCGGACCCGCGGGTGCGGCCCTCCTTCACCAGCGTCTTCGGCGCCGGGCGCACGCCTTCGGCGGTTGGGATTGAGCCTGGTGCCAGGGGCTCCTCCGCAGCGGCCACGTCTTCGGAGGAAGATGCCGCTTCCGTGGCAGGGTCCACCGCGCGGGGCGCTTCTTCCGCACGCAGCGCGGGAGACGCTGCGGGAGGCTCCGGCCGCAGTTCGACGGTGGCGGTGGGCGAAGAAACGGGGGCACGCGACGCCAGCCAAAAGGCTGTCGCACCCACCGCGGTGACCAGGGCCGCGACGAGAGCCCGCCGCCGGCCACGGCCCTTCGTCCCGAGCTTCACGGGGACTTCGATGGGCGTGGGCGTGGGTGCGGCGGGCTCACGGGTCTCTTCCCACAGGGCGGCCAGCGCTCCGCGTAGCTCCGTGGCCGATGAGAAGCGAGCACCTGGCTCTTTTTCCAGGCAGCGTGCGATCACCGCCCGCAGCTTCGTGTCGGCGATCTCGTGAAGCGGAGGTGGGTCGAGCACGATCGCCTCGGCCAGCGCTCCCACGTCGCGGGCCTCGAAAGGTGGGCGGCCCCTGACCAGCTCGAAGAGGACGATCCCCGCAGCCCAAATGTCGGCAGCGGCCGTCACCTCGGAAGGGCGCATGTACTGTTCGGGTGACATGTACGCGGGCGTTCCCGGGACCATGGCGTCGTTGAATACGGTGAAGCCTCCGTTGACCATCCCCTGCGCACCGGAGAAAGACCCGGGTTCGGAGGGGGCCTCGGGCGGCGGGGTGCCACCCTCGTCCTTGAACTTCGCCGCGCCGAAGTCGAGCAGCTTGAGACGCACCGGCGCGGACTCCTGCCCCGACCCAGGAGGGCCGAAGGTTTCCCCGCAGGCCATGAGGTTCGCGGGCTTGACGTCGCGATGGATGACGCCGTGCCGATGCGCTTCTTCGAGGGCTTCGCACAGCTGCATCACGTAGGAAGCGGCGCGCAGCTCGGAAAAGACGAGGCCTTGCTCGAGCGCCCGCGACAGCGGCTGCCCGTCCAAGAGGTCCATCACGAGGTACGAGAGGCCTTCGGCAGTACGGTCGACGTCGTACACGCGCACGATGCGCTCCGAGGACATGCGCGCGGCGGCCTTGGCCTCGCGCCGAAAACGCTCGACATCATGGGCCTTGTGGCCACTGCCCGCCCCCATGATTTTGAGCGCGACGTCTTTTCCGAGATCCAAGTGACGAACGGCGTAGACGGCTCCCATGCCGCCCACCGCCACGAGGCGCAAGACCTCGTACTTGTTGGCCACCATGTCCCCCGCGAGAAGCGCGGGCTCGCCGCGGGCGACGCAAGGCTGCGGGCTTGACGAAAGTTCAGCGTCGTCGCCCAGCCGAACAACCTGGCTTGATTTCTCGCGGTCCATGTTTCACGCCATTGAAGCTGGCGAAACGCCCGACGGTTCGTTTAGCGTTAGCTTACCATTCATACCACATGCAACCACTACCAATGAGCTCGATGTCTGCACGAAAAGAACGGGGATCGTGGTCATTTTGGTCATCTCCTGCCCGCATGGGGCTAGTTGTGATTTCGCTCGCTGCGGCGACGTCGTGCCAGGACGAAGGCGTGCACGTCACGTTGGTGGCTGAAGGCGACGCAACCTTGCAGTTGACCGCCATCGACGTGAAGGCTGAGGACGCGGGCGGCAAGGCAAGAACCCACAGGTTCGAGATCAACGGAGCGAACTCCACGCTTCCCTTGACACTTGGGCTCACGTTTACGGACGAGGCTCGTTATCCGATTCAGCTCTTCCTCACCGCCTCGAGCCAGCGGGGCGTGGTTGCCACGGCAGAGACACAGCTGACCCAAAGGCGGGAGGGCGAAACGCGCATCACGCTAAGGCTCCGGTGCACGGAGGCCGACTGCCGAGAAACACCCGCGCCCCCGGCGCCTCCCCCGCCCGCTCCCCCGCCCCCGGACGCCGGCGGGGTCGAACCGCCCCCGGACGCCAGTGATCCGCCTCCGGAGGTCAAGCCCCCGCCGCCCGACGCAGGCGGTGACGAGCCTCCGGTCGTCATGCCTCCTCCCCCCCCTCCGCTCTCCTGTCACCAACCTCACACGGACGAAGCGGCTTGCGACGACGGAGACGCGTGTACGAACGACGTGCGTGTTCCCACGACGTGCGGAAGTACCTGCGTTTACCGCTCCGCAGGCCAAGGTGGCCGGCGCCCAGGACGGTTGCTGCCCGATCGGCGCGACCGCCGCCTCTGATGGCGACTGCTCGCCGATCGAGCGCGCGCCGCGCACCTGCCTGGAGATCGCGCAAAGCCGGGCCAAGGCCCCAAGTGGACTCTACGAGATCGACTTCGAGGGCAAGCCCTGGGTGGTGTACTGCGACTTGCGCTCCCAGGGCACAGATCGCGACGGTAGAGGATGGACACGGGTGTTCCGGCACGTTCTGCCGAAAACGAAGGAGGGCGCCTGCACCGACCGCGTCCAGGCCTACTTCGACGACGACAAGGAGGCGCAGGAGGCCCACCGCAAGGACCCCTTTGCCCCGAAGTACTCCGTGCTCTCGTCGCTCGAGCACTTTCGCCGCGGCGAGCGCCTGGAGTTCAGGCTGGTCTGGCCGGGTTTGCCGAGGCGCAACGTTTGGAGCCAGCTCAGCAATCCCACCCGCCTCGAGAACGTGAACGGGTACAAACCCATCGCGATCGAGGCCCAGAGCAACGCCTGGGGCGGGCTCGAGAGAAGTACGGTGGGCGGGGGTGGAGAATCGTCGTTCATCGACGGCTCCGTCAAGTCGCCCCTTTTCTTTTATGCCGTCGGCGCGAAGCGTCCCTGGAGCGGGAGTCTCTCCGGCACGGGGTTCCCTTCGTGGGAGGGACTCGAGGGGGCCTGCGAAGTGGAGCTGTGGGTCCGCTGACGACGCCCGCAACGCGGGCCCGTTTCGTGGCAAGCTGTGACGATGCGCCTTGCTCCGCGTGTTGGTTTGCGGCTGCCCCCGTCGCTGGTCTCGCTTAGCGTTTGCTTTCACGCGGCGGTGGGCCTTCTGGCCGCCTGCCAGGGCCACACGGGCGCAGCCGAGGCCCCCTGCGAGGAAATGGCATCGTGTGGGGGGCAAGGAGGCGAAGGGCCGTCAGAACCCACGGCGGGGCGCGGAGGCGCGGGCGGAGGCGAGCCTGCGGGCGGCGGCGTCGGAGGCGGGCGAAGCGGGGGCACCGGGGGCATCGCGGGGGGCACCGGCATCGCCACCGTGGTCTTGCCTGTCGAGGTTCTGGGGGCACCCGGGTACACCCAGACAATCGCGCTTCCTCTGCCCGAGGGGCGCGCGACGCGCCTGGCGCTCCGGACCCACCGGGCCGCCTTCGAGGACGCCAGCGTGCAGCCCCAGCGGGGTCCCAAAGCCAGCGTCAGCCTCAATGGCGGGCCTTTCGTGGGGCTCGTGAATGCCAACGTCACTTGCGCGGCGCACGAGGCCGCCTACGGCTGTCTCAGCGGGGCGTACCACACGGTGAGGCTGCGCTTGGACATCGACGCGCTCGGCGCCCCCGGCCCCCGCGCGGGCGACAACGAGCTGCGCTTTCGTTTCGAGGCCACCGATGGGCAGACCAGCGGGTGGCGCGTGCTCGAGGTGAACTTCCTCGACGAGGCGAACCAGCCGCTCGTACCTGCGAGCGTCTTCGCGCACGACGATCCGGCCTCCTGGCGGCCCCCCCACGATAGCCCGGACAGCATCGCAGAGGGCAAGGCGCTCTTCGAGGCCCGCATCCTGGTGGAAAGCCCGCTGGCGCCCAACAAAAAGCTCCTGGCCAGCTGCGCTGATTGCCACGCCCAGGACGGCCGCGACTTGGCGTATTTCAACTTCTCGAACTGGTCGATCGAAGCGCGCAGCCAGTTCCACGGCTTGTCTGCACGCGAGGGACAACTCATCGCCAGTTACGTGCGCGACCGCGGCCGGGAGCTTGCGCGCGCCAGCGGCGTTTCGCCCACGCGCTGGGGCCGCCCCTGGAACCCCCCCTACCAGCCGGGACCCGGCCTCGATGACGAGCCCGTGTTCGTGTGGGCGGCCGGTGCGGGCGTCGACGCGGTGGCCGAGGAGGATGTGAGCACGCTGGGCAACCTCGCCGAGGGCGAACCCACAACCGCGCTGCTCGCGGCAGCGCTGTCCCCGGGTGGCGACGTGAACCACCGCACGCTGCCCGTGGCCCTCCAGCTGCCCGACTGGAACGACTGGCTGCCCGAAGTGCATCCGCTCGACGTCTTTGGCTCCCGCTTCGAGCGCCCCGGCTACGAGATCGGGACTACGGCGCCCTTCGCCGCGTATGAAGACGCACGCGCCAAGCTGGCCGCGGGCGACCTGAGAGGTGGCCTGACCAAGCTCGACTTTTTCGCGGGGCGTGTTCATTCCCATGCCGGGGGGCGCTTGATCGACCTCGTGGACTTCGAGGAGACCTACGAAGGCGCGCTCAGCATGGCGGTTTCGGGCATGAACCTGCTCGTCTACGAAGGGCCGTCCGTTCGCTCGGTCGATCGCGAGGTGGCCAACCGTTCGCTGCGCCACTGGTCCTCGGTGAAGCAGTGGGAGCTCGTACACGGCTTCGGTCTCGAAGGCCGCGCCCAGGAGCTCCGGGGCCCGACCGCCGAGCCGCGCTCGTGGCTCACCCAGGCCCGCAACGTGTTCGAGCTGGCGCCCCATCGCGCGGCCCATGACAACACACACTTTTCGTATCAAAGCGAGCTCGTGGGGAAGTACTTCTCGACGGCGTGGTACGAACTTCAAGTCGTCTTGAACGCCGGACGAGGCTTCGCAGAGCCCACGCTCTCACCCGTCGACTGGAACTACCAAGCCAACCACATCGCCGATCTGCACAGCTACGGAGGGCCGGCGCACCCGGTCCGCCTGGCGGGCACCATCGCCGAGATGCTTCAGCGTTTCCAGCACCAGACACCGTCGTCCGCGACCTGGGGGTTTCGCCAAATGCACCCCGTACGCTGGGCGTCGGGCACGGGACAAGGCAAGGTCTTCGAGGCGCTACCCGTCGAAGAAAGGCGCAGCGTGCTCACCGCCCTCTTGCGGGCAACGATGGATCTCTTCGAGCGTTTCGACGCGTCCACTTGGCAGCGCGCCCCCACGGGAAGCATGACTGCCACGGAAGACGCGAACCTCGAGCCGGCGTCTTACGTCCCCAAGCTGGTTACCAACAAGAGCCTCGCGGCGGCTCATCACGAGCAGCGCTACGCCGATTGCTGGTTCACGATGATCCCGCGCTTTCAGGCAGGCAGGCGCCGACGAGGCCCAGCTCACCCGTCTCATCGACTGGGGCAAGACCATGTGGCCCGGGGGCGACTGGGACAGCCTGCGTTGACTTGCCGTTTCAGTCGTCCGAGGTCGGCGCAATCTCTTCGAGCACGAGCCTCACGGCCGGCGCTGAGGCAGGTCCAAGGCTGACGAGGTAGTCCTGCAGCCGCTCGAGGCGGAAGGAGTGAGCCTCGGCGATGAGCGGGCACGCGTCGTCCGCGTAGCGTTGAAGCGGACAGAGCCACGCTCCCGAAGAGGCCCGCACCGCGATGGGCACGGCCGCGTCGACGTAAAGCGCGTAGACCCCCGACGTGCGCGGGCGAAGCCGCACGACGCCCTCGAACGGGCCGGCCGCCGAAGCGCCGAGCCCGATCGTGTAGAACGTGTGCGTGTTGCGGAGTTCAGGAACTTCGGCGGTTCCCTCCCCGACGGACACCACCGTGGCGAAAGGACCTTCTTGGGTGTGAAGGCACGCGTGCGCGACCGAGGCCACGCCAATGAGCTCCGCGCCCGAGGGCACGCAGGAGCTCGGCTCCTGCCCGCACGAGGCCGCGCACATTCCTGCCAGGGCGATCCCGATCCGGGCACGTTTCACCATCAGCAATCTATTGCACATGCTTTGCACTATTGCTAGACGACCCTGGTCACATCGTGATGAAACCTCTTCGCGCCACATCCCTCCCGTCTGCTCGCGCTCTGCGCCGCTGTGCTCGTCGCTTAGCCAGCGCGTGCGGGAGCGGACCCGCGAACGACGATGTGACGCCACGGCACTTCTCCTGGCGGCGTGTCCGGGTGCTGATGACCGACGCCGAGGCCGGGCAACTTTTGCTCTTCGATGCGTTGAAGACGAAGCCGTCGTTTGGCAGCACACGCTCCCCTCGGTCGGCGGAGTCCAGGCTTCGTTCACGGGCGACCACGCCGTGCTGTCGACGGCAACGGGTATACGTCTGGTGAGTGCCGGGGTGGCCATCATCGATCACGTCAATCACGTCCACGTCTACAAGGACACGCCCCGGCTGTTGGACGCCACCCTCGGAAGCTCTTCGCCGACGGAGGTGAAGAGCAACGGGGCGCATGTGCTCGCGAGCTTTGCCTCCCCAGCACCGCACCGCTGGCTTTGGGACCAACGGCAGCCGCAAGCCGTCGTGCCTGTGGCCGGCGAGGGGCTCACGCTGCCGCTTCCTGACGGCCTCTTGCAGGTCGGCGGCCCCGGTGCGGCCACGTTCATCCCCACGGCACCGTCGACCGCCGCACCCACCGTCATGCCGGTGCCGGGCTGTGACAGCGTGCTGTCGGGTGTGGCAGCTGGACGCAAGGATGGCGCTTGCTTGTCCGAGCGGCTTCGCGCTGTCCGAACCCGGCGCGTCTTCGTTCACGTTCGTGCTCGCGCCGCGCGCGGCGCACACGATGGATATGTTCGTTCACCCCCTCACCCCCGGGGCGCTCGCGCGCACGCACGAGGGCGCCCGCGCCCGAAATGGTGAACGTGGCCCCCGGGGGCACGAGCGAGGCCTGGGCTCTGCCTGCGGGAAGCTGCGCGCTCGTTCTCGACCCAGCGGCGGGAGCGTTCGTCGTGGTGCTGACCTCATCGGGCTCCCTGCAGGTCCTATCGCGCTCGGGTGAACCGCTCGGCAGGGTGACGGGAGTCGTGCCCCCCTTCGCGTGCGCGGAGTCCTCCTCTCCGCGCATGGGTGTGGCGCCCGAGCGCGCGTACGTCCTGGATCCGCGCCGCGCCGAGCTGGTCGACATCGACTTGAGGACTCCTTTCCGCATCCGTAAACGTCACGCCCTCGCGGGACGACCGCAGGACATGGCGGTGCTGGGCCTGGATCCCCGGAACGCGGGTCTTCGCGGCGCTTTACCTGGTGAGATATGAGACACGACCCCCTCTTGCCTTTCGTGGCTTTGCTTGCGGCGGTGTCTGCGTGCGGCAGCGCAGAGGACACCGGAGACCTCGTCATTCGGGTGAGCGGTGAAGGCGCTGCGAAGCAGGGCTATCCCTTCGTCAAAAACGACGCCACCATCGCCTTCATCGATGGGTGGAGCGTTCGCTTCACGAAGTTTCTCATCGCGCTCGCCGAGCCCACGCTGGCGACGTCCGACGGGGAGCGGGCAAACGCCGATCCCCGCGCCGTGGTGGCCGATCTCCACAAGGGAGATCCCGTCATGATCGCCTTCGAGGCCCTGGCCGCGCGCCGCTGGGACCGCTTTGGCTTCAAGGTCGTGCCCCCCCCGCTGGACGCCCGCCCGCTCAACGACGTGGCCACAGACGACATCGCGCGCATGGCGCAAGGGGGATTCAACTACTGGATCGAAGGGAACGCGCGCCGAGGCGAAGAAGCCTACAGCTTCGCGTGGGGGCTTCGTAACCCCACCCGCAACGCCAACTGCACCAACGGTCTCGACGGCACGGATGGCTTCGTCGTCCGCCCCAACACGACAACCGAGGGCGAAATCACGGTGCACGTCGACCACCTGTTCTGGGACACCCTGGGGGGGGAGCGGGCCAACCTGCGCTTCGACGCCATGGCGGGCGCCGCGGGAGACGACACGCACATCACCTTCGAGGAGCTCGGCCTTCAGTCCCTGGCCAACCCCCGGGGTCCGAACGGCCTTGCCGTCACAGACACGGCAGGAGCCCCGCTTGCGTACAATCCGGGCAGCGTGCCCCTCGCTGCGCCCCACCTCGCAGCTTTCATGCTGGCCTCGGCAGCGTCTCAGGCTCACGTCAATGGGCTTGGCCTGTGCACGGTCAGCCGCCTGTGAGCTTCGCGCATCGTGCCCGTGCGTCTTTTTTTCACTCTGGGCCTGGCCCTGTGGCCGGGGGCGCTGGCGTGGGCCGCGGACCCAGCCTCGCCGGCTCCCGGGCTCCCACCGGTCATCGAGGTGACCGTTCGCGGTGTGCCGCCCGTTCCCCGTCAGGCGGGAGGCGACTTCAAACTGCCGATCGGCAAGCTGGCCGAGGTCCCGCGGCGGTCGGCAGAGTCCCTGCTCACCTTGGCCCCAGGCCTTCTGCTCACGACCCATGGCGGGCAGTTTCACGCGTCGTCCATCTTCTTGCGAGGCTTCGACGCCGGGGAGGGTCAAGATCTCGAGTTCACGATCGACGGCGTGCCGATCAACGAAGTGTCGAATCCTCACGGCCACGGGTACGCGGACACGCACTTCTTGATCGCGCGTCTGGTGTCCTCCTTGCAAGTCATCGAAGGGCCCTTCGATCCGCGGCAAGGTGACTTCGCCGTGGCGGGCAGCGCCCGCTTCGAGCTCGGCTTGGCGCAACGGGGGGTGAGCGCGCGCGCCGGCTACGGTTCGTTCGATCGGCGGCAGCTCACGCTTTTGTGGGGGCCGGGTGGACACGGCCCGGGAACTTTTGTGGGCGTCGAGTTCGAAGACGGTGACGGCTTCGGGCCGAACCGCGCATTCGCGGCCGCGCGCATGATGGCGAGGCACGAGTGGAACCTGAGCCCCACCACGCGCCTGGCCGTCCTGGCCACGTCTTATGGAAATCGCTTCGACACGGCAGGCGTGATCCGTCGTGACGACTACGAAGCCCGCCGCCTGCCGTGCGGGTCTTCCCGCGACGAGCAGTTCTTCTGCGTGTACGACACCAACCAAGGGGGTGCGGGGGCGCGACACGGGCTCGTGCTCAGCGCCACCAGCCAGGGATCGGGCTCGATCACGACAGCCACCGCGTTCCTCACCTTGCGAGACCTGCGCCTGCGCCAGAACTTCACGGGCTTTACCACCGACGTCGGCAGCGCGGGCCTACCTCAGCGCGGCGATGGCGTCGAGCAGAGGTACGGGGCGCTCACCATCGGCTCCCGGGGAAGCTACCGCTTCGCCCCTCTTCACACGCAGTGGGTGCGGGACTTCGAGGTGGGCTATCTCGCACGCTTCGACGACGGGGTTTCGATCGTGCGGCGGCTGCGGACCGTGGGAGGCATTCCTTATCGTGTCGACGCCAACGACACGCTCGCGGTGAGCAACATCGGCGGGTATGCGGGGCTTCGCCTGTCCCCGCTGCGCAGGTTGAATGTCTCCGGGGGCCTGCGGGTGGATGGCTTTTTCTTCGCGGTCACGGACCAAAACCGCCCCGCCAGCGATCGCGTGGGCTCGCGCCTCACCAGCGAAACCACGGAGGCGTACGGTCACGCGGTACAACCCAAGCTCGGACTCGATCTGTCACTCGGCCGCGGGCTCTCTGCCCTGCTCGCCGCGGGCGTGGGCACCCGCTCGAGCTACGCACAGGCGCTGTCCGCAGGGGAAGTAGCGCCTTTTGCGCGCGTGCAGGCGGCAGAAGCTGGCCTCGTGTGGCAGCGCCCCTTCGCAGCCACCGCCGAGATGGAAGCGCGCCTTTTGACCTACTTCACACATCTCGACAGGGACTTGCTCTTCGACGAGGGCGCGGGGCGGAACATCCTGGTCGGCGCTTCGAACCGCTTCGGCTCCACACTCGCGCTGCGCGCCGAGGATGCGCGAGGGTTCGATTTGCTGGGCTCGGTGACCTACGCCGAGGCGTACCTGCCGCCCCCCGAGGCGCAGGGCTGGGCCTTTACCAAAGGCGTGCGTTTGCCCTACGTGCCGCGCTGGGTGGCACGACTCGACGGAAGTTGGGAGCGCCCCTTGCGCTTGCAGGGACGTCGCTTCGTGGCCTCGGGGGCGCTGGGCTTCACCTACGTGGGACCACGCCCGCTGCCTTTCGCGCAGGCCTCGCCGGCCCTCACGGTCCTCGACCTCGCCGCCCGCGTGGCGGCCGGGCCGGTACAGGTGGGGCTCGAGATCACGAACCTCTTCGATCGCCGCAACCGCGAAGCCGTGTACAACTACGCCTCGAACTTCCGCGGCCCCGAGGCGCCCGCGTCCTTGCTGCCCCAGCAACACTTTTCGGCAGGCGCTCCGCGGGCCCTGTTTTTCACTCTTGCCGTCGTGCAGACCCCATGAAGCAAAAAGTAGGGAAGCAAAACGGAGGAAGGATCGCCCTGTCGGCTCTGGCGCTCTTTGCATCCGCCTGCGAACCAGGCACCGGGGGGCGTCCCATCACGTTCACGCTCGCCCTGTCGTCGGCCTCCGTCGCACAGGGCGCGCCCCACGGCCGCTTCGTGACCCACACCGGGTGGGAGGTGACGATCGAAGAAGCCTGCATCGCCGTAGGCCCGGTCTATTTCTTCGCCGGAGCCAGCCATCTTCAGCAGGCCGCGCGCGTGCGCGGCGTGGCGGAGCGGCTCTCGACCCTGCTGTGGCCCCGCGCGCATGCACACCCAGGCGATACCCACTTTCGCGGCGGCGAGGTGCGAGGGGAATGGTTGGGGCAGGTGGCCCTGGACGCCTTGGCGCCAGCGGCTACGCCCCTCGGTGATCAAAACGGACTCGCGGGGGCGGTGGGCTCCTTCTCGCTGCGCCTCGACCCGCCCGGGGGGCCGCTCATCGACGACCCGTGCTTGCGCGGCCACCATGCCTGGGCGCACGGGACGGCCAGCAAGGACGGTGCGCAGATCGCCTTCGAGGGTGGGCTCGACATTGCTGCCGTGGGCACGAACCGTCGCGTGGACGGCCTGCCGCTCGTCGGCGCGTTCGAGGACGGAACAGCTGTCGTGATCGCCGTTCGCCCCTCGGTGTGGTTCGACCAGGCCGAGTTCGATTCCCTCGTGAAGAAAGCGCCTTCGGGGCGCTGGCAGATTACGCCCGAAAGCCAGGTGCATCGCGCCTGGTTCATCGGGGCTCGCGCGAACGGGGCGTTCGTGGGTGAGGTCACAGGACCCCAAGTCCGGTGATCGCGCGTCTTCAACGTACGAAGGCGATCTTCATCCGGACGCGGGAGCGCACGGGGGTGTGCCCATCCTGGCGTCCCGGTTCGAGCTGCGTCCGCAACAAGCAGGTACGCGCCGCCTCCGCAAAGCCTTGGCCGCCTGGCCGCTCCGCAAGCACCTGCGTCTGCGACACCCGCCCGTCTGCCTCGACGAGCACGTCGACCGTGACGGAGCCCGCATTGACCTCAGCGCCTTCGGGGAAGTGACCCGCGCAAGGGTCTGCGGTCCGCAAGCTGGGGCTGGTGACAAAACGTGCGGCGTTTGTGCCTTGCCCTCCTCCGGGAGCTCCGAACCCCTCGCCCGGCCCCTCGCCCTCAGGCCCGCTGCCAAGTCCCGCACCGGCCCCGTCTTCCTTCGTGTCCGTTGCTGCAGGCCCCGGCGCCGCCGACGCCCGAGGCCCCGGCGCAGGCAGACGTGGCGCGGCGACGCGCGCGGGAGCAGCCCTTTCGCGCCCGCGACGTGAAGCACGGACCTGCGCCGGCGGGGGTGCGGGAACGGGTGCGGGTGCGGGCACGGGTCCGGGCGCGGACCCGCTCGTGCTGCCGGCGGGCGCCGATGGCAGCTCGATGGGCCTCAGGGCCGGATGGACCTGGACCCGCAGCTCGGCCTCCAGGTGTTGCCATCGCAGGTGCACGGGCTGCACCCCGGGGCGTTCACACCGAAGCTGGGCTCCGGCCTGCGGCACGACCCCCCCCGGCTTGCCTTTCAGCGAGACCTCGAGATCCTGCGCGCGCAGTCTGATGTGCCCCCACAGCGAACGCGCCTGGGCGGACAACTGGATGCGGTCGCCCACACGGCACGAGGGCATCGCTGGCTCCACCCAGAGACGCCGGGGCTTTGCGCTCGCCCCCAGGCCTGCATGCACGCAGAGTGACACACCCGTGGCGGCCAAGAGGCCCCACATCGAAGCCCCCCTGCCGCTCACGGCGTGTCCTCGGACGAAGGCGCCACGGCGAAACCGATGCGCCGCACACCGGCCCTTTGCAATGCCTCCATCACCGCCGCGACGGCCGCGTGGTGAGCTTCGGCAGACGCCGCAATGACCGCGCGCAGCTCGGAAGTTGCGTGAAGCGCGCTTTCGGCCCGCGCACGGAGATCGTCGTTCGGCAAAACCGCTTCTCCCGCAAGCCACACGCGGTCGTGTGCGTCGATCGTGACGATGAACTCGGCAATGTCAGGCTGGGCCTGCCGCGCCTCGGGAAGGTCGTGGGGAAGGACGTTCGCCACGGCATCGAGCCGCGCCGTGACCATGAAGACGACCAACAACACCAGGACCACATCGACAAACGGGGTGATGTTGATCCCCGCCACCACGTCCTCGTCCGGCTCGAGCGTCGACCCCATCACACCCCTTCCACCGAAGCCCCGGGGGCGGACGCATGGCTCGTCACCACCTGCGCCATCACGTCGGCGTCAGACTGCCGGCTCTTCACCAGGCGCTGAAAGAAGTTGTAGGCAGCCACCGCCGGGATTGCGACGGCGAGCCCCACCGCCGTGGCCACGAGAGCTTCGGCGATCGCGGACATGACAGGGGCCGAGGACGTGCCCGCCGGAACGCCACCCGCCTGGCTTCCCAGGTGCTCGAAGGCTTCGATGATGCCAATCACGGTTCCGAACAGACCCACGAAAGGGGCGTTGTTGCCCAGGGTCGCCAAGATCGCCAGACGCCGCTCGAGACGCTTTCGTTCGATCAAGGTGGCGACCCGCATGGCGCGCTCGACACCCGAGGGCCCTGCATGCACCTGCCCAAGTCCCGCCACTGCGATCCGTGCGGCATAGCCTCCCAGCGCTTCGATGCGCGCACGCGCGCCGGCCCCCCCCCCCGTGCCGCCGCCGCCCACGAGCAACGCGATCACGCGCTCGGCAGGGCTACGGGTACGGTAAAACACCCAGGCCCGTTCCAGGATCACCGCCAGGCTGGCGACGCTCAGCCCAATCAGCGCCCAGAGCACAGGACGTGCGCCGGTTCCCAGCAAAAGCAGCTTGAGGCGGTCGACCAACTCCATGGTGAGTTGACCTGCCACAAAAGCATTTCACTTGCAATACGACTGCGAATCACGAGCCCCCCGGGCCACGATCTCGGCAGACCCCTCGCGCGACGGCGGCTTCACAAACCGCCAGGGTCAAGGCCGAACGGCGCCACCCACCTCGACCTCGATCACGCCGCCCCGTTCGCGTACGGCGTAAACCGGGATCTTGACTTTGGGATCGTCGAGGCAAACGCCCGTCGCCAAACAGAAGTTCTGCTTGTAAAGCGGCGAGGCCACCTTCGGCACACCCTGGCGGTCGCCGAGGATGCCGCGCGACAGCACGAACGCCCGGCCAAAGGGATCGAAGTTGCTGAGGCCGTACAGTCTATCTTCTCCTTTCCTTCCTTCCCTGCGCCTCCGTATTCACGAAGCTGCGGAAGCGGCGCAGCCTTTGATGTTCTTGCGCGACGGTCGCTTGACCGCCCGGCGCGCCCGTGACCCCGCCGCCTCACGTCGCTTCCGCTGCGCCTTGTTCAGCGTCGGACCCACCACACGGAACTGATCACGATGCACGACGGAAGAGATCGCGCAGCAGTTTCTCCCCCTCTTCCGTCAGCAGCACCAGGACGCGCCTGCGGTCGATGTCGCTCGTCTTACGCACGGCGAACCCGCACACCACGACCTTGTCTACCAGGACCACCGCCGTGTGAGGCTCTACACACAGGCGCTCGGTAAGGTTTCCGACCGTGGGCTCACGATCCAGAGGTAAGCCCTTGATGGCCAGCAAGAGCTGGTGTTGCCGGCCCCGCGGGCGGCACGCTCACTGAAGGCCAGGAACTTCCGGACCTGGTAGCGAAGCTCTGCGAGGGCTCGGTACTCGGTCAAGGTCGGCGACGTACGCTGCGGCAGCAAGGCATCGCTGCCCGTTGCGAGCACCGCCAGATCGAAGGGATGCTGGTGCCCTTCTACCGTCTCGACGGAACGTGAGGCCAGATCCAAGCGGCCCACCCGGACGCCCGCCTCCAGACGAACCCCGCGCTCCCCTCACGCGCAAGCAGCTCGTCGAGAAAACGAGCTGCCGTCATGCCATTGCCCACGAGTGCCAGACGTTTTCGAGGCACCATCACGCGAGGGTCTTCCTCCCTTCCGTCGCGGGCAGGAGGCGCACCGCACAGAGTTTGAACTCGGGCATGCCACTCGTGGGATCGGTCGTGGCGTGTGTCAGGAGGTTGGCCGACTGGTCATCGCCGAAATGAAACGGCAAAAATACCGTATCGTCGCGGATGTCGGGGCTGAGCGCGACGCGGAAAACGCAGCGACCGCGGCGGCTCTCCACCAAGGCCCACCCCTCGTCCCGCAGGCCTACACGCGCCGCAAGGCGCGGATGCACCTCGAGCCGTGCTTCGGGAGACAGGCGCTGCAGGCGCTTCACACCTCGTGTCTGGGCTCCCGAATTGTAGTGTTCCTTGTAGCGTCCCGTCGTCAGGTAAACGGGATACTCACTATCGGGCTCTTCACCCGCGTCCCTGTGCTCGACCGCCACGAAGCGGGCGCGCCCATCCGGGTGAAAAAAGTGCTCGGCAAAGAGCCGTGACTGTCCCGTCCCCCCCTGCGCCGCAGGGCACGGCCAAAACATGCCTTCGTGCGCATCGATCCCTGCGTAGCTGATTCCACTGTAATCGGCCACGGCGCCTGCCGTCGCCTGGCGCAGCTCCTCGAAGATCGTTTCGGGATCGTCCGTGCCAAAGCGTGCACCCTGACCAAGGCGCGCAGCCAGGCCGGCGATGATTTGTAGATCGGTCAAAACCGTGGCGGGGGGATCAAAGAGCTTGCGCCTTCGGATCACGCGCCCCTCGAGGTTCGTCACGGTGCCCTCCTCTTCGATCCATTGCGCCACGGGCAAAACGAAGTGAGCCAACGCGCTGGTGTCGTTCATGAAGGCATCGGCCACGACCAGCAGATCCAAAGAGGCAAGGCGTGCCCGTGTGGCCGCCGCGTCCGCCATGGCCACGGACAGGTTCGAGCCGAACACCAGCAAAGAGCGGGCGCCCCCTGGCTGACCCATGGCGGCCAGCATGGGCCCCGTGCCTGGACCCTTTCCGGGTATGTCCTCGGGCGCCACGTTCCACACTGCCGCCACCGCCCGGCGATCCTCGGCGTTTTCGATGGAGCGGTAACCCGGAAGCTGGTCGGACTTTTGGCCGTGCTCTCGCCCGCCCTGCCCGTTGCCTTGTCCGGTCAGGGTGCCGTATCCGCTATACGGCCGCCCCACCCGACCCAGGGCGAGCATGAGGTTCACGAGAGCCAACGTCGTGTCGGTCCCTTTCGATTGCTGCTCTGGACCCCGTCCCGAGAGCAGCATGGCGGACGGCGCCTGCGCGAGCATGCGCGCCAGCTGCCGCATGGTCCGTTCGGGAACGCCCGTGAGCCTTTCGACACGGACGAGGTCGTAGACCAAGGCGACGCGCCTCACCTCGTCGAAGCCGCGGGTACGCGCGGCCACGTACGTCTCGTCCACCAGGCCCTCATCGATGAGGATGTGCATCAAGCCATTGGCCAGCGCGAGATCGCTTCCGGGCACGGGCTGCACGTGAAGGTTCGCCGCGCGGCTCGTGGCTGTGGCCCTGGGATCCACCACCACCCTCTCGCCGCCGGTGCTTTGTTGTGCATTCAGCCACTGGGCGATGGGCGGCAAGGTATCGGCCGCGTTGGTTCCCCAGAGCACGAGCAGCTTTGTCTCGGCGATGTCGGCCAGCGGGAAGGGAAGCCCGCGGTCCACGCCGAAGGCGATGCGCTGGGCGGCCGCCGCCGAGGCCATGCACAAGCGCCCGTTGTAATCGATGTTCGGAGTCTTCAAGGCCACACGGGCGAACTTCCCCAACAAGTAAGCCTTCTCGTTCGAGAGGGCCCCGCTGCCGTAGACGGCGTTGGCTGCTGGACCGTAGGCCGCACGGAGTGCCTCGAGTTCGGACGCGATCGCGTCAAGTGCTTCCGTCCAGGTCACGCGGGAAAAGCCCGCCTTCGTCCTGCGCAAAGGATGCAGCAACCGATCCTCCCGCCGGAGAAGCTCTGGTGACGAGAAGCCCTTGATGCACATCTGCCCCCGGTTGACGGGGAAGGCCTCATCGGGCGCCACCTGGAGGTTGTCGCTGCTCCCACGCGCCGTGAGCCCGCACTGCAAGGCACAGTAGGGGCAGTGCGTTCTAACCTCGCGAAAGAGGGTCGGGCTCATGGGGCGATTGGCTCGCCCTTCCAACATGCCTCACCCGCCATGACGCTCACGAGACGCACACGCAAAAACCACGCAACTTCCATCGATACTCGACATTTCATTTTACCGGGCGCCGAGAGCCCCGCGCGAGCGGGGCTTTGCCGTTCAAACCTCGTCGTCTTCGCTCGCTTCCTCGCTGCGGGGGGGGGGCGTCAGTCGAACCCGACGAACCGCCCGTGCCGAGGCATCCACGACCTCCATCACCCACCCGTCCTCGGCAGCCAACCGGGCCCCCCGGTTCGGGATCCCGCTGGCGAGCTTCGTGGCCAAGCCTCCCACGGTGGTCGTGCCCTCGCCCTCCTCCCACTCCAACGACAGCTCGCGGTTCAGGTCTCGGACCTTTGCGTCGCCGCGAACCAGAAAGCTGCCTTCGCTTTCCTTGACCAAAGGCTCGACGTCTTCCTCAGTCTCGCTGAACACCTCACCCACCAGCTCCTCGACGAGGTCTTCGAAAGTCAGCAAGCCCGATACGGCTCCGTGCTCGTCGACCGCCACGGCCAAACGCTGCCGTTCACGGCGCATGTGGCGCAGCACCTCGATGGCCGGTACGGTCTCCGGAAAGAGCTTCAGCGGGCGCAGCAAGTTCGACAGCACGATGGTTCGCCCCTCCAGGGCCAAGCTGACGATGTCTTTCGCGCTGACGTAACCCACGACGTTGTCGAACGTCCCTGCGAAAATGGGCACCCGCGATCGGCGCTCCTCCAGCATGAACCGGCGAATGCGATCAGGCGCGGCGTCGAGCGGCAGAGCATCCATGCGGTTTCGGGGGATCATGACCTGCGCGAAGGTCAGTTTCGGGAACTCCAGGGCGCGCGACGCGAGCTCGCTGGCCTGCTCGTGCACGGTGCCCGCCTCGCCTGCCTCCTCGACCAACTCCTGCAGCTCTTCGAGGGACACGCGGGCCTCGACAAAGTTGGTGCGATCGGAAAAGGGACGCAAGATGAGGTTGCTGCTTGCCGTGAGCAACCAAACGAAGGGACGCGTCAAGGTGGAAAGCCACCGGATCGGCAGCGCAACCAGCAGGGCGTAGCGCTCCGCCGTACGCAGAGCGAGCGACTTCGGCACCAGCTCTCCCAAAACGAGCGATAAGTACGAAATGCCCGCGACCACGATGCCGAGGGCGATCTGCTCTGCATCCGCGCCAACGCCAGGCACGTTCACCAGCACCGGGGCGAGCCGCTCGGCCAAAGACGAGCCACCGAAGGCCGCCGCCGTGGTGCCCACCACGGTGATGCCGATCTGCACGGTGGCCAAGAAGCGCTCGGGCGTGGCCCGCAGCTGCGCGAGCACGGCGGCGCCTGCAACCCCCTCGTCCACCAGCTGGCTCACCCGGGTGCGTCGGACGGAGACGATGGCTATTTCGGCCCCCGCAAACACCCCATTGGCCGCAATCAACCCCAGGATCACGATAACTTCGAGTAAAATAGTGGACTCCTTTGTTCACGACGCACGGGGCGTCGCCCGTAAGCATAGTGGCTATTGCCTCGGCAAGCGCCGGCCCCCGCCACGAGGCTCACACCGCGCCCAGCAGAATAGCCAGGTACAGGCCGAAGGCTGCGAGCAGCGCGGCGCCCTCTCCACGGCTGATCCGCAGCCCGCTCTTCATGAGCGGCAGCAGCGCGACCGAAAAGCCTATCATCCATAAGTCGTCTCGCGCCAAGATCTCGGGCGGCGTCGTCAGGGGTTGAATCAACGAGGCCGTGCCCAGGATGCCCAGCATGTTGAAGATGTTCGAGCCGATGACGTTGGCCACGGCAATGTCGTCCTTGCCTCGCCACGCAGCCACGAGGGACGTAACGAGCTCAGGCATGCTGGTGCCCGCCGCCACGATCGTCAGGCCGATGACGCTCTCGGAGATCCCCAGCGAAGCCGCCACGGCGACCGCGCCTCGCACCAGCAGCGAGGAGCCGCCGGCCAGCAGGCCTACACCCAGGGCCACGGCGGAAGCGTTGAGGACCCAGGCCTTCGTGCCTGTCTTTCCGAACGAGGCTGTCTCCATGCCCTCTCCCTCACCCGCAGCGATCCCTGCCACCCGGCTCGCCCACACGATATAGGCCGTGAAAGCCGCCATGCCCGCCAGCAAAAAGGCGCCCTCGAGCCGATCGAGGCCCCCGTCGCGCGAGAGCAGGTGGACCTGCATCGCTGCAAGCAGCATGACGGGCCACTCGAGACGCACGCTGTTGCCTCGAATACGCAGGGGCTGCACGAGGGCGGTCACACCCAGGATGACGCCGATGTTGAAGATGTTCGAGCCCACCGCGTTGCCCAGGGCCAAACCCGGGCGCCCTTCGAGGGAGGACTGGACGGAGACCACCATCTCCGGCATCGACGTTCCCGCCGCGACGATCGTGAGACCCACCACGGAGGCGCTCACGCGCCCCAGAAGGGCGATGCCACTGGCGCCTCGCACCAACGCCTCCCCGCCCGCGAGCAGAAGTGCCATCCCGGTGACCACGAAGAGCCAATCAGATATCATGATTGCCCCGAGACTAGCAGGCGTCCGCCGCGGCGCTTCGCACCTCACGGAAGCGCTGGCGCAGCTGCCGGCGGCGCCACAGGAAGTACACGGGCGGGTAAACCAAGAGCTCCATGACAAAGCTCGTGGTCAAGCCACCCACCATCGGTGCCGCAATGCGTTTCATGAGGTCGGCGCCCGTTCCCGTGGCCCACATGATCGGCAGGAGCCCCAAGAGCGCCGAGAACACGGTCATGGCCTTCGGCCGGACGCGCTTGACCGCGCCATGAACGATGGCTTCCACCAGATCTCGTTCGTCGCGCAAGCGCCCTTGCTGCTTCGCCTCGTCGAAGGAGAGGTCGAGGAACAAGAGCATGAACACGCCCGTCTCGGCGTCGAGCCCCATGAGGGCGATGAGCCCCACCCAGACCGCAATCGACATGTTGTAGTCCAAAAGCCACAACAGCCACACGGCGCCTACCGCAGAGAAAGGCACAGCCAGCATGACCACGGACGTCTTGAAAGCAGACTTCGTGTTGGCGTAGAGAAGCCCAAAGATGAGGACGAGCGTCAGCGGCAAAATCAGCTGGAGGCGCTCTTTGACCCGAAGCATGTTTTCGTACTGGCCGCTCCACACCAGCGCGTAGCCCGTGGGCACCCGCACCTCGGCCGCAACGGCTGCCTTGGCCTGCGCGACGTAGTGGCCCACATCCACCTTCGAGGTGTCGAAATCCACGTACACGTATCCCGCCAGAAGTCCGTTTTCGTCCCGGATCATGGCAGGCCCCTTCTCCAGGACCACATCGGCGATCTCCTCCATGGGAATCTGGCCTTGCCCGTTGGGCAAGGGCAAGAGCACCCGACGCAACGCCTGAAGATCCTCGCGGTAATCGCGGGCGTAGCGCACGTTGATCCCGTACCGCTCCCTGCCCTCCACCGTCACGCTCTGGTTGTCGCCGCCCACGGCGGTCATGACCATCAAGTTGGCATCGTCGATGGACAGTCCATACCGCGCGAGCCGCTCCCGCTTGAGCACAAAATCAAGGAAAAAGCCCCCGGCGACGCGTTCAGCGTAGGCGCTGCGGGTCCCCGGAACCTTGGCGACGGCCGCCTCCGTCTCCCGGGCGATCTGTTCGATCGTGGTGAGGTCTGCACCCATGACCTTGATCCCCACAGGCGTACGAATGCCCGTCGACAGCATGTCGAGGCGACCCTTGATCGGCATGGTCCACGCGTTCGAGATGCCCGGCAGCGCAAGCGCGTCGTTCATCTCATCTTCTAGCTCCTCGTAGCTGATGCGGTCGGGCCAGAAGTTACGAAACAGCGGGGCCAACCACGACGGGGCCCACGCGGAGTACCAGCGCGGTTTGGCACGCCACGCCGAGGTGGGTTTGAGGAGGACCGTGGTTTCCATCATCGTGAGCGGCGCTGGATCGGTCGACGTATTTGCCCGACCGGCCTTCCCGAACACACGTTCGACCTCAGGAAACGTCATGAGGATCTTGTCTTGGAGCTGAAGCACCTTCTGAGCTTCCGCCACTGACATGCCAGGCTCGACGGCCGAGGGCATGTACAAGATCGTGCCCTCGCGCAGAGGCGGCATGAACTCAGACCCGAGCTTCACGTAGATCGGTACCGTGGTGGCCACAACCAGCACGGCGATCAGCAGCGTGAAAGCTGGGTTGCGGAGGGTAAAGCGGCACGGCCGTTCGTACAGGCGGTGAAGCAGCCGGCTCACGGGGTGCCGATCTTCCGAGCGGTACCGGCCCACAAAGAGCTGCGTGGCCAACCACGAGAGCAGCTTGGGCTTGAAGGTGTAGGGCTCGATGCGCGCGAAGAGCATCCTGATCGCCGGATCCAGCGTGATGGCCAAAAAAGCAGCGATGGCCATCGTCAGATTCTTCGAGTAGGCAAGGGGGCGAAACAGCCGCCCCTCCTGATCGATCAGGGTGAAGATCGGCATGAACGCCACGGCGATGACGAGCAGGGAGAAGAACACCCCGGGCCCGACCTCCATGAGCGCCTCGAGCCGGATGCGATAAAACGCCTCCTTGCCTTGTCCGCCGTTCCGACGCCAGTGGTAGATCTTGTTGTAGGCGTTCTCCACCTCCACGATGGCGCCGTCCACCAGGACACCGATCGAGATCGCGATGCCGGAGAGTGACATCAAATTGGCGTTCAAGCCCATGAGCTTCATTGGAATGAAGGCCAACGCCACCGACACCGGAATGGTAATGATCGGGACCAGGGACGATGGGAAATGCCACAAAAAGACGAGAATCACGATCGCCACCACGATCATCTCCTCGATGAGCTTGTGCCTCACCGTAGCGATGGCGTCCTCGATCAGCTCCGACCGGTCGTAAGTGGTGACAATCTCCACGCCCTCGGGCAATGACGACTTCACCGCCTCGAGCTTGTCCTTGACCCGGTCGATGACGGCAAGGGCGTTCTCCCCGGCGCGCATCACCACGATGCCCCCGACGACGTCGCCCCGCCCGTTGTAGTCGGCGACGCCCCTCCGCAGCTCGGGCCCAAGCGCCACGGTCGCCACGTCCTTGATGAGAACCGGCGTTCCGCCGTCGGCGCGCAACACGATGTTTTCGATATCGGCGATGTTTTTGACGTAGCCGCGCCCCCGCACCATGTACTCTCGCCCGGAGAGCTCCACGAGACGTCCCCCCACGTCGTTGTTACCCGTACGGACCGCCTCGATGACAGTCTCGAGCGGCAACTCGAAGGCCGCCAGCTGGTTGGGGTTCACGGTGACCTGGTACTGCCGGACCTGCCCCCCCACGGTGGCCACTTCGGAGACCCCGGGAACGCTTTGTACGGCGTAGCGAAGGAACCAGTCCTGATAGGACCGCAGCTCGTCCGAAGAGTGTTTGCCGCTGCCGTCCACGAGCGCGTACTGAAAGACCCAACCCACGCTCGAGGCGTCGGGACCCAGCTCGACCTTGGCACCCTTGGGCAGCTGGGCCGTGATCTTCGATAAGTACTCGAGCACGCGGGTGCGGGCCCAGTACATGTCCGTGCCATCCTCGAAGATCACGTACACGTAGCTGAAACCGAAGTCGGAGAACCCCCGAATCGCCTTGACGTTGGGGGCACCCAAAAGAGCCGTGGTAATGGGATACGTCACCTGATCTTCGATGATGTCGGGGCTCCGGTCCCACTGTGCGTAAACGATCACCTGGGTGTCCGAGAGATCCGGAAGCGCATCGAGGGGCAGGTTCCTCATCGACCAAAACGAAAAACCCAAGGCCACGATCGCCGCCGCGATCACCAGGTAGCGGTTCTCGGCTGAGAACTTGATGATCTTTTTGATCATGCTCAGTGGCCCTCGTGCGCCCGGGACGGGGTGTGGCCCTCGTGGGCCCGGGAGGGGGTGTGGCCCTCGTGGGCCCGGGAGGGGGTGTGGCCCTCGTGGGCGGCAGGGCGGACCTGTGTCGCCGCCGGAGGCGCAAGACCTCCCGGCAGCACGCGCGCCGCCTCGGGCGGCTCGGAGCCCTTGGGCGCTCTGCCCCTGTCCGAGAGCGAGGCGCGCAAACGTGACTCGGAGTCGATGAGAAAGTTCGCCCGCGTGACCACGCGTTCACCCGCTTCGAGTCCCTCGAGGACCTCGACGAAGGCGCCATCGCTTTCGCCCAGCTTCACGACCTGGGGTGCAAACTTTCCCTCTCCCCGCGCCAGGAAAACCACCCTTTCGGTTCCCGAATCGATCACGGCGTCCACGGGAATGCGTAAGCCTTCGTGGGGATCGCCCTGCAACACCACCTCACCGAACATCTCCGGGCGCAGATCCCCTGTGGGGTTCGGAAACGTCAACCGCACCTTCACCGTGCGCGTCTTCGGGTCGAGCAGCGGATCGATGAACACCACCTTGCCCCTGAACGCGCGGTTCGGATACGCGTTGAGCGCAAGCCGCGCGTCCATGCCTACTTTCACCAGGCTGAGCTCACTTTCGTAGACGTCCGCCAACACCCACACCGACGACAGATCCACGATCTCGTAGGGCATGGCGCCCGCGTCGAGCTTCATGCCTTCCACGACCTCCTTGTTGGTCACCACACCGGAAACAGGCGAGGTAAAGGTCAGCGTTTTGGTGGGCTCCCCCATGCGGCTGATGCGCTCGATCTCGGAGGGCGGCACGTCCCACAGGGCCAGCTTACGCCGGGCCGCGGCCACGAGGGCCTCGCCATCGGCGCTCCGGGCGCCCCCGGCTTTCGCCAAAGCCCCTTCCGTGCGCAACGCCAGCAGGTACTCTTCCTGGGCGGAAAGCAGCTCGGGGCTGTAGATCGAGAACAAGGGATCCCCCTTGCGCACCTTCTTGCCGACGAAGTCCACATAGATCTTCTCGACGAAGCCCGGCACCTTCAAGTTCACGTGACGCACCCTCGTCTCATCGATGGCCACACGGCCCACGGTGCGCCAGGCGCCTCCCACGGGCCCGCTTTGCACTTCGACCGTTTTGAGACCAATCAGCTGCTGGCGGTCGGGGTCGATCTTGGCCATGGGGTCGACAGGCGTCTTGGCTTTATCGACCCTTACTAGCTTCATTCCGCAGATCGGGCAGTCACCGGGCTCTGCCTGCGTGACCCCGGGGTGCATGGGACACTGGTAAAGCGCGTCCTCCGTTGCGTGCGAATGAGCATCGCCTCCTCGTCCATCCGGAGACGATGCCAGCTGCATGACGACGACGGCCGCGCCGGCCGCCAGGACGGCCGTGAACACGAGGCTCAGCACGCCGAAGCGGCGGGGGGAGGCCTGGGGTGTAGGGTTCGAGGGCAATTCGGGATTCATCACAAACTCACATCGTGGGCATGGAAGAGCCGCCCGCGGGGGCAAGCGCCGGAACGGGCGTCGCGCCGCGACCCGGCGAGGAGGGTGGAGCCACGGGTGCCTCATCGGCCCCCGGCATCGCTGCAGAGGGTGCCGAGGCGGCCCCCGGTACAACGGACGACAAGCTCATTTCAGCCTCCGCAATGAGCAGCCGGTGGCTGTCGGCCAGCGCGGCCAGGTAGCCCTCACGATCGGCGATGACACCGGCGTTGGCTTCCAGAACCGATGCGAAGGACACCCGCCCCACCTTGTACTGAGACAAAGTGCTCTCGCGCGTGGCTTCCGATTGCACGAGCAGCCCGTGCGCATAAAGCGCCAGGGTGTCGAGCTGGGCCTCGAAAGCGGTCCTTCGCTCCTGCGTGCGCAAGCGCAGGAGGTCTTCGACCACGGCCACGCTGTGCGCCGCCACCGCGCGCGCCGCGCGGCTTTCGTCCACCGCGCGTCCCTGTTTGCGCGAAGCAAACAGCGGCAAAGGACCGCCCACGCTGGCCACCCACATGGGCGGCAAGCTTCCCCGCACCATGACCCCGGCTGACACGGTGAGGTCCGGAAAATACGCCTTCTCTGCCAACGCGAGGCCCTTGTCGGCCCGGGCTTCCGCGATGCGGGCGGCGGCCAGATCCGGGCTTTCCTTCAACACACGTTCCCACGAAAACACGCCCATGAGCGTCTTGGGATCGGGCAAACCTTCGACCTTCATACGCGTTTCGAGGGGTGCGGCGAGGGGCTTTCCGCGCAGGCGGTTGAGCAGCTGCACCAGTGTTCGTTCGCGCGCCACCAGCATGAGCCGCCGTTGAGCGATGCGCGTCCTCTCGAGCTGCGCGCGCAACACGTCGGATTGGGCGCCGTCCCCGCCTTCGTAGCGCGTCCGCGCCACGCCGAGGGATCTCTCCCAGATCACCTCCAGCTCGTCGAGCAAGGCCAGACGATCTCGCACGAAGAGCAGCTCGAGATAGGCCCGACGCACCTCGGCCTCGAGGGACAGCCTCACCCGCCTGTGGGCCTGGGCGGCCAGGGCCACGTCCAGGGCCGCCGCGTCTTGCCGCAGGCCTCGCTTGCCAAGCCAGGGAAACGTTTGCGAAGCCATGAGCTGCACGAAGCTCATGGGCATGCGTCCCACCTCGATGCGGGAAAAGCCATCGTTCTGGATGCCCACCTGCACGGAGGGGTCGGGCAAGGCCCCTGCCTGGGGCACCCGCGCTTCCTCCACGTCAACCGCGCGCCGGGCTCGATGGAGTTCTGGCACGGTCTCGAGGGTCTGCCGCAAGAGCTCTTCGAGCAGAGGGTCCGCGGGCAAAGGCAACGCGGCCACGGCACAAGGCGAGGCCGCCACGAGCAGCGTGATGACGGAGGGAAGGTACACGCCGTCGGTTCTTCAAGAGCCATGCCAGGCGCAGCACGCCGGGAGGCGGGGCGACGACACACGCAAACATCCGGATTTACTGATAAAAACCGAGGTCGCCGACGAAGACACCCTGCAGAGAGTGACCACATCGGTTACAGCGACTGACTGAAGCTGTCACTCGGGCTTGCCGCCCGGGATCTTCCTCGGGTGTCTTGAGATCGCTGCCGGGCAGATACACGAACTCTTGTCGAACCGCACCCTTGTGTGACCAGACGGACGAATCCAGTCGAACATTGAGAGGAATGCGACGGCAGCATCGGGTGCGATCTCAACCTGCAACAAGTTCGTTCCGGTTTTCCGTAGTCTTTCGAAAGGCCAAGGATTCGCTCCCCGTTACTTGAACGACGAACCGTCGGTCCAGTCATCCACGTGGATGAACCGAAAGCCCACACCCCCCGTGGCTTCGATGGCGCGCTTGACGTCTTCGTGGAAGATGAACTTGCGAGCCTCCTCCTTCAATGCGATGAGTAGCCTCTGCTTCTCCGGAAGTTCCGCGATGCGGTCGTAATGCAAGGAGATGCTCTTGAGGATGCTTCCAGAAGGTGAGAACCGACTCCGATTCATGTCGAGCACCCCACTGACCGCCACCGCCGCGTGAAGCTGGGCGTACTCGTAAGTCTTGTCCCGAAAGTGCAACATCGCCGGGATGAGCTGCACGTTCTCTGGCTCTAGCGCCAAGATCGCGTCCGCGAGCCGCCTCGAAAACACGTGCTGGGGCATCGAGTGGTAGTCGACCAGCACAGGGTCGTCGGGCACCGGTGCCCCCAGGCGAATCACCAGCGGAGCTGGCAACGTGACCCATTGCGCACGAAACAGCGGCCTTCGGTTCGGGTCGTCAGACTCAAACAGGGGATAGCGGTCGTCGTTGGCGCGCTGGAGCACGTAGTAGTTTGGTTTTGCCATGGTTCAGGTTCCTATCTTCAAGGGCCCGCTTCGCTTCGGAATGGTCGACTTCGTTTGCTGCTGCACAAGTCCATGCTGCCGGTCGTGCGGGCAGCATGGGCCTTTGGTGCGACTTAGACTGGGCACGCCCCCGCACCCTCGCTTCCCAGCGGCGTAGTCTTCGCCGTCTTTCGTGATCGTGTAGTTGAACGCTGATACCTCCACGAGAACTTCATTCGCGATCTTGTCAAGCGCCTCGACCAACTTCCCAGGGTCGCTGCAAAACTCCCCCGCCTCGGCCCTCTCTCTCACTTTTTCGATGAGCTCCTTTATCTTGTCCGGATACGGCAACCCATCGGCACGCCCTTGCTGGTGGTTGCTCCGGTGCAGCGGCGCCGCTGTCTGGCAAGCGAGCTCCATCAGGTACGGCAGCATCACGCCGTTTTCCTTGCGGTTGATGTCGTAGCCGAACTCCCGGCATAGGCGTGACCAGGTGTCACTGTCCATGGCCTCGCTGCAGACGAGGTGATGCGCTTGCAGCGAGAACGCTCCCGTATTCCACGGGTGGGCCGCCTTGTCTCCGTCGCCGAAAATCCTTCGAGCGAGCGCGCCTCCGTTGCCCAGGTTGGTGCCCGAGCGCTCTGCGAAGTCGTGCTTGTTCTTGCCACAGTACTCACACCTCTCTGGCTCCTCCTCCTGCTCCGGCGGGGCGGGCGGTATGGTCGCCACCTGCGCTTGAACCAGGGGCGCCGGCGGCGTGTTCTTGTCGTTGTTGAGGAAGGGATCGAAGTTGCGCACCACCCCCTTGCCCTCGAACTTCACGTTGAACGAGTACATCAGCGGCTCCGCTTTGCCCTTCGTCTTCGACGACATCACCCCGCCCACTGACCCCGCCTCGTCACCCGCGCTCGTCGACAGGTTCGACCCCTTCACCGCCACCGACGCCCCGTTGACCCTCACCGATGTCGTCCCGTTCGCCAGATCGCCTGACTTGGCGATGTTCGGGTACGGAATGGGAACCGGACCCGCCGGTGTGCTCGTCTTACACGGGTCTGGAAACGCTGGTGTGGTGCCATCGCTGCCCTTCGTCACGGGGCTTCGGTCGTTGATGAGGGTGTCGTTCCCCACGTTGTCCCTCGACCTCGGTCACGGGGCGCCACATTGCGGACCCGCCGCGCCACAGCTGGAGAAGTTGCAGGGAGCAGCGATGTCGACCCCGGGATTGCCTGTAGCGAGCACGCCCGTGGCCTCGACGGCCGCCGAGCACGAGATGCCCGTGGTCTTGTTGTTGACGACGCTCACGCCCTCGAGGCGTGTGCCCGCCGCGGGGTTGTTCAAGAGAAGGCCTCCCCAAATCGTCGTGGCTCCAAACTGCCCCGGTCCGTTGCCGCTCACCGTGCTGCTTCGCGCCACGAGCCTGCCCCCGTCCACCAGTATCCCTCCCCCCTTGTTGTCGAGCACCTGCGCCTGCGCCAGCTCCAAGGCACTCCCGCTCCGCACCACGAGGCCTGCTTGCCCCGCACCTTGCACGGTGAAGTTGCGCGCGGTCAGGTCTCCACCCGTCACCTCCAGACCAATACCCGCCCCCGGCAGTATCAACGCCCCCCCCTTGCCCACCAGCGTCAGCCTGCCAGGCCCCGCGTAGCTCGCCCGATCCACCCCCTGCGGCCCCTTCAGCACCACCGCCGCCTTCCCTCCGCTCTTTGCCGCCGCCATCGCCTCCGCCAGGCCACAGTACGGCGAAGCCACCGTGCCCGGTCCCCCGGCGTTGCATTTGCCTGGCACGTTCTCCGCGTACACCACATCCGCCGGCCCCGCGCATCGCCCTCCTTCCGTTCCCAGACACACCCCGGGCTCCGCCCCAAGCTTGGCCTCGCATTCGCTGTCCGCTCCACACCCTCGGCACGCGTTCAGCTCGCAGATCGGCTTTGTTCCCGCACCACAATCGTTGCTCGTCACGCACTCGACGCATGTCCCCTTTTTGGCTCCAGACGTAGCGCATACGGGCCCAGCCTCCGCGCGCTGACTGCAACCACCTTCCGGCGCTCCCGGCACGTCACATGCGACGCACGCCCCAGCAACGCAAAGGGGAGACTCACCCCTACAGTCCTCGTGCCCGAGACACGCCACACAAGCGCCACCCACTGAGCAAAACGGCGCCGGCGCCGTGCAGTCGTCCGCCCCACCGCAACCAACGCACTTACCTCCCGCACAGACAGGTTTGTTCGGATCCCGCATGCATCCCGCGTTCGTCTCACACTCGGCAGGCATGCCCACGTCAACGCCACCCCCCACAGCATCGCCTAACCCATCGGTGACGGTATCGGCGCTGGCATCCAGGCCGCCATCCGGCACCCGAGCTGCGCACCTGAACGTAAACAGATCGCACCTGGACTGTGCCTGGCACTCGGTATCCGAGATACAGGTGGCAGGGTTGTCCTTTGTACAGCCACCCACGAAGGCGAAAACCATCATCCATTGCAGGACCTTCATTTCAGAACCTCCCCCAGACCTGCACGCCCTGAGGCGTGGGAGTGAGCGACACGGCCGCGCCCACCCGCGTGGGTGCCGTGGGCCTCGTCATCAGATAGTAGGCGCTGGCCAGAGCCGCACCCAGCCCCACAGCGCCGACAACGCTGCCCACTGCCATGGTGTCGCGAACCTTGAAGCATGCCTCGTCTCCGCTCGGCGCCATTCGGCAGTCCGTTCCGTTTCCGTCGATGGCCACGAGCCAGGCCCCGACCCCCATGAGGGCCGCACCCGCACCCAATCCGACCGCAGCAGGAATGCGATATCGGTCAGCATCCTGCTTTGCCGGTGCCGTGGGCACAGGATCTAGCGGGCGCACGACCGGGTCCACCGGCGGCTCAGGAGACGCCGCAGACGCCCCTGCTTGCGCCCGGTCGGGCGTCGCGGTTCCCTCTGAAGGAGGCAGAGCAACCCTTATCAGCTCCTTTGCTGCCAACCGCAGCGCGACCCCTAGGCTGCAATCGGGCGGTTGGCAAGTCGCTACTTGTTGGTTCAACTTTCTCCCCCCTTTATTGAAAAGGGTCATCCAGATCCGTACAGCCTGTGGGCCGGCCCTGGAAAGGCTGACACGAACGAAGTAGTCCGCACTCGACTCGTTCACCTGGTTGGCTTGACCTAGATCGAATCGCGACGGAGGGAGAACGTCTCGGCCAGAAGTCGCAAGACCCTGCGCAACCGCGTCCTCCACTTCGTGCGCCCCCAAAGGCAAAGTGAGGTCTGCGGGTATCGAGGCCGGGATCAAGCCTATGGTCTCGGTCGGGGAGTCGGCCAACGCCATCCCTTCCGAAGCGAGAGCCCAAACGATGACGGTGATTGATGCGTATCGTAGCGACATTAATGTCTTCTGCTCTTGATGTTGAACATCCGCTCCCAAAGGGTGCGCTTCATTGTGGGTGCTGCAGGCACGCGCACGCGGCGGCGCACGTCGGTCCCTGCAGATTCCGGGTCGCGCGCGGCCCAGAGCGATAACCACTCCGCGTGGGTGACGGGAGGCTTCTCGCCTGGAAACAAATACAACCGCGCGCGATTTGAGACCGGCGCGCGGCCGGAGCCCGGTCCTTCTACCAGCACATCTACCTCCCGGTCGGCCCACCACCGCGCCCACGTGGCGCGTGTCACGTCCCGAAATAGGGAGCGGCCCAGGTCTGAGGGAAAGACGATCATGGCCTCGTCGGCAAAGCTGTCTTCCGCCACCCAGCATCCGTCGGGCCCCCAGGGTCTCGTGCCGTACCAGGCATAGGCCAGCTTCACCCTCCACCCGACGTCCACGAAACGTGGCCAAGTCACGATGTCGGCAAACCGATCGGGCAAGGGGCGAAGACTAACGGGGTCGATCCCTGTTCGGTTCCGTTCGGCCAGCATCCACACCTCGAAGGTGACGGCTTCGCCGCCCGCACCTTCAGCCTCGAAGCGCGCGATGGCTTCGGCAAGCCCTCGGGCGAGACTGGCCTCCGAGTGTCCCTCGACGAAGGGAAAGTTTTGCCGCCGCGATGGGGGGCGCTCGGAGCGATTGAACGAACCTGGCGTCGTGTCGTCGAAAGTTGCCGAGTCAGGGGCCGGAGAGACCGTGTTCGGGAGAAGCTTGGTAGGCGGCATCTGAGCCGCCGCTGGCAGCACAGCGGTCACCGGCAGCCTGCGAACGGGAGCGGTCTCCTCCCCCTGGAGATCTCGCACGGCCCGTGAGAGCGCCAGCGGCGAGGCTGTGTAAGTGGGGAGCTCCAGCACAGCGGCCAGAGCATCCGCCGACGAAGGAAATCGGGCGCTGGGATCCCGCGCGAGCAGCCTCGCGAGTACTCTCACCAGTTCTGAAGACGGCGCGCTTCCGTCGCGGAGCTGGGCCGGAGGGACTTGGCAAGCCCGGACCTTATCCAGAGTCTCGTAGTCTGCAGAGCCCAGGAACAAGGGTGTGAGCGTAATTGCCTCCCACAAAACGACGCCAACTGCGAACTGATCGGACAAGTGGCTGTGCGAGGAGCCCGCGAGGACCTCGGGTGCCAGGTAGGCCAGCTTGCCCCTAACTTGGTTCGATAACGTGGTGGCAACGGAAGCCGTCGCCTTGGCCACGCCGAAGTCGGAGATCTTCACCTGCCCGGAGCGCGTGAGGAGGACATTTTGCGGCGAGATATCGCAGTGAACGAGCCCCTGCCCCTTGTGTTCGTGAAGGTAGCTGAGTCCCTTGAGAAGCTCCCCCGCCAGATGAACCACCTGAGACTCGGACAGCTGCGTGCCGCGTCGCTCAGACGCCCGCATTACATCCCAAAGAGACGCTCCGTCCACGTACTCCATCACGATGAAGTAGCGGCCCGCCAAGGCGGGATCCAAATCAGAAGCGGCCCTGTCAAAGTCGAAGACAGAAAGGAGATTGCCGTGCGACAGAGAGGCGGCAATTTGCGCTTCCCGGAA